>NZ_JCAMOQ010000004.1:0-327054 GCF_059512365.1 Bradyrhizobium sp. Ses1
AACTCGCCAGAAACTTCTTGGCTGCCGTCCACATCGCCGCAGTCGTCGCCTATTGGATCAATTGAGTCTGAACCCTAGACCGCCGCGACCGGGCTTTGCGTCCACAACCGCTCGAGATTGTAGAACTCGCGCACCTCGGGCCTGAACACGTGCACGATCACATCGCCGGAATCGATCAGCACCCAGTCGCAATTGGGCAAGCCTTCGACATGGATTTTGCTGATGCCGTTTTCCTTCAGGGCTTTCGTGACGTTCTCCGCGATCGCACCGACGTGCCGGTTGGCCCGGCCCGAGGTGATGACCATGTAGTCGGAGTATGCTGATTTGCCGCGAAGGTCGATGGTGACCGTTTCTTCCGCCTTCATATCGTCGAGGCGGGAGAGGATCATATTCAGGGTCTTGTCGGCGTCGCCTTGCGCCTTCAAGGCCGCAGTCGGGGTCGATGTTTTACGCGCAGGTTTTGCTGCCTTGTTGGCTGCCTTGGGTAAAACAGACTTGGACAATACAGGTGTGGCCAGGGACCATTCCTTTCACTGTATCGCGAACGCCGAATCTCGGTGCCCGCCGCCTATACTACGCATGTGGGGTTAAGGGTTTCAATATTCCAGTAAGCCCCACGCCACTTGCCGCATGATCCACCTCGATCATGCGCTAGACCGTCCTCCAGCTCCCATCAGGGTTCCGAAGGCCGGTCGAAGACAGATTGGATTTCATGCCGGTGAGAAAGACCCAGGCCGGCGCCCGCTGATCCGCCAGCCGGGGCGCCTGATTCTCGGGCAGACGATAGCGGGCGAGCGCCTGTGCGGCGGGCGCGGCGAGCGCGCGGAAACTTTGTGGCGGACGGTCGATCACGGCGATCGGCACATCGGAGGCGATGCGCCGCCAGTCTTTCCAACGGTGGAACTGCGCGAGGTTATCGGCGCCCATGATCCAGACAAAATGCACGCCGGAGACGCGGCGCCGCAAATGGATGATCGTGTCAACAGTGTAGCGCGTGCCGATGACAGCTTCGAGACAGCTCACATCGATACGAGGATCGTCGGCCACTTTCAGTGCGGCTGCAGCACGCTCGGCGAGCGCATGCAGGCCGTCGTGATTCTTCAGCGGGTTGCCGGGCGTGAGCAGCCACCAGACGCGGTCGAGCTGCAGCCGCTTGAGCGCGAACTGGCTGATCGCGCGATGCGCGGCATGCGGCGGATTGAAGGAGCCGCCAAGCAGGCCGATGCGCATTCCGTTGGTGTAGAACGGAAGCGCCCGCGCGACCGATGGCGACGCGATCTGGGCTGGCTTCAATGGGATCACAAGTTTGGCTTCACGGCCGTGTCTGTCCGGTGCCGTGGATGCGATACTTGAAGCTCGTCAGTTGCTCGGCGCCGACCGGCCCGCGGGCGTGGAATTTGCCGGTGGCTATCCCGATCTCCGCGCCGAAGCCGAACTCGCCGCCGTCGGCGAACTGGGTCGAGGCGTTGTGCAGCACGATCGCGGAGTCGACCTCATTGAGGAATTTCTCCGCAACAGCCTTATCATCCGTCACGACGGCATCGGTATGCCGCGAGCCGTGCTGGTGGATATGCGCGATCGCTTCATCGACGCCGTCGACGATTCGAGCCGCGATGATCGCGTCCTCATATTCGGTGTCCCAGTCTTCCTCGGCTGCCGGCTTCACGCGGGCATCGACGCGTTGCACCGTCTCGTCACCGCGCACCTCGCAGCCGGCATCGATCAGCATCTCGACCAGCGGCTTCAGGCTGGCGGAGGCGCCGGCGCGGTCGACCAGAAGCGTCTCGGCCGCGCCGCAGACGCCGGGACGCCGCATCTTGGCGTTCAGCACGATCGACTTCGCCATCTCCAGATTGGCCGAGCGGTCGACATAAACGTGGTTGACGCCCTCCAGATGGGCGAACACCGGCACGCGCGCTTCGGCTTCCACCCGAGCGACCAGGCTCTTGCCGCCGCGCGGGACGATCACATCGACGCCGCCGTTCAACCCGGTGAGCAATAGCCCAACCGCGGCGCGATCGCGGGTCGGCACCAGCGTGATCGCGGCTTCCGGCAGGCCCGCCTCGCGCAGGCCCTGCACCAGGCACTCATGGATCGCGCGGCAGGAGCGGAAACTGTCGGAGCCGCCGCGCAGGATCACGGCGTTGCCGGATTTCAGGCACAGCACGCCGGCATCGGCCGCGACATTGGGGCGGCTTTCGAAGATTACGGCGATGATGCCGAGCGGCACGCGGACACGTTCGATGGTCATGCCGTTAGGCCGCTGCCAGCTCTCGGTGACGGCGCCGACCGGATCGGGAATGTTGCGCACGGTGGCGACGCCATCGGCCATCGCCTCGATGCGCGCCTGCGTCAGCGTCAAGCGGTCGACGAATGCCGAGGTCGCACCGCTCGCGCGCGCCTCGGCGACATCCTCGGCATTGGCGGCAAGGATGGTCGGTGCATTCTCGCGGATGGCACGCTCGATCGCGGCAAGGGCCCTGTTCTTCTGCTCGGGCGGCGCGAGCGCCAGCACGCGCGCAGCGGCACGCGCTTGTGTCGCGAGTTCGTTCATGAGGGTCGGCAGATCGGCGTTACCGTCGATCGCCTTCAGCGGCGCAGTCATGGAGTGTCCCAGCGTTCTGTTAAGACCATGGTCTAGCACGGAAATCGGGGCCTTGGCGAGGCGAGGAACCGGCATGGCAGGTCGAACCGGGTCGGTTTCACCAACCGCCGGGAAGCCCGCAGGAGCTCGGCCAATGGCCTATTTGGCCGCAATAACCCCTGCAGGGCCGACCACCAGATCGTCGCGGTGGATCATCTCCGCCCGGCCGCTGATGCCCAGGATGGCCATCACGTCGGGGGAGGAGCGCCCCTTGATCTTGTCGGCCTCCTCTGCGTCGTAGGCGACGAGGCCGCGGCCGATCTCATGGGTATCGGGGCCACGGACGATCACCGCGTCGCCGCGGGCGAACTGGCCGTCGATCCGGATCACGCCGGCCGGCAACAGGCTCTTTCCGGCGCGTAGCGCGGCCACCGCGCCGGCGTCGATGGTCAGCGTGCCCTTCGGTTCCAGCGACCCGGCGATCCAGCGTTTACGCGCTGTGATCGGGTTGGCCGGCGTCAGGAACCAGGTGCAGCGCCCGCCGTCCGCGATCGCCTGCAAGGGATGCTCGATCTTGCCGGAGGCGATCAGCATGTGCGTGCCGCCGGTGGTCGCGATCTTGGCCGCTTCGATCTTGGTGCGCATGCCGCCGCGCGACAGCTCGGATCCAGCCTCGCCCGCCATCGCCTCTATCTCCGCGCTGATGCTTTCGACCACCGGGATCAGTTTTGCGTTGGGGTTGCCGGCCGGCGGAGCGTCATAGAGGCCGTCGATGTCGGACAGCAGGACGAGGAGATCGGCGCTCGCCATCGTAGCGACGCGGGCGGCGAGGCGGTCATTGTCGCCATAGCGGATCTCGTTGGTGGCGACCGTGTCGTTCTCGTTGATCACCGGCACCGCGCGCCATTCCAGGAGCTTGGCGATCGTCGAGCGCGCATTCAGATAGCGGCGGCGCTCCTCGGTATCCTGCAGTGTGACCAGGATCTGCCCGGCACGAATCCCGTGATCGCCAAGCACTTCCGACCAGATCCGTGCCAGCGCGATCTGCCCGACGGCGGCTGCACCCTGGCTCTCCTCGAGCTTGAGGGGCCCGCGCGGCAGTTTCAACTGGCTACGTCCGAGCGCGATCGAACCGGAGGAGACGACCAACACCTCCCGGCCTTCCCGGTGCAGCTTGGCGATGTCGGCGGCGAGCGCAGACAGCCACGACGACTTGACCTCGCCCGCCTCGGAATCGATCAGGAGCGATGAGCCGACCTTGACGACGATACGGCGAAAGCGATTGAGCGCGGGGCGTTTCATGGGTTCGGTCGGAGTAGAGCAGCGGAGGGATGCGCACCACCCCTTACTTTGAAAGCGGCGCTCGGGAAAGAGCGTTGGAATCAGCCCTGCGGCGTCGGTTGCGCCCAGGGTTCGGCATCAGTGCCGCCTTTGGCCTTGGCCGACACCGGCGCCTCGCCGATCACCTCGACCAGCGCCTTCAACGCGTCCGGAATGCCCTCGCCGGTGGCGGCGGAGACGAGCAGCGGCGTCTTCTTTGCCGCCCGTTTCAGCCGGTCCTTCTGCTTCTTCAATTCGTCCGGCGCGACCGCGTCGATCTTGTTCAGCGCGACGATCTCGATCTTCTCGGCGAGATGGCCCTCATAGGCCTCGAGCTCGGTACGTACCGTCTTGTAGGCCTTGCCGGCATGCTCGCAGGTGGCGTCGATCAGGTGCAACAGCACGCGGCAGCGCTCGACATGGCCCAAGAAGCGGTCGCCGAGGCCAGCGCCTTCATGCGCGCCCTCGATCAGCCCGGGGATGTCGGCGAGCACGAATTCGCGGCCCTGCGCGCTCACGACGCCGAGCTGCGGGTGCAGCGTGGTGAAGGGATAGTCCGCGATCTTCGGTTTGGCGGCGCTGACCACGGACAGGAAGGTCGATTTGCCGGCATTCGGCAGTCCGACCAGGCCCGCATCGGCGATCAGTTTCAGGCGGAGCCAGATCCAGCGTTCCTCGCCGGGCAGGCCGGGATTGGCATTGCGGGGGGCGCGGTTGGTGGACGACTTGAAATGCGCGTTGCCGAAACCGCCATTGCCCCCCTCGGCCAGCACGAATTTCTCGCCGAGCTTGGTGAAATCGTAGATCAGCGTCTCGCGGTCCTCGTCGAACACCTGGGTTCCGACCGGCACCTTCAGCACGATCGGCTTGCCATTGGCGCCATGGCGGTCCTTGCCCATGCCATTGGTGCCCTTTTGCGCCTTGAAATGCTGCTGGTAGCGGTAGTCGATCAGCGTGTTCAGCCCGTCGACCGCCTCGATGATGACGTCGCCGCCGCGCCCGCCATTGCCGCCGGAGGGCCCGCCGAACTCGATGAACTTCTCGCGCCGGAACGCGACGCAGCCGTTGCCGCCGTCGCCGGAGCGAATATAGACCTTTGCTTCATCGAGGAATTTCATGAGCCTACCATAGCGTTTTCGCGCGAAGCATGCCCTCGGACTTGATCCGAGGGTGGATACCGGTTCGCGCCAGAAAACGCGTCGAAACAAAGGCTAGAGCCACGGTTTACCAAGGCTCTAGGTAAGGCAGCGGCGTTGAGGCGGCAACCCTGAAGCTGGCTGATCGGATAAAAGGCTTAACTGTCAGCCGGTTGCTGGTTCCGTAAAATCACGGCGAAGGTTCAGGCCGCCGGCTGGGCGGCCGCGTTCTCGTCGGCCAGCAGGTGCAACAGCGCACTCTTGATCGCGGCCTGCCGGGTCGGCGCAGTGATCTGCGCGCCCAGGAGGTCGGTGACATAGAACACGTCGCGGGCGCGCTCGCCGAAGGTCGCGACATGGGCGGAGGCGATATTGAGGTTGAGCTTCGAGATCGCGGTGGTGAGCTGGTACAGCAGGCCGGGCCGGTCGAGGCCGGAAACCTCGATCACGGTGTAGCGGTCCGACCACTGGTTGTTGATCGTCACTTCGGGCTCGACGGTGAACGCCTTCACCTTGTTGCCGCTGCTGCGATGGACGGCGCGGCGTGCCATCGCCTCGGGCAGGCGCAATTTGCCTTCCAGGACGTCCTCGATCATTTCGCCGATCCGGGTGGCGCGGCGACCTTCATCCTCGTCGCGGTCGTATTCGCGGGAGATCGCGATGGTGTCGAGCGCGCGGCCGTCGGTCGTGGTGTAGATCTGGGCGTCGACGATATTGGCGCCAGCGGAAGCGCAGGCACCGGCGATGATCGACAATAGCCAGGGATGGTCGGTCGCCCAGATCGTCAGTTCGGTGACGCCGCGCGCCTCGTCGAATCCGACATTGATCGCAAGCTTGTGCCCGGCCTGCTCGCTGGCGCGGATGAAGCGCGCCTGGCGGATCTTGCGCGGCAATTCGACCTTGAGCCAGTACGCCGGATAGTGCCGCTCGATATAGGCGTTGAGCTCCGCCTCCGGCCATTCGGTGAAGGCGGCCCGGAATTCGGCCTGCGCCACCGCGATGCGGCGGGCACGGTTCACTTCCGAGAAGCCGCCGGTCAACACCGGCTCGGTCTCGTAATAGAGCGTGCGCAGGAGTTGCGCCTTCCAGCCGTTCCACACCCCGGGGCCGACGCCGCGGATGTCGGCGGTGGTGAGGATCGTCAGCAGCTTCATCTGCTCGACCGATTGCACGACGGCGGCAAAATTCTCGATCGTCTTGCGGTCGGAGAGATCGCGCGACTGCGCGACCGTCGACATCGTCAGGTGGTCCTCGATCAGCCATGCGACGAGCTCGGTGTCGGCGTTGCTGAAGCCGAGCCGGGGGCATAGCCGCCGCGCCACCTTCGCGCCGGCGACCGAATGATCCTCGGGCCGGCCTTTGGCGATATCGTGCAAAAGGGTCGCGATATAGAGCACCGGGCGATGCTCGGGGCGGATCTTGCGGAACAGGTCGCTGGCGACAATGAACTCGTCATTGCCGCCGCGCTCGATCTCCTGCAGGAAGCCGATGCAGCGGATCAGATGCTCGTCCACCGTGTAGTGGTGGTACATGTTGAACTGCATCATCGACACGATCTTGCCGAAGGCGCGGATGAAGTGACCGAGCACGCCGGTCTCGTTCATTCGCCGGAGCACGATCTCGGCGTTGTCTGAGGTCAGGATCTCCATGAACAGCCGATTGGCTTCCGCGTCTTCGCGAAGCTGCGTGTTCACGAGCTTGAGCGAGCGCGTCACGGTGCGCATCGCGTCGGGATGGAAGGCGAGGTTGTTCTTCTGCGCCAGGCGGAAGATGCGGATCAGGTTGACCGGATCGTGCTTGAAGACGTCGGGCGCGGCCAGGTTGATGCGGTTGTTGTCGACGATGAAGTCGTCGCTCTCGGGCACGCGCCGCTTGGTGCTGCCGGGCCGCAGGCGCGCCACCATGCGGCTCAACACCGGCGCCGGCTTCTTCTGCTCTTCCTCCAGCTTGGCGCACAGGATCGCGGTGAGGTCGCCGACGTCCTTGGCGATCAGGAAGTAATGCTTCATGAAGCGCTCGACGTCCTGCATCCCGGGATGCGAGGTGTAGCCGAGCCTGACCGCGATCTCGCGCTGGACGTCGAACGACAGCCGCTCCTCGGCGCGGCCGGCGAAGAAATGGATGTTGCAGCGCACCGACCACAGGAAATCGGCGCAGCGGCGGAAGGTGCGGTATTCCTGCGCGTCGAACACGCCGCGTTCGAGCAATTCATCGGTCTCGCGCACGCGGTAGACGTATTTCGCGATCCAGAACAGCGTGTGCAGGTCGCGCAGGCCGCCCTTGCCGTCCTTGACATTGGGCTCGACCAGATAGCGCGACTGTCCGGCGCGGCGGTGCCGCTCCTCGCGCTCGGCCAGCTTGGCGGTGACGAATTCGGCAGCGGTGCCCTGCACGACGTCCTTGTCAAAGCGGTCGACCAGTTCGTCATAGAGCGGCCGGTCGCCGGTCAGGAACCGCGTTTCCAGGATCGCGGTGCGGATCGTCATGTCGCCGCGCGCCTGGCGGATCGATTCGTCGACCGAGCGCGTGGCGTGGCCGACCTTCAGTCCCATGTCCCACAGGCAATAAAGGATCGCTTCGGCGACCTGCTCGCCCCAGGCGGTCTGCTTGTAGGGCAGGATGAACAACAGATCGATGTCGGATTCCGGCGCCATCAGGCCGCGGCCGTAACCGCCGGTGGCGACGACTGCCATGCGCTCCTCGCCGGAGGGGATCGGCGAGTGATAGAGATGCTTGGTCGCCGCCGCATAGAGGATGCGGATGATCTCGTCCTGCACGATGCAGAGCCGCTCCGCGCAGCGTCGGCCGTGGCGGTCCTTGAGCAGTACGGCCTGTGCCGTGGCGCGTGCCGCGATCAGTTCCGCCTTGAGCAGTTGCGCCATGGCCGAGCGGAATTGGTCCTCGCGTCCCGCGTGTTTCTCGGCGAGCGCGTCGACCGCGGCGGTGATCCGCGCGGTATCGAAACGGTCATCCACTTCCGAGCGGGGTTCGGCCACGACACTATCCATGGTCTATCCCGATAAAGGACGGCGCCTGTGCTGTCACGGGACATTGTGGCCCCGCGATCACTCTGTGCTGAATTCCAGTTGATTTGGGCAAATTCATTCTCGCGCTGCCGCCTTCAGGATCCGGATTTTCTCATTGACCTTGCGGCCTAACTCATTGAGATGAAATGACGTTTTAACAAGATTTTCCAGTACCTGGAGGCTGAGGATGGTCCGGATTTCACGGCGCACTGTGGCTGCGATGATTGCAGGTTTGGCGCTTGCGCCCGCGGCAAGTTTTGCGGCGGAGCCGCTCAAGGAGATACGCATCGACTGGGCGACCTACAATCCGGTCTCGCTGGTTCTGAAGCAGAAAGGGCTCCTGGAAAAGGAGTTCGCCAAGGACGGCATCAGCATCGTCTGGGTGCAATCCGCCGGCTCCAACAAGGCGCTCGAATTCCTGAACGCGGGATCGATCGATTTGGGTTCGACGGCGGGCTCGGCCGCGCTGGTCGCCAAGATCAACGGCAACCCGATCAAGTCGATCTATGTCTATTCGCGTCCCGAATGGACCGCGCTGGTCACGGGCAAGGATTCTAAGATCGCCTCGGTCGCCGACCTCAAGGGCAAGCGCGTCGCGGTGACCCGCGGTACCGATCCGCACATCTTCCTGGTGCGGGCACTACTTGATGCCGGCCTCTCCGAAAAGGACATCACGCCGGTGCTGCTTCAGCACGCCGACGGCAAGACCGCGCTAATCCGCGGCGATGTCGACGCTTGGGCCGGCCTCGATCCGATGATGGCGCAGGCCGAAGTCGAGGACGGCGCAAAATTGTTCTTCCGCAAGGCGGACGCCAACACCTGGGGCATCCTTAATGTGCGCGAGCAGTTCCTGAAGGACCACCCGGACGTCGTGCGCCGCGTGCTCGCTACTTACGAAGAGGCCCGCAAATATTCGCTGGCGAATTACGACGAGCTGAAGAAGACCTTCATTGCCGTAACCAAGCTGCCGGAGGCCGTGGTCGACAAGCAGCTCAAGGAGCGCACCGAGTTGACCCACAGCCGGATCGGCGCCCCGCAGCGCGATTCGATCCTCGCCGCAGGGCTCGCGCTGCAGCAGGCCGGCGTGGTCGATGCCAAGGTCGACGTGAAGGCGGTGCTGAATTCGCTGATCGACGACCAAGTCCCTCTGCCGACGAATTGACGATCCGTAGCCCGGGTGGAGCGCAGCGAAACTCGGGCTACGAAGCCTCGACGAATACCCACCTTGCAATCTGGCGCGGGAAAGGGTTCTTGCCGTGGCGATGACCATCGAAGTGCCAGTGCTGGAACAACCCGACGCCGCCATGCCGCCTGCGGCGGTGCGGCTGTCGCGTTTTGTGCGGCCCGCGCTCGGGTTGCTGCTGCCAGTCGGGCTCGCCCTCGGCTGGGAGCTGGCGGTCAGGCTCGGCTATTCCAACGGCCGATTGGTGCCGCCGCCGACGAAAGTCTTCGCCACGATCGTGGAACTGGCGAAAAGCGGCGAGCTGTCGCGGCACATCATCACGACGCTCTCTCGCGTTGCCGCGGGCTTTGCGCTCGGCGTCGTCGCCGGCACGCTGCTCGGCGCCGTCTCCGGCTATTGGGGACTGGCGCGGCGGCTGCTCGATCCGACCGTGCAGGCGCTGCGGGCGATCCCCTCGATCGCCTGGGTGCCGCTGTTCATCCTCTGGCTCGGCATTTTCGAAACCTCGAAGGTCGCGCTGATCGCGGTCGGCGTGTTCTTCCCGGTCTATCTCGGCGTGATGGGCGCGATCCTCTCGGTCGATCGCAAGATCGTCGAGGTCGGCCGCATCTTCCGCCTCTCGGGCCCGGCGATGATCCGGCGCATCCTGTTGCCGGCGGTCTTGCCGGCTTACGTGGTGGCGCTCCGCGTCGGCCTTGGTCTCGGCTGGATGTTCGTGGTTGCCGCCGAGTTCATGGGCGCCTCCGAGGGGCTCGGCTATCTCCTGATCGACGGCCAGCAGCTCGGCAAGCCGGCGCAGATCGTCGCCGCGATCGTGATCTTCGCGATCCTCGGCAAGACCACCGACTGGCTGATCGAGCTCGCCACCGCGCCGCTCCTGCGCTGGCAGGACGCCTTCGGCCGCGAGCGCGGAGCCGCCTGATGCTCGCGCTCGACAAGGTCGGCAAGACCTATCCCAACGGGGTCCATGCACTGTCGCGCTTCTCTGCCGAGATCAAGCCGGGCGAAATCATCGCCATCATCGGCGGCTCCGGTTGCGGCAAGTCGACGCTGCTCCGCGCCATCGCCGGGCTCGATCGCGCCACGTCGGGCACGGTGACGCTCGATGGCGACACCATCACCGCGCCGCACGCCAAGATCGGCATCATCTTCCAGGAGCCGCGGCTGCTGCCATGGCTCAGCGTCGCCGACAATATCGGTTTCGGTCTTTCCGACCTGCCAGCCGATGCGCGGCGTGAAAAGGTCACCCGCGCGCTGGCCCGTGTCGGCCTCACTGACAAGGCCAATGCCTGGCCGCGCGAGCTTTCCGGCGGGCAGGCGCAGCGGGTGGCGATCGCGCGCGCTTTGGTGCCGCAGCCGGAGGTGCTGCTCTTGGACGAGCCGTTCTCCGCGCTCGACGCCTTCACCCGGCGCGACCTGCAGGATCATTTGCTCGACCTCTGGGCCGACACTCGCCCGACGCTGATCCTGGTGACGCATGACGTCGACGAGGCCGTGGTGCTGGCGGACCGCGTGCTGGTGATGCGGCCGCGGCCGGGCCGGCTGTTCGAGGAGATCGCGATCAACCTGGCGCGGCCGCGCGACCGAAGTTCGGCACATTTCGACAATTTCAAGCGCCGCGTGCTGACGGCGCTCGATCGTTCGCTCGACCGCAACGTGCCTGACAGCGAGGCGGCCGCGAATGCAGGCGAGGCGATGTGGTGGTGACAGCGGTGCGATAAGGCAGTACACCCGGAGGCAGAAAATCCGGGAGAACAACAATGGACGCCACCGAGCTCCGCGCGCTGCAAGCCCCGATCAAGGAACGCTACAAGGCCGATCCCGCCACCGCCGTCATCACCCTGAAAGCCAAGGGCTCGATCGAGAGCGAAGGCATCGCCTGCAAGGTCGAAACCGGCCGCGCGCTCGCGGTCGCGGGCCTCCATCCGGCGACCGGCGGCTCCGGGCTGGAACTCTGTTCCGGCGACATGCTGCTCGAGGCGCTGGTCGCCTGCGCCGGCGTGACCTTGAAATCAGTGGCGACCGCGATCGAAGTGCCGCTCAAGAGCGGCAACGTGTTCGCCGAGGGCGATCTCGATTTCCGCGGCACGCTCGGTGTCGACAAGGAGGCCCCGGTCGGCTTCGCCGAGATCCGCCTGCGCTTCGAGGTCGACACCGACGCGCCGCAGGACAAGCTCGACCTCCTCTTGAAGCTGACCGAACGCTATTGCGTGGTCTACCAGACCATCAGGCACGGCCCGGAGGTCGCGGTCTCGCTGAAGCGGGCGTGATGTCTTGTCTTACCTCTCCCATAGGGAGAGGTCGCGCCGAAGGCGCGGGTGAGGGGCTTCGCTTCCTCGAGGGACCTGAACCCTCACCCGATTTGCTGCGCAAATCGACCTCTCCCTATGGGAGAGGTGAAAGCGGCCGTCGCTACGGCGATCCTGCAATAAATTCTTCGGCGCCGATGCCCCCCGAATTCATCTTCCTGCTGACGCTGCTATTGCGCATGGCGACCACCGCCGCCTTTGTCGTGACCGCCTCCATCATCACCGAGCGTTCGGGGCCAGTGATCGGCGCGCTGGTGGCAACGCTGCCGATCTCGGCGGGGCCATCCTATGTCTTCCTCGCGCTCGACCATGATGCGGCGTTCATCGCCGAGGGCGCGCTCGCCAGCCTGCCCATCAACGCGGCGACGATCTATCTTGGACTGACCTATGTCGTGCTGGCACAGCGCCATAGTGCGCTGCTCAGCACGGTCGCCGCCGTCGCGGTATGGCTCCTGCTCGCGTCCATCTTCCGCCAGTTCCACTGGACGCTTGCCGCCGGGCTGATCGTGAACGTCATCACCTTTGCGATCTGCGTGCCGCTGTTGCAGCGCTATCGCCATGTGAAGAAGATGCCGCTGATCACCCGCCGCTGGTACGACATCCCGCTGCGCGCCTCGCTGGTCGCGACATTGGTCGCGATCGTGGTGACGTCCTCAGGCTGGGTCGGCCCGCGTGTCAGCGGCATCATCGCGCTGTTTCCGGTGGTGTTCACGTCGATGATGCTGATCCTGCATCCGCGCATCGGCGGCCCGCCGACGGCCGCCGTGATCGCCAACGGCGCCTGGGGCCTGATGGGATTTGGGCTTGCGGTCGCGGTGCTCCACCTCGCCGCGCTGCAGTTCGGCTCGGCGATCGGCCTGAGTCTTGCGCTCGCCACCTGTGTGAATTGGAATCTCGGCCTGTGGTGGCATGGCCGGCGACGATTGCTTCGAACGTAGGGTGGGCAAAGCGTAGCGTGCCCACCTTTCTTGCACCGAACGTGGAGGGTGGGCACGCTGCGCTTTGCCCACCCTACGGCAGTGTCTAACGCTTCGGCAGTTTTGCTTTCAGCGTATAGAGCGCCTCCAGCGCCTCGCGTGGCGACATCTCGTCCGGATGCAGCGCTTTCACTGCTTCCACCAAAAGCTCCGCTTCGCTCGGCGGTGCTGCTTCCGCGGCGGCGCGGGAGGGGACGGCGAACAGTGGGAGGTCATCGACCAACGCGCGCGCGGTCTGGCCGCGGTCCTGCGCCTCCAGTTTCGCCAGCACGGACTTTGCGCGGCTGATCACCGCCGGCGGCAGACCTGCGAGCTTGGCTACCTGGATGCCGTAGGAGCGGTCAGCCGAGCCCGGCAGCACCTCGTGCAGGAACACGACATTGCCCTGCCATTCCTTCACCCGCACCGTGGCGTTGAACAGCCGCGGCAGTCTTGCCGAGAGCGCGGTGAGCTCGTGATAATGCGTCGCGAACAGCGTACGGCAGCGGTTGTTCTCGTGCAGATGCTCGATCGCGGCCCAGGCGATCGACAGACCGTCGAAGGTGGCCGTGCCGCGGCCGATCTCATCCAGGATCACGAGCGAACGCTCGCTGGCCTGGTTGAGGATCGCCGCCGTCTCGACCATCTCGACCATGAAGGTCGAGCGTCCGCGCGCGAGATCATCAGCCGCGCCGACGCGGGAGAACAGGCGATCGATGATGCCGATCCGCGCTCGTGATGCCGGCACATAGCTGCCGATCTGGGCGAGCAGCGCGATCAGCGCATTCTGGCGCAGGAAGGTCGATTTGCCGGCCATGTTCGGACCGGTGAGCAGCCAGAGCTGTCCGGATTTCTGCGCCGGCCCTGGCGACAGGTCGCAGGCGTTGGCGATGAACGGCTGGCCGTCGCGCTTCAAGGCCTGCTCGACCACCGGATGGCGGCCGCCTTCGATCGCAAAGCCCAGGGAATGATCGACCTCGGGCCGCACATAATTCTCGTCGACCGCGAGCTTTGCCAGCGCGGTCGCGACATCGAGCAGTGCGAAGGCGAGCGCGGCGGCGCGCAGATCGTCGCTTGCGGCGAGTGCCATGGCAGAGAGCCGGTCGAATATCTCGAGCTCGAGATTGAGCGAGCGGTCGCCGGCATTGGCGATCTTGGCTTCGATCTCGCCGAGTTCGGAGGTGGTGAAGCGGACCTGGCCGGCAAGCGTCTGGCGATGGATGAAGGTCGCGTTCAAGGGCGGCGTCATCAATTTGTCGCCGTGTTGCGCGGTCACCTCGACGAAATAGCCGAGCACGTTGTTATGGCGGATCTTGAGCGCCTTGACGCCGGTGTCCTCGGCGTAGCGCGCCTGCATCGAAGCGACGACGAGGCGCGAGGCGTCGCGCAGGTTGCGGCTCTCGTCGAGCGCGGCCTCATAGCCTTCGCGGACGAAACCGCCGTCGCGCTTGATCAGCGGCAATTGCTCGGCGAGCCCACGCTCGAACTCATGCGCCAAGTCCCGCGACGGACGGCGCAGCGCCTCCATCACGGCCACGATTTCCGCCGGCGGCTGGTCGAGCTGCGCCAGCCGCACCAAGGCCTGATCGGCGGCCAGGATGCCGTCGCGGAGCCCAGCGAGATCGCGCGGGCCGCCGCGGCCGACCGACAGCCGTGCCAACGCGCGCGACATGTCCGGCGCCGCGCGCAGCACGCTGCGGATATCCTCACGTGCCGCACTATCGGCGACGAAGGCCGAGATGGCATCGAGCCGCCGCGTGATCGTAGTGCTGTCGGTGAGCGGCGCCGCGAGCCGCTGTGCCAGCAGGCGTGAGCCGGCGGCGGTCACAGTGCAATCGATCGCATCGAGCAGCGAGCCGCGGCGTTCGCCGGCCAAGGTGCGTGTCAATTCGAGATTGGCGCGCGTCGCCGGGTCGATCGCCATGGTGGTGCCGACCGCCTCGCGCGCGGGTGGTGACAGCGGCGGGCGTTTGCCCACCTGCGTGCGGTCGATATAGGTAACGGCGGCCGCGGCGGCCGTTGCTTCCAATCGCGACATCGCGGCGAGGCCGTCCATGGTCGCGACCGCGAAATAGTCGCACAGCCGCCGCTCGGCGGTGGCGCCGTCGAAGACGTCACGAGTAAGCGGCGTCACCGCCGGCAATTCGCGCAACACTGGCCCGAACTCGACGTCGCTGTAGAGCGCGTCGGTGACGATGGCTTCATTTGGATTGATGCGCGCCAGCGTCGCCGGAAGCTCGGCGACAGAGCACTCCGTTACCATGAATTCGGAAGTCGAAATATCGATCCAGGCCAGCCCAATGCGGTCGCCGCCGGACGAGCCGCGGGCGCGGGCGAGCGCGAGCAGGTAATTGTTGGTGCGGGCATCGAGTAGCGTGTCCTCGGTCAGCGTGCCCGGCGTCACCAGCCGCACCACGTCGCGCTTCACCACGCTCTTGTTGCCGCGGGCGCGCGCCGTTGCCGGATCCTCGCTCTGCTCGCACACGGCGACGCGGTGGCCCGCCGCGATCAATCGGTGCAGGTAATCCTCGGCGCGTTCCACCGGCACCCCGCACATCGGGATGTCCATACCCTGATGCTTGCCGCGCTTGGTCAGGACAATGCCGAGTGTCTTTGAAGCGATCTCGGCGTCCTCGAAGAACAGTTCGTAGAAATCGCCCATTCGATAGAACAGGAGCAGGCCCTGATTGGCGGACTTGATTTCGAGGTACTGTTCCATCATCGGCGTGATGCGCGCGGGCGTTTCCGCACTCGGTGTCGCCTCGGATGGAACGGGAATGGGCTGCTGGACGGTCATGAGGGGGCGGAAACTACAAAATTTCGCTCTCCCGTCCCACCGCTTTGCCCCGCGATATTGGGTTTTCCACCCTCTCCACGCCCCCGACCTCATTTCAACGCGGGCGAGGGACGCGTCCGCCTCAATTGACCTCCTGCTAACCCGCTCCTAAAACTCGCCATCAATCCAAGCCTAGCGCGCAAGTCCGCGGCAATCAGGGAGAGAAATCAATGCGTGATGTGTATATCTGCGATGCCGTCCGGACCCCGATCGGCCGCTTCGGCGGCTCACTCGCCAAGGTGCGCACCGACGATCTCGCTGCCACCCCGATCAAGGCGCTGATGGCCAAGCATCCGAACCTAGACTGGTCGCAGGTGGATGAGGTCTTTTTCGGCTGCGCCAACCAGGCCGGCGAGGACAACCGCAATGTTGCGCGCATGGCGCTGCTGCTCGCGGGCATGCCTGAGTCGATTCCCGGCCAGACGCTGAACCGGCTTTGCGCCTCCGGTCTCGACGCGGTCGGCGCGGCCGGCCGCGCCATCCGCGCCGGCGAGATCGATTTCGCGATTGCTGGCGGTGTCGAATCGATGACGCGGGCGCCATTCGTGATGGGCAAGGCGGCGGAAGCGTTCTCGCGCTCGGCCGAAATCTTCGACACCACGATCGGCTGGCGCTTCATCAATCCCCTGATGAAAGCGCAGTATGGCGTCGATGCGATGCCGGAGACCGGCGAGAACGTCGCCGAGGAATTCCAGGTTTCGCGCGCCGACCAGGATGCGTTCGCGATCCGCTCGCAGCAGCGCGCCGGTGCCGCAATCGCGGCCGGCTATTTCGCCGAGGAGATCACCCCGGTCTCCGCGCCGGGTGGCAAGGCGGGCCCCATTACCGTTGACAAGGACGAGCATCCACGTCCGGAGACGACGCTGGAAGGCCTCGCCAAGCTGAAGCCGGTAGTGCGCAACCCCGGCACGGTGACGGCCGGCAACGCCTCGGGCGTCAATGACGGCGCCGCCGCCATGATCCTTGCCTCCGAGGCCGCCGTGAAGAAGCACGGATTGACGCCGCGGGCGCGCATCCTCGGGCTTGCGTCCGCCGCGGTGCCGCCGCGCATCATGGGCATCGGCCCGGTGCCGGCGACGCGCAAATTGATGGAGCGGCTCGGCCTCAAGATCACTGATTTCGATTTGATCGAGCTCAATGAGGCCTTCGCCTCGCAGGGCATAGCCTGCCTGCGCCAGCTCGGGGTCAAGGAGGATGCCGACTTCGTGAACCCGCATGGTGGCGCGATCGCGCTCGGCCATCCCCTTGGCATGAGCGGCGCGCGGCTTGCCTTGACGGCGGTGCATGGCATGGAAAAGCGGGGCGGGAAGCTTGCCTTGGCAACCATGTGCGTCGGCGTCGGCCAGGGCGTTGCAGTGGCGATCGAGAAGTTGAACTGATCTGTCTCCGTCATTGCGAGCGAAGCGAAGCAATCCATTTCGCCGCTTGCTGAGGCATGGATTGCTTCGCTTCGCTCGCAATGACGGGATGAAGGATAGAAAGACGAAAAACACCGCTTTTCCGGATTAGTTATATCCTATAATGATCTGACGGCTGGCTCACCGGCAAGGAGCGCCAGGGAGGAAATCATCATGACCTTGCTCTATCCGCTGCAATCGCTCGCGGCGCATCCGCCGCGGCTGTCGCCGGGCTATCGCTCGACGGTCAAGCGCTCGCCGCAAAAGCCGTTGATCCCAATCCGGCAAACGCTCTCCGAACTGACCGGTCCGGTCTATGGCCACGAAACAGTGCGCGAGAACGATCACGACCTCACCATTCAGCACAAGGGCGAGCCGCTTGGCGAACGCATCATCGTGCACGGCCATGTGCTCGACGAGGACGGCCGCGGCGTGCCCCACGCGCTGGTGGAGTTGTGGCAAGCCAATGCCTGCGGCCGCTACGTCCATGTCGTCGACCAGCATCCGGCGCCGCTCGATCCGAACTTCACCGGCGCCGGCCGCGCGCAGACCGATGCGAGCGGCTATTACAGGTTCGTCACCATCAAGCCCGGCGCCTACCCGTGGGGCAATCACCACAACGCCTGGCGCCCGGCCCACATCCATTTCTCGGTGTTCGGCCATGCCTTCATCTCGCGCCTGGTGACGCAGATGTATTTCCCGGGCGATCCCTTGTTTCCGTTCGATCCGATCTTCAACTCGGTGACGGACGAGAAGGCGCGCGCGCGGATGATCTCCTCGTTCGACCTTGAAAACACCCAGCCGGAATGGGCGCTGTGCTACCGCTTCAACATTGTCCTGCGCGGCAGGAACGCGACGCCGATGGAGAATAAACAGTGAGCGAGCAGCGGCCGGACGGCATCACACCATCGCAGACGGTCGGCCCGTATTTCAAATACGGCCTGACGCCGAACGGCGAGTACGCGTGGAACGACGCCTTCACCAACAACCTGATCACCCCTGACGTTTCCGGCGAGCGCATCCGCGTCGAAGGCACGGTGTTCGACGGCGACGGCGTGCCGGTGCCGGACTGCATGCTGGAGATCTGGCAGGCCGACGCACAGGGCCGGTTCTCCGATCCGCAGGATGCCCGCGCGCTGCCGAACAGCTCGTTCAAGGGATTTGGCCGCGTCGGCACCGATGCCAAGGGCGGCTATTCCTTCGACACCATCAAGCCGGGGCAAGTGCCCGACCCCGACGGCAAGCCGCAGGCGCCGCACATTTTGCTCGCGGTGTATGCGCGCGGCATGCTGCTGCATCTCTACACGCGGATCTATTTCGATGATGAGACGGCCAACGCCGAGGACGCCGTGCTGGCGCTGGTGCCGGCCGATCGCCGCGCGACATTGATCGCCAAGCGCAAGGCGGGCGCTGCCAATCCGGCCTATGTGCTCGACATCCACCTGCAGGGCGACAACGAGACCGTGTTCTTCGACGTCTAAGGTCACGCCTCAGCATTCTCTCGTCGTGGCCGGGCTTGACCCGGCCATCCATCTCCAATGAGTCGTTTGCGAAGATGGATGGATACGCGGGTCAAGCCCGCGTATGACGGCTGGGTTGCGCGGCAGGCCTCACCGCACATTCGGCAAATAGCGCGATCCCTCCTTTCCGAGGAAATCCAGCATCGCCTGCGCCGGCGGCAGCAGGATCTTGTCGGCGCGGCGGATCGCGTGCCATTGGCGCATCACTGGCAGGCCCGCGACCTTGAGCACCACTAGCCGTCCTTCCTCCAACTCGTGGAAGACGGTGTGCTGGGAGATGAAGGCGATGCCGAGCCCGGCCATCACCGCCTGCTTGATGGTCTCGTTGCTGTCCATGGCCATGCCGACCTTGGGCTCGATCCGATGCTTTTGGAAGAACTGCTCCATCAGCAGCCGCGTGCCGGAGCCGTGCTCGCGGGTGATGAAGGTCTCAAAGGCAAGATCGGTAGCGGCGACGCGCTTGTTTCCATTGAGCCGGTGATCGGCGGCGGCGATGATCACGTGCGGATGCCTGCCGAGCGGGCGCATCTCGACCTCGATGTCCGCTGGCGGCTGCCCCATCACGGCGATATCGAGGTCGTAGCCGCGTAGCGCATCGCGGATGTCCTCTCGATTGCCGATTCTGAGCGTCACGTCGATCTTCGGGAAGCGTTGCGAGAACGCCGCGATCGCGAACGGCACGAAATATTTGGCGGTGCTGACTGCGCCCATCGCGACGCGCCCGCCGTTCTTGCCCGCGATCATGTCGAGCGACTGCTCGCAGTCGGCGAGCGCGGATTCGATACGCTCGACCAGCGCGAGAACGGTGCGGCCGGCATCCGTCAACGCCATGCCTTCAACGGTGCGCTGGATCAGCGGCAGGCCGGCGAGCTCCTGCAGGTTGCGAAGCTGCAGGGTGACCGCCGGCTGGGTGAGGTTGAGCCGGTTGGCCGCGCCCGTGATCGAGCCGGCCGCATGCACGGCGGTCAACGCGCGCAGCTGACGAATGGTGAGGTCGCGCGAGAAATGTCCCGGCATGAGTACCTCCATAAAAAATACTTTGGCCACACTTAAGATATTAAAATTTCACTAATTCCGCAATTCGCGTGTTGATAGTGGCGACAGCGACTCCGCTCCGGAGCCGCTTCAAGCGAAGCCCCGTCGAGAGGGCTCGGTGAACGGGAGAGCGGCCGTGGATCATCTTCCTGCATTGCAGGCCTATCTCGACGACCCCGCGCGTCAGGACACCGTCCGCGCGGCAGCCGTGGCGGTGGTCGAGGCGCTGGCCGCGGCCGCGGTCGAACTCGCAGGCGTCATCGCCTCGGGCCCGCTGGTCGGCATCACCGGCCGTGACGGTGCGGTCAATCCGGCCGGCGACACCCAAAAGGACATCGATGTTGTCGCAGATCGCCTGATGCGCGACGCCCTGCGTACAGCGCCGGTGGCGGCCGTGCTCTCGGAGGAAGTGGAACTGCCGGAGACGCTCGACGCCGAGGCGCCGCTCTGTGTCGCGATCGATCCGCTCGACGGCTCGGCCAACCTTGCGAACAACATCTCGGTCGGCACCATCTTTTCCATCCGGCCCAAGGCGCGCGACATCCTCTCGACCTTCTTCGAGCCCGGCACCGCGCAGATTGCCGCCGGCTGTTTCATCTACGGCCCGCAGACCGTGCTGGTGCTGGCGCTGGACCAGCGCGTCGACGTCTTCACCCTGTACCCGCCGCGGCGCGAATTCGTGCTGACCGGGCGCGGTATCCGGATTCCGCCTGATACGCCGGAGTTCGCGATCAACGCCTCCAATCGCCGGCACTGGAGCGGCGCGGTGCGCGGCTATATCGACGAATGCCTCGCCGGCGCCAATGGCGAACGCGGCCGCGACTTCAACATGCGCTGGATCGGCTCATTGGTGGCGGAAGCCTACCGCATCCTGGTCCGTGGCGGCGTGTTTCTCTATCCAGCCGATGCGCGCCCGGCCTACCGCGAAGGCCGCCTGCGCCTGCTCTACGAAGCCCATCCCGTGGCGCTGATCATGGAATGGGCTGATGGCGCCGCCTCCAGCGGGCGCGCCCGCATTCTCGAACTTTCGGCGCGGACGCCGCACCAGCGGGTGCCCTTGATCATGGGATCGCCGCGCACCGTGCGCGACATCGATATGATGCACGAGGGCGTCGAGCCGCTGTTCGAAAACGCCGACGCGCCGTTATTCGCGCGCCGCGGACTGTTTCGCTGAAGGAGGCCGGCATGTCGCGGCGTCACCCCATCATATCGGTCACAGGTTCTTCCGGCGCCGGAACGACATCGGTCAGGAAGACCTTCGAGAACATCTTCCGGCGCGAGAATGTCAGCGCCGCCTATGTCGAAGGCGATGCCTTCCACCGTTACGATCGCGCCGAGATGCGCAGCAAGATGGTCGAGGAGGCCGATCGCGGCAACAAGCATTTCAGCCATTTCAGCCCCGAAACCAATTTGTTCGAGGAACTCGAAAAACTGTTCCGCGACTATAGCGAGTCAGGCACTGGGACGACGCGGCACTATGTGCACGACGAGCAGGAGGCGCGGCTCTACGGCGGCGATCCCGGCACTTTCACCAAGTGGGAGTCGTTGTCGGAGAGCTCCGATCTGCTGTTCTATGAGGGCCTGCATGGCGCCGTCGTCACCGAGAAGGTGAACGTCGCCAAATATGCCGACCTCAAGATCGGCGTCGTCCCCGTCATCAATCTCGAATGGATCCAGAAGCTGCATCGCGATCGCAGCCACCGCGGCTATTCCACGGAGGCAGTGACCGACACCATCCTGCGGCGCATGCCTGATTATGTGAACTATATCTGCCCGCAGTTCACCGAGACCGACATCAACTTCCAGCGCGTGCCGACGGTCGACACGTCGAACCCGTTCATCGCGCGCTGGATCCCGACGCCGGACGAATCGATGGTCGTGATCCGGCTGAAGAATCCGCGTGGCATCGATTTTCCCTATCTGCTCTCGATGATCCCGCACAGCTTTATGTCGCGCGCCAATTCGATCGTGATCCACGGCGCCAAACTCGATCTGGCGATGCAGCTCATCCTCACCCCGCTGATTCTGCAACTGATGGAACGAAAGAGGCGAACGATATGACCGCACTTGCGTCTGTGGCCAGCCGCACCCAAGTCAGCCATGCCGAGATGGCGAACGCCATCCGCTTCCTCGCCATCGATGCCGTGGAGAAGGCGAAGTCCGGGCATCCCGGCATGCCGATGGGCATGGCCGATGTTGCGACCGTGCTGTTTTCGCGCTTCCTCAAATTCGACCCCGATGACCCGGCCTGGCCCGACCGCGACCGTTTCGTGCTCTCGGCCGGCCACGGCTCGATGCTGCTCTACGCGCTGCTGCATCTGACCGGCTATGAAGGCGTCACGCTGGATCAGCTCAAGGCCTTCCGCCAGTGGGGATCGGCGACTCCAGGCCATCCCGAATATGGCCACACGCCCGGCGTGGAGACGACGACCGGCCCGCTCGGGCAGGGCATCGCGACCGCCGTCGGCATGGCGCTCGCCGAGCGATTGATGAATGCGCGGTTCGGCGACGAACTCGTCGACCACTTCACCTATGTCATCGCCGGCGATGGCTGTCTGATGGAAGGCATCAGCCACGAGGCGATCTCGCTCGCCGGGCATTTGCGGTTGAACCGGCTGATCGTGCTGTTCGACGACAACCGAATCTCGATCGACGGCGCGACGTCACTGTCCTGTTCCGACCATCAGCTCGCGCGTTTCAGGGCCTCCGGCTGGTCGGCCTGCCGGATCGACGGCCATGATCCGCAAGCGGTTGCGAGGGCGATCGATGAAGCCAGGAAGAGTGACCTGCCGTCGCTGATCGCCTGCCAGACCGTGATCGGCTTCGGCGCGCCGAACCGGGAAGGCAGCGAGAAGGTTCACGGTGCACCGCTCGGATCGGACGAGGTCGCCAAAACGCGGGCAGCGCTCGATTGGCGCTACGAGCCATTTGAAGTTCCGCCAGCCGTGCTTGCCGAATGGCGCGAGATCGGCGCACGCGGCCGGGCGGCGCGCCGCGCCTGGATCGAGCGTTCACGGAGCGCCTGCAACGGCGGCGGCAGGTCGCCGTTCCACGATGCGCTGAACAAAAAGCTGCCCGGCGCCTATACCGAGGCGATGGCGAAGCTGAAGGAGCGTTTCGCGGCCGAGCGTCCCAAGCTTGCGACACGGCAGGCGTCGCAGCAGGTGATCGATGTGATCGCCGAAGCGCTGCCGAACCTGCTCGGCGGCTCGGCCGACCTGACGCACTCCAATCTCACGCTGGCGAAATCACAGGTGCCAGTGCGGTCCGGCTGGCTGCACGGCAGCTATATCCATTACGGCGTCCGCGAGCACGCCATGGCGGCGGCGATGAACGGCATCGCGTTGCACGGCGGCTTCGTCCCCTACGGCGGAACATTCCTCGCATTCGCCGACTATAGCCGCCCCGCGATCCGGCTCGCCGCGCTGATGGGCGTCCGCGTCATCCACGTCATGACGCACGATTCGATCGGACTGGGCGAGGACGGTCCGACGCACCAGCCGGTCGAGCATCTCGCCGCGCTCCGTGCGATCCCCAATCTCCTGGTGTTTCGCCCCGCCGATCCGATCGAGACCGCGGAAGCCTGGGACTGCGCGCTGAAGGCCGAAACCTCGCCGTCGATCCTGTGCCTGTCGCGGCAGGCGCTGACCGCTTTTCGCGATGTTACCGATACCAACCACGTCGCGCTTGGCGCCTATGTGGCGATCGAGCCGGATGGAGGCCGTGACGTCACGCTGATTGCAACCGGCTCAGAAGTCTCGATCGCGCTCGAAGCGGCCAAGCTGCTCGGAAGTGAGAATGTCCGTGCCGCCGTCGTTTCCGCCCCGTGCTTCGATCTGTTTCGGAAGCAGCCGCGCGACTACCAGGCCAAGGTGCTGGGCGATGCGCCACGTGTCGGCGTCGAGGCCGCGATCGAGGGCGATTGGGCGCGCTGGCTTGGCGATGATGGCGAGTTCGTCGGCATGAACGGTTTCGGCGCCTCCGCGCCCGCTGATGTGCTCTACCGCGAGTTCGGCATTACGCCGGCCGCCGTCGCGGCTGCGGCCAGGCGCGTGATCCAGCACGCAAGCGAAAGGAAATAAGCATGGCGCGTATAACCCTGAGGCAACTGCTGGATCATGCCGCCGAGCGCGGCTACGGCGTGCCCGCATTCAACATCAACAATATGGAGCAGGGCCTTGCGATCATGGAGGCGGCGTCGGCCTGCGATGCGCCCGTCATCATCCAGGCCTCACGCGGCGCGCGCGCCTATACGGGTGACATCATGCTGTCGAAGATGATCGATGCGCTCGAGGAGATGTATCCGGACGTGCCGCTGTGCCTGCATCTCGATCATGGCAACGAGGAATCCACCTGCGCCACCGCGATCCGCTATGGCTTCACGTCGGTGATGATGGACGGCTCGCTGAAGGCCGATGCCAAGACGGCAGCCGATTATGACTACAACGTGGACATTACCCGCCGCGTCGTCGACATCGCGCATTGGGTCGGCGCCTCCGTCGAGGGCGAGCTCGGCGTGCTCGGATCGCTAGAACATGGCGGCGGCGAGCAGGAAGACGGCCATGGCGTCGAAGGCAAGGTCAGCCATGACCAGCTCCTCACCGATCCGGGCCAGGCGGTCGATTTCGTCCGCGCCACGAAGGTGGATGCGCTCGCGATCGCGATGGGCACCTCGCATGGTGCCTACAAGTTCACGCGGCGGCCCGACGGTGACATCCTCGCGATGCGCGTGGTGGAAGAGATCCATCAGCGGCTGCCGAATACGCATCTGGTGATGCACGGCTCGTCCTCGGTGCCGCAGCCATTGCAGGACATGTTCAACCAGTTCGGCGGCGAGATGCCGCAGACCTGGGGCGTGCCGGTCGAGGAGATCGTCCGCGGCATCAAGCACGGCGTCCGCAAGGTCAATATCGATACCGATTGCCGGCTCGCGATGGCCGCGGCCTTCCGCAAGGTCGCGACTCAATCGAAAAGCGAATTCGATCCCCGCAAATTCTTGAAACCCGCGATGGAGGCTTTGCGTGACCTCTGCCGCGACCGCTTCGAGCAGTTCGGCACGGCGGGCAATGCCGCAAAGATCAAGGTGATTCCGCTGTCCGAGATGGCGAGGCGCTACCGCGCCGGCGCGCTCGATCCGCAAATTGGGGCGATGACCGAAGCAGCGTGAGGGGCACGCCAGAAAGTTTTCAGGAGGACCATATGAATATGCAGTCGATGACCCTGCGCGGCAAGGATCGCTACAAATCCGGTGTGCTCGAATACAAGCGCATGGGCTATTGGGAGCCCGACTACCAGCCCAAGGACACGGACGTCATCGCGTTGTTCCGCGTCACGCCGCAGGACGGCGTCGATCCGACCGAAGCCTGCGCGGCGGTAGCAGGCGAATCCTCGACCGCGACCTGGACCGTGGTGTGGACCGATCGTCTGACGGCGGCGGAAAAATATCGCGCGAAATGCTACCGCGTCGATCCGGTGCCGGGTTCGCCAGGCAGCTATTTCGCCTATATCGCCTATGACCTCGATCTGTTCGAGCCGGGCTCGATCGCGAACCTCACCGCCTCGATCATCGGCAACGTCTTCGGCTTCAAACCGCTGAAGGCGCTGCGGCTCGAGGACATGCGGCTTCCCGTTGCCTATGTGAAGACGTTCCAGGGCCCGGCGACCGGCATCGTGGTCGAGCGCGAGCGGCTCGACAAGTTCGGGCGTCCCTTGCTCGGCGCGACTGTGAAGCCGAAACTCGGCCTCTCCGGCCGCAACTACGGCCGCGTCGTCTACGAGGCGCTGAAGGGTGGACTCGATTTCACCAAGGACGACGAGAACATCAACTCGCAGCCCTTCATGCACTGGCGCGAGCGCTTCCTCTACTGCATGGAGGCGGTCAACCGCGCGCAGGCCGCGACCGGCGAGATCAAGGGCACCTATCTCAACGTCACCGCGGCGACCATGGAGGACATGTACGAGCGCGCCGATTTCGCCCGCGAACTCGGCTCGACCATCGTCATGATCGATCTTGTGATCGGCTACACCGCGATCCAGTCGATGGCGAAATGGGCGCGCAAGAACGACATGATCCTGCATCTGCACCGCGCCGGCCATTCCACCTACACAAGGCAACGCTCGCATGGCGTCTCGTTCCGCGTCATCGCAAAATGGATGCGGCTCGCGGGCGTGGATCATATTCACGCCGGCACTGTGGTCGGCAAGCTCGAGGGCGATCCGAACACCACGCGCGGCTACTACGATATCTGCCGCGAAGACTTCAATCCGATGCAGCTCGAGCACGGCGTGTTCTTCGACCAGAATTGGGCCAGCCTCAACAAGCTGATGCCGGTTGCCTCGGGCGGCATCCATGCCGGGCAGATGCATCAGCTGCTCGACCTCCTGGGCGAGGACGTCGTGCTGCAGTTCGGCGGCGGCACCATTGGTCACCCGCAGGGCATCCAGGCGGGTGCCACCGCCAACCGCGTCGCGCTGGAAGCGATGATCCTCGCCCGCAACGAGGGGCGCGACTACGTCCATGAAGGTCCAGAGATCCTGGCCAAGGCGGCGCAAAGCTGCACACCGCTGCGCGAGGCGCTCGAGGTCTGGAAGGACGTCACCTTCAACTATGAATCGACCGATGCGCCGGACTTCGTTCCGACGCCGAGCGTCGCGGTCTGAAAGGGGTACATCATGCGCATAACCCAGGGCTGCTTCTCCTTCCTGCCCGATCTCACCGACGAGCAGATCACGGCACAGGTGCAGTACTGCCTCGACAGGGGCTGGGCTGTTAACATCGAATTCACCGACGATCCGCATCCCCGCAACACCTATTGGGAGATGTGGGGCCTGCCGATGTTCGATCTGCGCGACGCCGCGGGTATCATGCGGGAGCTCGGCGAATGCCGGCGCGTGTATGGCGACCGCTATATCCGGATCTCCGGCTTCGATTCGAGCCACGGATGGGAGTCCGTGCGCATCTCCTTCATCGTCAATCGGCCCACGAACGAGCCCGGCTTCCGGCTCGACCGGCAGGAATCCGTCGGTCGCAACCTCCGCTATTCGACGCATGCCTATGCGGCGGAGCGGCCTGAAGGCGAGCGTTACGCAGACCGTTAACCGCGTCCGGTTCAAGCCAGGCGGGTGGCTCCCTCGGCCGACCTGGTCCGGATGCACTTCTCCGTCGTCGCCAGGTTGCGGCGACGGAGCTTTTCGACACGAGAGCAGGATGACGCAACCACAGCCACAGACTGACGAAGCCCCGCTGGAGGCCGTCGATCTCCGCCGCGAATTCGCCGACCTTGGCATCGGCGCCGTGCTCGACCAGCTCGATTCCGAGTTGATCGGCCTGGCGCCAGTGAAGACGCGCATTCGCGAGATCGCAGCGCTGCTGCTGGTGGAGCGCATCAGGCAGAAGATGGCGCTCGCTACCACCTTTCCGACCCTGCATATGTCCTTCACCGGCAATCCTGGCACCGGCAAGACTACGGTAGCAATGCGGATGGCCAGCATCCTGCACCGGCTCGGCTTCGTGCGCCGCGGCCACGTCATCAGCGTCACTCGCGACGACCTGGTCGGGCAATATATCGGCCACACCGCACCAAAGACGAAGGAGATCTTGAAGAAGGCGATGGGCGGCGTGCTGTTCATTGACGAGGCCTACTACCTCTATCGCCCCGACAATGAGCGCGACTACGGCCAGGAGGCGATCGAGATCCTGTTGCAGATCATGGAGCAGCAGCGCGAGGATCTGGTTGTGATCCTCGCCGGCTATGGCGACCGCATGGAGAAATTCTTCCAGAGCAATCCGGGTTTTCGTTCCCGCATCGCCCATCACATCGACTTCCCCGATTATTCCGACCCCGAGCTGTTCGCGATCGCCGAATTGATGCTGCAGCAGCAGAACTACCGGTTCTCAGCGGCGGCACGCGATGCCTTCATCCGCTACATCGCCGTGCGCAAGACCCAGCCGCTGTTCTCCAACGCGCGCTCGATCCGCAATGCGCTGGATCGTATCCGGCTCCGCCAGGCCAACCGCATCGTTTCCCGGCTGGACCGGGTGCTCACGGCCGACGACGTGATGTCGATCGAGGCCGGCGATGTGCTGGCGAGCCGAGTCTTTTCGAAAGGCGCGACGGACAAGGAGACATGAGTGAGACGCTGACAGCCGTGCGGGCGGCGGCCTTCGGAGACCTCCTTGCCCGCGCCCACGCACTGATCTTTGACGTCGACGGCACAATGGCCGAGACCGAGGAGGTGCACCGCCGCGCCTTCAACGAGGCGTTCTCGCGCGCAGGCCTCAACTGGTACTGGGACCAGCCCACCTACGGACGGTTGCTGCGCGTCGCCGGAGGCAAGGAGCGGATCCGCGCATTTGCCATGCGCAAGCGAACCATGCCCTTGCTGTCGACTCGCGAGATCGCGGAGCTGCACGCGATCAAAACCGCGCGTTATGCCGAACTGATCGCAACGGGCGGCTGCCCGCTGCGGCCTGGTGTGGAAGCCTTGCTCCGGAAGGCCCGATGGCGCAGCCAGCGCCTGGCGATCGCGACGACGACCTCGCATGCCAATATCGATGCGCTATTGTCGGTCGCGCTGGGCGAGGATTGGGCCGAGTGGTTCGAGGCGATCGTCGCGGGCGACGATGTGCCCGAGAAGAAGCCGGCACCCGACGTCTATCTCATGATGCTGGCGCGACTGTCGCTCCCTGCTTCCCGCTGCGTAGCCATCGAGGACTCGCGCAACGGATTGATCGCGGCCTCGCGCGCCGGCATTCCCGTGTTGTTCACCCGCAGCGCCTACTTCCGCGACGATGATTGCTCGGAAGCGCTGTTCGCCGTCGATGAACTCACCGAGATCGCCGACGCTGCCGCGTGCCAGCTGGAGCGCCGTAGCCCGGGTGGAGCGCCAGCGTAACCCGGGGCCGCTCACAAACGTTGATGCAGATGTCCCGGGTTGCGCTTCGCTCCACCCGGGCCACGGCCCTTGACTATCAGCATTCCGTTATATAATAATACAGTTATATACTGGATGCTTGATATGCCCAACCTCGACGCCGCCTTTTCAGCGCTCGCCGACCCGACTCGCCGGGCCATCCTGGCTCGCCTTGCGCTGGGCGAAGCGACCGTCATGGAACTGGTCGAGCCGTTCGAGCTGACGCAGCCCGCCATCTCCCGCCATCTCAAGGTGCTGGAAAGCGCCGGCCTGATCATTCGCCGCGTTGAAGGCACCAAGCGACCGTGCCGGCTCGCGCCCGGTGCCATGGCCGAGATCGACCAGTGGCTTTCGATGCTACGGCAAGCCCTGAACGCGAATTACGACCGGCTCGACCAGGTTCTGGCCGATATGAAAACCGAGAAGTGAAAGGCTTCCCATGACCAGACTGACGCTGAAGACCGAAGGCGATCGATATGTCATCGTCACCCGCCGCTTCGCCGCGCCGCCAGAAGCCGTCTATCGCGCCCATACCGAGCCGGAACTCTTGCAGAAATGGCTGCTCGGTCCGCCGGGCTGGACCATGCCGGTCTGCATCAGCGAAGCCCGTCCTGGCGGCAAGATCCGCTACGAGTGGAGCAATGGCGAAGGCGGCGGGTTCTATCTGACCGGCGAATATCTGGAGCTCGCGCCGTTCAGCCGCATCGTCCACGTCGAGCGCATGCATCTGCCGGACCCGACGCCGGATAATCACGTCGAGACCATTTTCGCGCCCGACGGCAGCGGCACCTTGATGACGATGCGAATGACGCTGCCGGATGCAGCGACGCGGGACGCGATGCTGGCGACCGGCATGGAGCACGGAATGGAAGACAGCTACGCCCGGCTCGATGCGCTTGCGTAGCCGGTCTTACGGGATGAGACGCTCGTCGCGTAAACGCGCGAACAGATCGAAGAAGCTATCATCGGTTGTTTGGTAATCGAGAAAGCCGAGCTTGCGGCTCTTGCTCATATCGGTAACGACCTCGATCGGGCGACCGAGGTCGGCGTCGGTGTGCCAGGCCGAGGTGAGCACGCCGAGATCGGGCTCGGCCAGCCGATATTTTCTGGCGATGTCGGACCAGATCGGGCCCGCATCGGCCAATTGTCGCTCCAGCGGAATTCCTTCGCCCTGAAATGGCGCCGGCTTTAGTCCAAACCAGTCGGCCAGCCGCTGCCACATCCAGCTCCAGCGAAACACGTCGCCATTGACGACATTGAACGCCTGATTGCGGGCGGCCGGCGTTGTCGCCGCCCATTCCAGATGGCGTGCGAGCAGCCGCGCATCCGTCATATCGGTAAGACCATTCCACTGCGTCGCGGAGCCCGGAAACAGGAACGGACGTCCGGTCTCGCGGCAGATGGTGGCGTAGACCGCGAGCGTCACGCCCATGTTCATCGCGTTGCCCACGGCATAGCCGATGATGGTGTGCGGCCGATGGATGCTCCAGCCAAAGCCGTCGCGACCAGCCGCCGCGAACACTTCGTCTTCCTGGGCGTAGTAGAAATTCTCGATCTCGAGCCGGGGCTGGTCTTCCCGAAACGGCGTGGCGGGCAGCTTGCCCTTGCCGTAACTTTCGAACGGACCAAGATAGTGCTTCAGCCCGGTCACCAGCGCGACATGCTTCACCGAACCTGCAGGCGACAACGCGTCGAGCAGGTTGCGCACCATCGCAGAATTGACCCTGATATTCTCGGCCTCGGTGTTCTGGCGCAACCACGTGCTGATGAACACGTCCGTCGGTCTCAGATCCTGTAGCGCCTTGCGAACCGATGCGGGGTCCAGCAGGTCCGCCGCCACCGGCTGCACGCCGATGTTGGCTGGTGGCCGGCGCGCCAGCGCGTAGACCTGCCACTCCTGCTGACGCAGGTGCCGGACCAGATTATTGCCGACGATACCGCTTGCGCCCACGACCAGCGCTGAACCCGCCATGTTCCAACCTCCAGTGATATCGGTGGGGAGATAGGATTGGTCGACGCATCAACCAGGGCAGCCGCGCCGGGAATAACTCTTTCGTGAGCGAGCCTCGACTACTCCATCACCGCCGCATGGTCCGAGGATGCCTGCGACTGCGACCGCAGCGCCGCCTTGGTCGAACCGATCATGATCGCAAGCGGGATCGAGGCCAGGATGAACACCATCACGAGCTGGTAGTCGTGGGCGAACGCGATGATTTGCGCCTGCACCGCGACGATCTTATCCGCCATCGCGCGGCCGGTGTCGGTGTTGAGATTGATCATGCCACTGACATTGGGCATCTGCAGTGCATGGTTGAAGGGGGTGATGTGCTCGGACAGCGTCGCGTAGATGCGCCGCGAGCCTTCCGTGAGCTGCGCGATCACGATGGAGATCCCGATCGAGCTGGCGACGTTGCGCAGCAGCGTCAGCATCGAGGTGCCGTCAGTGCGCAGGTGATTGGGCAAGCTCAGGAACGCCACGGTCGAGAGCGGTACGAACACCAGTCCGAAGCCGAAACCCTGGACGATGCTCACGACCACGATCTCGGTTGCGCTGGTCTGGTCGGTCCAGCCGGTCATCACGAACAGCGACGCGGCGGTCAGTGCCAGGCCGGAGATGATCAGCGTGCGCGCCTCGATGAAGCGCATCATGCGTCCGACCAGCATCATCGCGACGAAGGTGCCGCAGCCGCGGCTCGCCAGCAGCACACCGGCGGTGATGATGGGATAGCCGATCACGTTCTGCAGGTAAGGCGAGGACAGCGCCATGGTCGAGTAGAGCACAAGCCCCATCACGGTCATGAACACGCAGCCGCCGACGAAATTCCTGTCCTTGAACAGTTCGAACCGGATGAACGGCTTCGACGTCGTGAACGAATGGGCGAAGAAGTAATAGAAACCGATGCCGCTGATGATGAACTCGGCGATGATCTCGTTGGATTCGAGCCAGCCGAGCTGCTCGCCGCGGTCGAGCGCAAGCTGCAGCGAGCCGATCGCAACTGCGAGCGCGCCGAAGCCGAACCAGTCAAAGCGCAGTTCCAGGTTCTGCTTGGTCTCGTCCATGAAGATGATGAGGCCGAGCACGGTGATGGCGCCGAACGGCAGGTTGACGAAGAACACCCAGTGCCAGGAATAGGTCTCGGTCAGCCAGGCGCCGAGCGACGGGCCCATGATCGGGCCCATCATCACGCCCATGCCCCAGATCGACATCGCCTTGGCGCGTTCGTGCAGCGCGTAGGAGTCGAGCATCACGGCTTGCGACAGCGGCACCAGCGCGGCGCCGAACACGCCCTGCAGCAGGCGGAACAGCACCATCTGGCTGATGTCCTGCGCCAGGCCGCACAGCACGGAAGCCACGGTGAAGCCGGCGGAGCAGATGATGAAGATGCGCTTGCGCCCGAACCGGTTGGCGATCCAGCCGACCGGCGCGGTCATGATCGCGGCCGCCACGATGTAGGACGTGAGCACCCAGTTGATCTGGTCCTGCGACGCCGACAGCGTGCCCTGCATATAGGGCAGCGCGACATTGGCGATGGTGGTGTCCAGCGCCTGCATGACGGTCGCTGTCATCGCGCAGACCGTCACCATGTTCCGGCGCAGGCCGGGCACCATGCTGGGCGAGGGGGCCGCCGTCGACATCTGTTCTATCGCCTGGTGCTGGTTGGTTGAATCGGTCGGGCCGCGGGCACCACCTCTCCCCGCCGGGGAGAGGTCGCGCCGAAGGCGCGGGTGAGGGGGATCAGGTCCCACGAGAGAGCGTAACCCCTCACCCGGATCGCATCTTGCGATGCGATCCGACCTCTCCCGATGGGAGAGATGGCGAGTTCCGATGCCGCACCAACTCGACCTGATTTCATTAGACCTAGTCCTGCTCGTGGGCCGCTGCGGCCGAGGACAGGCCGAGCAGGCCGGACAGCGTGCGGCGATGGTTGGTGTCGATGGTGGCGTAGACGCTCATCCCCGCCTTCAATTTGCGCACCATTTTGTCGTTCTGGTCGAAATAGATCCTGACCGGCACGCGCTGCACCACCTTGACGAAATTGCCGGTCGCGTTCTGCGGCGGCAGGATCGCGAATTGCGCGCCGGTACCGGGCGAGAGCGAGCCGACCGTGCCCTTGAACAAATGGTTCGGGAACGCGTCGACCTCGAGGTCGACCGGCTGGCCGACCGCGACATAGGTGAAGTCGGATTCCTTCGGGTTGGCGTCGACCCAGGGATTCGCCACGTCGATAATGGAGAACACCGGCGTGCCGGCGGCGATGAAGCGGCCGAGCTGGATCTGCTCGACCTGGGTGGCGGTGCCCGCCATCGGCGCGCGCATCACGGTGTGGTCGAGGTTGCGCTGGGCCTCATCGAGCTTGGCCTTGGCCTGCGCATAAGGCGGGAATTGCTCCAGCGGCAGGTCGGGATCGCCGAGCAGTTGCGCCTTGGAGCTGGAGATCTGCTGCTTGATGAACTCGGCCTGCGCGCTCGCGGTCACCAGCGACGTCGCGGCATTGTCGAGGTCGAGCTGCGAACCGAAATTGCTCTTCACCAGCGACTGCTTGCGGTCGACGTCCCGCTGCTTCAGGTCGACCCCCCGTTGTGCCAGATCGAGCATCTGGCCGTAGATTTTGATATTGGCGACCAGGTTGTCATAGTTCGTGCGTGCCTGATCGAGCGCCCCCTTGGCCTGGTCCACCGCGAGGCGGAACGGCACCGGGTCGATCTCGAACAGCACGTCGCCTTGCTTGACCTGCTGGCCTTCCTTGACCACGACCTTCTCGATCTTGCCGGAGATGTCGGGCGTGATCAGCACCTTCTGCGCACCGACATAGGCGTCGTCGGTCGACACATAGCGGCCGCCGTTGAGATAGAAGACGACGCCGCCGACCAGCACCAACAGCGGCAACACGACCAGGAGGAGGAAACGGCGATAGTGCCGCAAGCCCGCCATCAGGCCGCGCGGCTGATCGGTCTTCGCTGGAGCCGAGGCCGGATTGTCCCTCTGCTCGGGCGCGAGTTTCAGTACGGGATCAGCCATAGCGCTGCTCTTTTCTGGGAGATTCGCCGGCCGGGGTCTGGATGGCATTGCGGACGTTTTCCTTGATAGATTCGAGTTGGGCGAGCAGACGGTGGGCATCGGCGGGGCTGATGCCTTCCAGCGCGGTTGCAGTGAGTTCGGAGCGAAGGCCGGCGAGCTTGGCGAGCAGCGGGCGCGCCGCCTTGCGCAGATAGAGCCGGTTGACGCGACGGTCGTTCTCGTCGCCGCGGCGCTCGATCCAGCCATTGTCGCAGAGCTTGTCGATCAGCCGGGTCAGCGTGATCGGTTGCATCTCGAGCAACTCGGCAAGCTCGGTCTGCTTCATTCCCTCGCTGCGCTCGACCTTGGTCAGCACCGCCCACTGCGCGCGGGTAATTCCGTAGCGCGCGGCCTCCTTGTCCGCGTAGACGCGGATCAGGCGAAACAATTCACCGAGCGTGAACATGAAGTTCGCGTCGACGGACCCCGGCATAATCTACCCTCCATAAGCTTTGGCTATAATAAGCTAGCTTATGATTTCCGCATGTCCGGTTAACGGAAGGCAGCTCCGCTTCCAGAACATGGCTGGGAACGGGGCGAGCCCCGGGGCTTTGGGATCGTCGGTCAGGCTGCTAAAACGGTGCATATGACGTTGGCAAAACCCACATTTCCCGCACCTGACCACGATCACGGCCGCTGCACTGCGGAAGGGATCGCGCATGCCGAGGAGGTTTGCGCGCGGCGGGCGCAGAAGTTCACGCCGATCCGCCGTCAGGTGCTCGGGGCGCTATTGTCCAGCCACCGGCCGCTCGGCGCCTATGAGGTGATCGACGAGCTCGCCAAGTCGATGCCGCGCCCGGCGCCGATCACCGTCTACCGCGCGCTCGATTTCCTGATGGAGAACGGCCTCGTTCACCGCATCGAAAGCCGGAACGCGTTTCTGGCCTGCGCGCATGATCACGACGAGACCTCTATGGTGGCGTTTTTGATCTGCGATCGCTGCGGCGCAGTCGGCGAAATCCCGGCGGCGCCGGTGGCCCAGAGCCTGAAGGCCGCAGCGCGCGCCGCGGGCTTTGCGCCGAAGCTGTCGGTGGTCGAGATCGCCGGCACTTGCGCGCATTGCCAGAAAGAAACCAGGGCCGTTGTCTGATTGGATTTGAGCATGATCCGGAAAAGTGGAAACCGGTTTTCCCTCGCGACAAACGCGAAGCGTTTGCGCGGAGATCATGCTCAGAGAAAGAGATGAGATCATGATCCGATCCGGTCCGATCGGATCATGAAACCCGGAAGCCCCCCGCTCCGGATTCCAAACGATAACACGGCGCCAAGCCGGAAACCGAGGCAACATGTCAACGCAAACCATCTCCAGCGTCGCCGCAACCGGGCGCGCGCTCACCCCGGGCGCGGTCGCGATCATGCTGATGCTGTGCGTGAGCTGGGGATTCAACCAGATCGCGGTCAAGCTCGCGCTGCCCGACATTCCGCCGATGCTGCAGGCGATGTTCCGCTCCGCCGGCGCGTTGCCGGTGATGCTGATCGTGGGCTGGCTGCGCGGCGTCAAATTCTTCGAGCGCGACGGCACGCTTCTGGCCGGCCTGGTCGCCGGGTTGATGTTCGGCATCGAGTTCGTGCTGATCTTCAGCGGCCTAGTGTTCACCTCGGCCTCGCGCGCGTCGGTCTTCCTCTATACGGCGCCGTTCTTCGTCGCATTCGGCTCCCATCAGTTCCTCGGCGAGCGGCTCTCCGCCTTGCAATGGAGCGGGCTCGCCTTGAGCTTTGCCGGCGTCGCGCTTGCGATCGGCGTGCCGCAGCCGGATGTCGACGCCAAGGTCTTGCTGGGCGATCTGATGGTGGTCGGCGGCGGCGCGCTTTGGGCGGCCACCACGCTGGTCGCCAAGGGGACAGCGCTACGCAAGGCCGCGCCGGAAAAGGCGCTCGGCTATCAGGTCGCCCTGTCGATTCCGATCCTGGGTATCGCCTCGTGGCTTGCGGGCGAAACCATCACCCATTTTCCCAGCCCGCTGTCGCTCGCCTTGATGGCGTATCAGGCGATCTGGGTGGTGGGTTGCACCTTCGTGATCTGGTTTGCGATGGTGAAGATGTATTCCGCCAGCAAGCTGTCGGCCTTCACTTTCATCACGCCGCTGTTCGGCGTCGTCGCTGCCTATGTCATCATGCATGACACGCTGACGCCGGTATTCGGCGTCGCGGCGCTGTTGGTGATCATCGGCCTCTATCTCGTGAACAAGCCGGATCCGAAGGTGACGCCGGATCCTAATGTACCGGCGTGAGCCACCGCTGTCATTCCGGGATGCGCCGAAGGCGCAGGCCCGGAATCCATCGGGCCGCATGCGCGGTGGAGAAATGGATTCCGGGCTCGATGCTTCGCATCGCCCCGGAATGACGACTGGGCGTCGAGGTAGATCTTTCCTCCGTCATTGCGAGCGGAGCGAAGCAATCCATGCCTCCGCGTGCCGTGTATTGCTTCGCTTCGCTCGCAATGACGGGTAAAGAACCCGCGCCTATCCCCGTTCGATCGGCAGCGTCTCGTCCTTGGCCCATTCGCCCATCGACGCGTCATACAGGGTGAGGTTGTCGTAGCCGAGCCGATGGAGCTGGAATAAATCGACCGTCGCGGAAATGCCGCCGCCGCAATAGGCGATCACGCGCTTGTCCTTGCTGATGCCTTGGCTTGCAAATTTCGCTTCCGCGTCCGCGCGCGCGATGAACGTCTTCGCCGTGGGATCGAGCAACGTCGCCGCCGGCACATTGACGCTGCCGGGAATGCGTCCCGGCCGGCCGTAGCGGCTGGGTTCGAGGCCTGCGTGGAATTGTGGACCCAGCGCATTGACGGTGACGGTGCCTTGGTCCCCTCGTGCGGCGAGCACGTCGTCCTTGCCGACGAAGAAACCCGCTCGCGGTTTCGCGGCAAACGTCGCAGGCGGATAGCCCTTGGCGGGGCCGGTCTCGAGCGGGCGGCCTTCCGCTTTCCACTTGTCCAGGCCGCCGTCGAGCACGGAGGCGCCGTCGAAGCCCAGCGATTTCAGCATCCACCAGAAGCGCGTCGCCCACATCGGCGTGCCGATCGAATACAGCACCACCCGGCTGTCGGGACCGATCCCGTGGCGGCCGAAGGCGGTTTCGAGCTGCGCGACGAGGGGCATCATGAAGCGCAGTTCCGTGTTCGGAGCGGAGAATTCGCCCTGCAAGTCGAGAAAATCGGCGCCGGCGATATGGCCGGCCTCGAAGGTTTCTTTCCCCGGCACCGCAATATAGGGAACGCCGCTGCCTTCCGGCGCCGGCTCCAGATAGGTCGTACAGTCGAAGAGGCGAAGATCCGGCTGATGCAGGATATCGGCAAGTTCCGCCGTGGTGATAAGCTCATCCCTTGTCGCCATCTGCACCTCCCGCGGGTTGTATTTGCTTCAAGGTATGGCGCGCGGTAGGGGATGAAAAGCCGTCCTCGCGTGTTCGCGGGCTCTTTAATCCCCCGAATCCTCCCCCGATATACCGGTCAGCCCATCGGACGGCCGCCGGTCTTGCGCTCGATCCCGCTTTCAGGCGCAAGCTGTTGAATCTCCGTTAGAAAATATGTGATCCAATAAACCGCCAGCCCGCCTTCGTGCCCCCCTTGGTGAATGTCACCAAAACCTGATATTCGAGACGCCATGAACAAGCCCGAAATTCTCAGCGACGTCGCCGGCCCAGCGCCCCGGCATCAGACAACCCAGGTCATGGTCGGCCATGTCGCCGTCGGCGGGGGCGCCCCGATCGTCGTGCAGTCGATGACCAACACCGACACCGCCGATGTTGATGGCACCATCGCCCAGGTCGCAGCACTTTCGCGCGCCGGCTCGGAAATGGTCCGCATCACGGTCGACCGCGAGGAAGCCGCCGCCGCCGTCCCGCATATCCGCGATGGCCTGCGAAAGCGCGGCATCGACACGCCCCTGATCGGTGACTTCCACTATATCGGCCACAAGCTGCTCGCCGAATATCCGGCCTGCGCCGAGGCGCTCGACAAATACCGCATCAATCCCGGCAATGTCGGCTTCAAGAACAAGCGCGACTCGCAGTTCGCCGACATCATCGAGATCGCTAACAAGAACAACAAGCCGGTGCGCATCGGTGCGAACTGGGGTTCGCTCGACCAGGAACTCTTGACCAAGCTGATGGACGAGAACACGGCCTCGCCGAACCCGCGCGATGCCCGCGCGGTGACGCGCGAAGCCATGGTGCAGTCGGCGCTATTGTCAGCGGCCCGCGCGCAAGAGCTCGGCATGCCCAAGAACCGCATCATCCTGTCGGCCAAGGTCTCGGCCGTGCAGGATCTGATCGCGGTCTATCAGGATCTGGCGCGCCGCTCGGATTACGCGATCCATCTCGGCCTCACCGAGGCCGGCATGGGATCGAAGGGCATCGTCGCCTCCTCGGCAGCCCTCGGCATCCTCTTGCAGGACGGCATCGGCGACACCATCCGCATCTCATTGACGCCTGAGCCCGGCGGCGACCGCACGCTGGAAGTCCAGGTCGCCCAGGAACTGTTGCAGACGATGGGTTTCCGCACCTTCGTGCCGCTGGTCGCGGCCTGCCCGGGTTGTGGCCGCACCACCTCGACCACGTTCCAGGAGCTGGCGCGCTCGATCCAGGATTTCATCCGCGACGAGATGCCGGCCTGGAAGACGAAGTATCCCGGCGTCGAGCAGCTCAACGTCGCTGTCATGGGCTGCATCGTCAACGGTCCCGGCGAATCCAAGCACGCCAATATCGGCATCTCGCTTCCAGGCACCGGCGAAGCGCCGGCCGCGCCTGTCTTCGTTGACGGCAAGAAGTTCCGCACCCTGCGCGGTCCGTCGATCGCCGCCGACTTCAAGGCGCTGGTCATCGATTACATCGACCAGCGCTACGGCCGGGGTAGCACGGTGCCCGCGAGCACGGTGACCGCGGCGGAGTAAGTTCTCTCCGTCCAACGACCCCTCTCCGCTGTCGTCCCCGCTTTCGCGGGACGACAGATAAAGCCGCGGCCTGCGATTGCGCTTCGCCCCATCCGGGCTACGATGCTCCCGACAATAACGATTGGGAGCAACACCCGTGAGCTCGCTGTCCGGCAAGCAAGGTCCCCGCTACAAGCATCTCGCCGACGAGAGCGAGCCCTATGAAACCATCGGCGTCGAAAAGCTGACGCCGATCATCGGCGCGGAGATTTCCGGTGTCGATATCGCGCAGCTCGTCTCCGACGATGCGCGCTCCAATCGCCAGATGGATGAGATCCATCGCGCGCTTGCCGAGAACCTCGTGATCTTCTTCCGCGACCAGCGCATCACGCCAAAGGACCATCTCGCCTTCGGCCGGAAGTTCGGCGAATTGCACATCCATCCCGCCGCCCCGCATGAGGGCGAGGATCCCGCGCTGATGAGGATCTACGCCGACAAGGATTCGCCGCGCGCCAACGGCGAAGGCTGGCATTCGGACGTGTCCTGCGATCTCGAGCCGCCGATGGGCTCGATCCTCTACATCAGGCAGTGCCCGCCGCATGGCGGCGACACGCTGTTCGCCAATATGTATGCGGCCTATGAGGCGCTGTCGGATCGGATGAAGGCCTATCTCGACGGGCTCACCGCGCTGCATGACGGCGAGCCGATCTATCGCGGGCTCTACGCCAATTACGGCGTCGCCGACAAGCCGAGCTATCCACATGCCGAGCATCCGATGGTGCGCACGCATCCGGTCACGGGAAAGAAGGCGCTCTATGTCAATCGCGGCTTCACCCGCCACATATCAGGCATTCCCCGTGACGAGAGCGACGCCATCCTCGCCTATCTCTACCAGCACGCGGAAAACCCGCTGTTCCAGTGCCGCTTCCGCTGGACCGAGAACGCGATCGCCTTCTGGGACAATCGCTGCACCCAGCACCGTGCGATGTGGGACTACTGGCCCCATACCCGCGCCGGCACGCGCGTCACGGTGAAAGGCGAGCGGCCGGTGTGACGGTAAATGCGGGACGGCGCGCCGCAACCTATCATGTGCAGAACATCTCGAAGTCGATGCGGATGTCGGCAAGGCTCATCTCATCCTCATCGATCTGGCTCTGTAGTGATGCGATCGACTGCTTGAGCTGCTCGATGAGGGCCGGTTCGGGCCTTGGTTGAGACTCTGCCTTCCTCAGGCTGGCTTCGAGGACGGCGAGCCTGCGCCGTTCGTCGCGGATTCTGATTTCAAGGTTTGCGATCATTCGCTTGAAGAGAGCGCATCCGCCACGAACGGCAGTTTCGACTTCGGCTTCCGACGTCGCCATCTGAGCATCCTTTCCTGAACGGGACATGGCAATTCGAACGTCGCTATCATTTTTACCTGAAATTGCGTGTGATAAATCTCACAATCTATATGTGTGACACGTTGAAGCAGTGCGCGTTGACCGACGCCTGCGCTTGCGCCAAGCTTCCTCGTAACCAAAACAAGAATCGGAGGACGTCCCATGCTTCGCGCGGAAGACAACAGGTTCTTGACCGAAAGCGGGCCGGGCACGGGAATGGGCGAGCTGTTGCGCCGCTTCTGGCTGCCGGTGCTGTTGTCGGAGGAATTGCCCGAGCCCGACAGCGAACCGAAGAAGATCATCATTCTCGGCGAGGAGCTGCTCGCTTTCCGCGATAGTCGCGGCGTTGTCGGCGTCATCGACCAATATTGCCCGCATCGCGGCGCCAATCTCTGGCTCGGCCGCAACGAGGAGTGCGGCATCCGCTGCGTCTATCACGGCTGGAAGTTCGACACCGACGGCCGCTGCGTCGACATGCCGACCTCCTATCCCGATCTCAACGCCAAGGATCACATCCGCATCAAGTCCTATCCGGTGCGCGAATGGGGCGACATGATCTGGGCCTATATGGGGCCGGCCGATGCCGTGCCGGAATTGCCGGCGCTGGAGATGGCGCTGGTGCCGCCGTCGCATCGCTACGTCAGCAAGAAGTGGCAGGACTGCAACTGGGTGCAGGCGCTGGAAGGCTCGATCGATACCGCGCATTTTACCTTCGCGCATCTGTCGTTCGAGAAGGAAGAGAACGAGATTCTCGACATCAAGAAGCATTTCGTCAATCCGCTGGTGCGTGTGGCGACCGAGCACATGCGCTGGATCGCCGAAGACCCGCGGCCGGTGATCAAGATCAACGCGCACGACGCCGGGCTAACGATCGCAGGCGGCCGCCTCACCGGCTCCGACAACATCTATTGGCGCATCGCCCAATTCCTGATGCCGGTTCACGCCTTTGCGCCGAGCGCGATGCCGGGCGAGAACATCTTCGGCCAGAGCTTCGTGCCGGTCACCGATACCAACTGCTGGATCTACACCTACGCCTGGAATCCGCATCGCCCGATCACGCAAGCGGAGCGCGATGCGTATGACCGCGGCAACGGTGTGATCGCCGAGGTCGATGAGAACTATGTGCCGCTGCGCAACAAATCGAACGACTATCTGATCGATCGTAAACTGCAGAGGACCAAGAGCTACACCGGCATCAAGGGCGTCTCCGAGCAGGACGCCGCGGTGCAGGACAGCCAGGGCCCGATCGCCGACCGCACGCGCGAGCATCTCGGGCCGACCGACCTCGGCATCATGCATTTTCGCAAGCTGGTGATGGACGCCGCCCGCGCGCTGCAGCAGGGCGAGGCGCCGCCGCATGTTGCGCGTCAGGACCGTTACATCGTCCGTTCTGGCGCCTGCGTGACCAGCAAGGCGAAGGACCTGACGGCGGTCATGACCGAGCGCTTCGGCGATCCCACGGGCTTCGTCGGCGGTCCCGGCCAGAACGCCGCGGCGGAGTAGGGGGCTAACCGTAGCCCGGGTGCAGCGAAGCGAAACCCGGGATGTCTCGCACGCGGATGGACAGATCCCGGATTGCGCTTCGCTGCATCCGGGCTACGATGTTCGCCGTGTGGCGCCACCGTCCGATCATCGTGAGTTCGATCATCGTCTTGTCGCTCGTGTCGCCCGACACGCGAAATGCCGCGTGGTCGCGCGGGAGTGTCAGGGCGGCGCCAAAGACTGCGTCTTCGAAATGCGACCGGTCCAAATTCAAGCTCATCCTGGATGTCGGCCATAGCGCCGAAGCGCCGGGTGCGAGGAGCGCCCGCAACATTCCGGAATTCGATTTCAATCTCCGCCTTGCGAAACGCATCGAGGACCAATTGAAGTTGGAAGGCTTTGCGCAAACCCGCCTCCTGGTGACGGAGGGCCCGAAAAGGCCGAGCCTGTTCAAGCGCGCCGCCGCCATCAACAATTCAGGGGCCGATCTCGCCTTATCGATCCACCATGATTCGGTGCCTGATTCCTTTCTCGAAGAATGGGAGTTCGAGGGAACGAAGAGCCATTTCAGCGACCGGTTCAGCGGCTATTCGCTGTTCGTTTCTCACGACAATCCGAAATTCTGGACCAGTCTGAGGTTCGCCCGGTTGCTCGGCAATCGAATGAAGGCGCAGGGCCTGCAATATGCCCGCCAATATGCGCAGGCCGTGATGGGGCGATACCGGCGAAAACTGCTGGACAAGAAGGTAGGCGTCTACCGCTACGACCAGCTCATCGTGCTTATGCGGACCCGCGTGCCCGCGGTCCTGCTTGAGGCCGGCTCGATCATCAACCGGGACGAAGAGCTGGCAATGGCGTCCACGGAACGGCAGGACATGATCGGCGCCGCTGTGGTCGGTGCTGTGAAGGAATTCTGCGCCTCGCGGTAGAGCATGATCCGGAAAAGTGGAAACCGGTTTTCCCTCGCGACAAACGCGAAGCGTTTGCGCGGAGATCATGCTCAAATAAAAAGGTCAGCCACGTTACAACGGTATCTTCCGATATTCGCGGTTCGCGAGGCTGGCCTCTTCCAGGTCGAGATCGCGCTCGATCCTGCGCCGCGTCTCGTCGGTGATCTTGCCGTCGCGGAGCAGGGCGTGGATGAACTGGCGCTCGGTCGCGATCAATTCGCGCGTCAGCTCGGTGCCGTTGGCGGAGACGTCGTGCTTGTCGGGATCAAGCGCGGCCGGAAGCTGGCTGGTGCGGATATGGTGCCGCGCCCGCAGCAGCTTGACGACCTCCTCGGAGAGCTCGCGCTCGTCAACGATGGCATCGAGCGATGCGAGGCCGGCGGCCAGCGCCTGGCGCCTCGCGACAATTTCTGCTTCATGCTCGGCGATAGTCTCGGCGCAGCCGTCCTTGGTGATGTTCAGCCAGCCGACGACCGTGGGCAGGCTCAAGCCAAATCCCACCAGCGTGATGAAGATGACGCCGAAGGCGACGAACAGGATCATGTCGCGGTAGGGAAAAGGCTCGCCGCTCGCGAGCGCAAACGGCAGCGCCAGCGCCGCGGCGAGCGACACTGCGCCGCGAACGCCGACGAAGGCGAGCGTGAATACCCATTGCCAGGGCGGCTGTGGATCGCGCTGCCGCAGGCGCTTGCTCAGGATCCGCGGCAGATAGGTTGCGGGAAATACCCAGGCAAAGCGCGCGATGACGATGACTGCGATCACCAGCGCAGTGGTGGAGAGGATGTCGTCGAGCGGAAATGCCTTCGACTTCTCGTACAGCAAGCGCATCTGGAAGCCGGTGAGCAAGAACAGGATGCCTTCGATCAGGTAGATCACCAAGTCCCAGAAGAAGATGCCTTGCAGGCGGGTGGCGGAAGAAATCAGGAGCGGCCCATTCCAGCTCACGTAAAGACCGCAGGCGACCGTGGCGATCACGCCGGAGCCGCCAAAATGTTCGGGCAGCCAATAGGCCACATAGGGTGTGATCAGCGAGAGTGTGATCTCGACCTGCGGATCGCGCGAGTGCTGGCGGGCGCGCAGGCTGAGCCATCCGACGGCGATGCCGAACGCGATCTCGCAGACCACGATGGCTGCAAATTCGCCGGTGGCCTTCGGCAGCGAGAAGGCGCCGGTGGTGATCGCCGCGAGGGCGAAGCGGTAGAGGATCAGCGCCGTGGCATCATTCGCCAGCCCCTCGCCCTCCAGCACGACAAGGATGCGGCGGGGGATGTGGAGCCGCCGCGCGATCGCAAGCGGGGCGACCACGTCGGGCGGCGCCACGATCGCGCCGAGCAGGAACCCGACCTCCCAAGGCAGCCCGATCAGGTAGTGAGTGGCGATCGCTACCGCCGCCGCTGTGAAGATCACGCAGCCGACGGCGAGCAGCACGATCGGACGAAGGCTATTTTTGAACTCGCGCCAACTCATAGCCACCGCAGCCGTGTAGATCAGCGGCGGCAGCACCAGCAGCAGCACCAGTTCCGGCGGCAATTCGATGCTGGGCATGCCCGGCACGAACGCGAGCGCGATGCCTGCCAGCATCAAGAGGATGGCAGGCGCGACATTGAGGCGCCGCGCCACCAGCGCCGTGCCCGCCAGCACAGCGAGCAGGATCACGAAGGTCTGGAATCTGGCTTCCATGGCCGTCCAAATTGGCCCCGAAGCGCAGGCAAGGTCAATGTGCGTGGACGGCTCGACCGTGCGAGATCGAAAAGAGGGCGGTCCGATCCGCCAACCCTGGGGCGGACTTACTCCCGCAGGTCGTAACGATAGGATTTCGAGACGATCTGCCAGCCGTCCTTCAGTTTCATCGCCACCAGATAATCGGTGAAATAGCGCGGCGGCAATTGGCAGCGGACCTTGATGAAGGCGGTGGAGTCGTCCGAGCGGTCGATGGTGACGATGAAATCCTCGCGCGGCTTGCCTTCGGCCTTGGCCGACGACCGCTTGCGGACCCGGTCGAGCCAGTCCGGCACGGTCAGCACCTGAAGCTCGCCCTTTTCCAGCCAGCGCAGGTCGGCGGAGGGGTGAAACATCGCGCCGAGCTTGTCGGCGTCGCCTTCGTAGAGCCCGTCGAAATAGTTCTGCACGACGGCCTCAATGGTTGATCGGTCATGGCTCATGGTTGGTTCCTCCCGGTATCCTTTGGTAGCCCGGGTGGAGCGTAGCGCAACCCGGGACACTCCATCGACGGTCACCAGCGCTCCCGGGTTATGCCTCGCTTCACCCGGGCTACGCGAACCATCACTCGGCTTCGGCTACTAACACGTTATGGGACGGCGGGCACGGGATGGTTCGTAATTTGGCTCACCCCATCCGGCCCCGGCTTCTGATAGGCTTTGCTATCGGATGGAAAAGCCGCGTTTTTTGAAGGTGCGGTAATGAAATCGATTGGATTTCCGGGATTGCATCACCTCGTTCTGGCGCTGTTCCTGCTTCTGATGTGCCAGCCGGCCTTCGCCGAGAAGCGCGTGGCGCTGGTGCTCAGCAATCAGGCCTATCAGAACGTCGCGCCGCTACCCAACCCCGTCAATGACGGCGCGCTGATCGCGGCGATGCTGAAGGACGCCGGTTTCGACGTGGTGGACTTCCGCCGCGATCTCCCGGCGGTCGAGACCCGCCGCGCGCTGCGCGACTTTGCCGATCGTACCCGCGATGCCGAGATCGCCGTGGTCTATTACGCCGGCCATGGCATCGAGGTCGACGGCGCCAATTACCTCATTCCGGTCGATGCGAGGCTGGAACGCGACACCGACGTCTATGACGAGGCGTTTTCGCTCGACCGCGTCCTGATCGCGATCGAACCGGCCAAGAAACTGCGGCTCGTGATCCTCGACGCCTGCCGCGACAATCCCTTTGCCAAGACCATGAAGCGCACGGTGGCGTCGCGCGCGATCGGGCAGGGCCTCGCCAAGGTCGAGCCGACCAGCCCGAACGTACTGATCGCCTATGCGGCCAAGGCCGGTTCCACCGCCGCCGATGGCGACGGCAAGAACAGCCCCTTCACATCAGCGCTCGCCAAGCACCTGGCGACGCCCGGGCTCGATGTGCGGCGCGCGTTCGGTTACGTCCGCGACGACGTGCTGAAGTCCACCAATAACCGCCAGGAGCCGTTCGTCTATGGCTCGCTCGGTGGGGAGGACGTGCCGCTGGTCCCGGCGCCAGCCAAGGCGGCGCCCGTGCCGAATCCGCAGGCCGATATCCGCCGTGATTACGAGCTGGCGCTGCAGGTCGGCAACAAGAGCGCGCTCAACGCCTTTCTCGCGCAATATCCCGACGGCTTCTATGCGAGCCTCGCCAAACTCCAGCTCGAGAAGGTCACAGCCGAGGAAGCCCGGGTCGCTGCCACGGAGAAGGCGCGGGCGGCGGAGCAGGAGCGCGCCCGGCTTGCCGCCGAAGGTGCCCAAAAAGCCGAGCAGGCCAAGGCGGCTGCCGACGCCAGGGCCGCTGAACAGGCGCGCATCGCCGCCGAAAAGGCCAAGCAGGTTGCGCAGGAGCAGGCGACGGTCGCCGAGCAGAAGCGGCTGGCGGCGGAAAAGGCACTGGCCGACAAGATCGCCGCGGATCAGGCGGCCGCCGCGCCCACGACGACGCCGGTCGACAAGGACAAAGCGGTGAGTGTCGCTGCGCTCAGCACCGGCTCGCCGCAAGCCGACGTCACCAAATCGATCCAGACCGAGCTGCGTCGCGTCGGCTGCCTCACAGGAAGCGCCGATGGCGAGTGGAACGCCGCCTCTCAGCGGTCGCTGACGCTGTTCAATCGCTATGCCGGAACCAGGCTCGACACCAAGGTCGCCAATGTCGACACGCTCGATGCCATCAAGCAGAAATCATCGCGCGTCTGCCCGCTGATCTGCGAGCACGGCACCAAGGCCGATGGCGATCGCTGCACCCGGATCGTCTGTGGCGCGGGCTCGTTCCTCAACGACAACAATGCGTGCGAGAAGCGGCGCGACAAGAAGCCGGTCGCCAAGCGCGATTCCGACGATCGGCCGGCGCGGCGCGAGCGGTCGGAAGTGCGCATTCCCCGGCCGATGGCCTCTTCAGGCGGCCGCGGCGGTGGCGGCGGCCAAATGGTCTGCGACCGCGGCGGCTGCCGGCCGGTCGCGCGCGGCTGCCACCTCGAATTCCGCACCACCGCGCAAGGCGGCCCATACGAGGGCGGCGGCGGCAATGTCCAGGTTTGCAATTAGCTTGGCCGAGCCGTCATTGCGAGCGAAGCGGAGCAATCCATGCCTCAGCAAGCGGCGAAATGGATTGCTTCGCTCCGCTAAGAAGAAAGTGAGTTGCAAGCCGCCGGTCATCGTCCGCGCGGTCATTCCGGGGCACGCGTAGCGTGAGCCCGGTATCCATCTCACCGCGGAGTGCGGCGCCCGATGGATTCCGGGCTCGTCCTTCGGACGCCCCGGAATGACAGCGGTGAGGAGGCGCCTCTGCGCGTCAATAACGCCCTCCTATTTTCATCAAGCGGGGTCGGCCCTCGGCCGGTGCCAAACTCGCAATGACGCGTGATGTTGCGCGCCGAAGCTAGATTGCGCTCGCCGCGATATTGACCATCAACGCCAGCAGCGCCGTGTTGAACACGAAGGAGATGATGCCGTGCACGGTCGCGGTGCGGCGGATGATCCTGTCGGTGATGCCGACATCGGAGACCTGCGCGGTCATGCCGATCACAAATGAAAAGTAGACAAAATCCCAGTAATCGGCCTCGATGTGCTCCTTGCCGCTCGGAAACTGCAGACCGCCGGGTTCCTTCCCGCGATAATATTCGTGCGCATAGTGCAGCGAAAAGGCGGTATGAACCAGCGCCCACGATAGCGCGATGGTGACGATCGCGAGTGCCAGCGCTTCCGGGCTGCTTTTGGCGGCGCCGAGCTCGAAGATGATCGCGGCAAGGCTCGCGAAGGCGCCGAGCGCGGTGATGAGCAGGATCAGGAACCGGCCGTCATCCTGCAGGATCGCGTTGCGCCTGATGTAAGCGATGCTGCATTGGAGCATCATCATGAAGGCGAGGGCGAGATTTAGCGCGACGAAGATATCCCAGCTCACTACGAGCCGCGTCACCGGACGCAGTGTCTGAGGCAAAAGGAAGAACGCGGCGACGCCCACTGCGATCGAAGTAAAGATGCGTGGCCGCGAATACACCACGCGGACAGCCTTCGGCAGTTTCCGGAAGCGAACAAGGTGGTCCTCGAATTCCTTGCTCATGGTCCGCCCTGGTTGCTCTCTTTGATTGTAACGGTCAGGCCGCTAGCTCGTTCACCTCTCCCGCTCGCGGGGGAGGTCTCCGCGTAAGCGGCGGGTGGGGGCTCTCTCCACACGAAGAGTCTCGCCGCGGCGACACCCTCACCCCAACCCTCTCCCGCAAGCGGGAGAGGGGGCGCAGCTTCGTCTTGGTCGCTCTACCTGATCCGATCCATTGGCACTCTAATTCCTGCGCTCGGCAACGAACCGCGCCGCTGCGCGCAGCACATCGCCCTTCGCTCCGAACACCGACAAAGCGGCATCGGCACGCGCGAGCAGGTCGCGGACGCGCTGCTTGGCGCCGTCGATGCCGAGCTGGGTGACGAAGGTGGTCTTGCCGAGCGCTGCGTCCTGGCCGGTCTGCTTGCCGAGCGCGGCGGCATCGCCCTCGACGTCGAGCAGGTCGTCGGCGATCTGGAAGGCTTCGCCGAGCGCGCGGCCGAAATCGTCGAGTGCCAGATATTCTTTCTCGGAGGACAGGCCGAGGATGGCGCCGGCGATGCAGCCGAAGCGGAGCAGCGCGCCGGTCTTCATCTGCTGCAGCCGCGCCACGTCCACCGGCTCACGGTCGCCGAACCGGCCTTCGCCGGCCAGGTCGAGCATCTGCCCGCCAGCCATGCCGCCGACGCCGGAAGCGCGCGCGAGCGCCCGGGTCAGCGCCAGCCTGACGCCGGCATCGCGATGGATCTCGTCGCGGGTGATGATGTCGAAGGCGATCGTGAGCAGCGCATCGCCGGCGAGGATCGCGGTCGCGTCGTCATAGGCCTTGTGGAGGGTGGGGCGGCCGCGGCGCAGATCGCTATTGTCCATCGCCGGCAGGTCGTCATGGATCAGGGAGTAGCAGTGGATGCATTCGAGCGCGGCCCCCGCCATCAGCGCGGCGTTGCGCGGCACGCCGAACACGGCGGCACTCTCGACCACCAGGAACGGCCGCAGGCGCTTGCCGCCGCCGAGGCTCGAATAGCGCATGGCCTCGATCAGCCGCCGCGGACGGACGATCTCGTCCTGTTCCACGGTGTCGGCCAAGAGTTTCGCCAGCAGGGCCTCGGTATCGTCAGCGGTCTGGTCCAGCCGCTTGGCGAATTCTGCAGTACCGGTCGTCATTAAGAATTGCTCCAGATCGGATTTCGGGGCGGACAATCGTTGATGGCACCGGCTTCGTCAATTCCGCCGGGACGAAGGCTGCGCCTTAAAAGCGCTGGAAAAACCGCCAATTGTTACAGAATCTCATTTGAAACCGGCCAATATTGCCGGCAGCGCCGACCCGCTTTCAGCCGGAACCTCCAATTTGCGCATTGTCCGGATCCTTTTGCTGCTGCTGGTGGCCGTGCTGCTCGTGCCCTACGTGCTGACACCGCTTTACCGATCCGGGCAGCCGGTTTCGGCGCTGATGGCTTGGCGCACCCTCAAGGGCGCGCCTGTCACCCGGCAATGGGTCGATTTCAACGCGATCTCGCCGTATCTCCCCCGCTCCGTGGTGGGGTCGGAGGATTCGAAGTTCTGCAGCCATCGCGGCATCGACTGGGACGCGCTGCAGGATGCGATCGACGATGCCGAGGATGGCGAGCCGGGCCGGGGCGGCTCGACCATCACCCAGCAGGTCGCCAAGAACCTGTTCCTGTGGCCGGGCCGCAGCGTGGTCCGCAAGGTGCTGGAACTGCCGCTGGCCATGTGGATCGATTTCGTGCTGCCGAAGCAGCGGATCCTGGAAATCTATCTCAACATCGCCGAGCTCGGCCCGTCCGGCCAGTTCGGGGCCGAGGCCGGTTCCCAATACGCCTTCGGCCGCTCGGCGGCGACTTTGTCGCCACGCGAGGCAGCGCTGCTCGCGGCGATCCTGCCCAATCCGGTCAAGCGCAGCGCCCGCAATCCCGGCCCTGGTGTGCGCCGCCTGAGCGCAACCTATATGGCCCGCGCCAGCGCGGTGCAGCGCTGCTGGAGCGAGAGCCGCGGATTCTGAGCGCGATGCACCCGCTGGCCGGCACCGCATGGCCTATTCTGGACAGGACGAGATCGTGGTGCCCTCGCGTGCCGAAACCGATAGCGGATGGTCACGTTTTGTTCCGATAAATTCGACCAGCCATGTCGGGCTTTGCCCGTTGCCGACGGGGAGGGCTCGCACCGCAATCTAATCGCGTCAGGCCCTAGCTTTACGCCATCCCTTCCTCTATAAGCCCGGCCTTATCGGCATCGCAGCTCGCTTTTGACGCGCGTCCTTAATTTCGGACGGATGCCTCCGCTACACCCCTAGAGGACTGTTATGGCTGTTCCCAGAAGAAAAACCTCGCCGTCGCGCCGTGGCATGCGCCGTTCGGCGGACGCGATCAAGAAGCCGACCTATGTCGAGGACAAGGATTCCGGCGAACTGCGTCGCCCGCACCATCTCGATCTCAAGACCGGCATGTACAAGGGCCGGCAGGTCCTGAAGAAGAAAGAATCCTGATCCCCGCGGGATCGGAGAGCATTTGGATCCCCGGCTCTGAAAGCAGGGCCGGGATCACGATTGATTGGGCCGCCCGAAATCGGCCAATGAGTGCGATCAGACGGTCCGCCTCGGCGCGTCGGGCGTGATCCGGGAAGAGTGGCGCCGGTTCTTCCCTCGCGACAAACGCGTAGCGTTTGCGCGGAAGTCATGCTCAAACAATCAAATCAGGTCATGATCCGATTCAATCTGATCGAATCACGATCTCAGGGCGTTTCGCTCCCGGTTTCCTTCGCTAAGGCCTCGCTCGCATGGTCGGTTTTCCGCTGCTGCTGATTCCGCTCGCGGTCTACAACATCATCGTCTTCCTGATGCCCGGCGTATCGCTGGTCGATCCGCTGGTGACGGTGCCGCTGATGTCGGGGGCGGAGTGGCCGATAACGCTGAGCGACATCCTGCTGGCGCTCGGCATCCTCCTGCTGTTGCTCGAAGTCATCAAGGGCGCGCGACCGGGCGCCAAATTCGTGATGGATCACTTGCTGTCGCTGATCGTGTTCGGTGCGGCAGCCGCCGAATTCGTGCTGTGGCCGAAATTCGGCACCTCGACCTTTGCTCTGCTGACCTTGCTGGCATTGGCGGATTTCATCTCCGGGATCGCGCTTCGTACCCGCCGTCGTGCGGCGATCGCGCCCGCAGCACGGGCGCAGCAAATCGAGCCGGAGCCAGCCCCGCTGCCGCAACCCGCGCCGGCGCCAACTCCCCAGCCGGCTCCCGCGCCGGCCCCGCAGCCGGCTCCACCACCCGCAGCCTCAACGACGTCAGCGAACACGGTGCCGCCGGCGGCCTCGGTCGCGGAATCAGTGCTGCAGGATCATTCCAAGCCGACACAGGCGCAACCCGCGGTCGCCTCCCCGGACCTGCAGCCAAGCCGCAATCCGCCGACTGAACCGGAACAGCGCTGAGCTCTGGATTCTTGTTTTGACGCGTTTTCTTTACGCGAACCGGTTTCCACTTCGCTCGAAAACGCTCTTAGATGATCTGGCGCGTGCGGCGCGCGACGCCGCGCCGTTCCTGCGGATGGGCGCCATAGGCCATCTGCGCGTCCGCCAGCGTGCCGCGCCGCAGCGGACGAGTCTCCGGCGCCAGCGCCGCAGTCGCGATCAGCTGGGTCACGAAGCCCGCGTCGGGCCGTGGCAGCGGCTGCTTGGACACGTGGTGCAGGGATTCGGTCAGCGGGACGAGTTCAGCCGAGGCGGTGGCGGCGCCGGTCAAAACCTCGCCGTCAAGCACTTGCCTTGATTCGCCGGCTTCCGGCATCGCTGATCCCGCTCGATTGTCACGTTTCGGGACGCTGCCATCCCGTTGGCCTCGAACTCGCAAGGTCCATGCCGATGCACGGGCTTTTGTTCCCGATGGCGGCAAAACGTGGTTTCCAGATTATTTATGAACTTTACCTAAGGTCTGAGCGGAAACAGAGGCACACTCCGGGCTCGGAATCACTTACCCACTGTCACGTGCGTCCACCTGTATCCAACTGGCCGTGTCCTGAAACGAGGCGACAGCAGATGCCTTCCATCCCGCCAGCCGCCGACATCCTGGCTTCGCTCGGCCAAGTCACCTTTGTCTGGGATATTGCCTCCGATGCGCTCGTCTGGAGCGACAATGTGGCCTTGGTTTTCCCTGATCTCCCGGCGGAGGCGATTGCAAGCGGCGCCGCATTTTCCAGGCTGATCGAGCCATCGCGTGCCATTCGCAGCGATGCGTTCGGCCAACCCGCGCCCCTCCGCAGCGGCGAGGGCATGCCTTACCGGATTGAGTACGGCGTGCGGGCCAACACCTCGGCGCCCGTGATCTGGATCGAGGAAACCGGCTGCTGGTTTGCCGGACCCGACGGCCGGCCAGTGCGCGCCCAGGGCGTGATCAGGATCGACAATGAGCGTCATGCCCGCGACGAGCAGCTCGTGAAGCTGTCGCGGCACGATCCGCTCACCGGCGAACTCAACCGCACCCATCTGATCGCCGCGCTCGCCGAGGCGATCGAGGAGGCTGCACGCTTCCGATCGTCCTGCGCCTTCATGCTGATCGGCATCGACCATCTGGCGCGCATCAACGACGCCTTCGGCTTCGACGTCGCTGACGCCGTGATCGCGGAGATCAGCAAGCGCATCCGCGCCCGCCTGCGCGGCGGCGACGTGCTCGGGCGTTTCTCCGGCAACAAGTTCGGGCTGATCCTGCGCAACTGCACCGTCGACGATGCCAATGTCGCCGCCGAACGTTTTCTCACGGCCGTGCGGGAGGAGATCGTGCCGACCAAGTCAGGCCCCGTCTCGGTGACGGCGTCGATAGGCGCGGTCAGCGTGCCCCGCCACGCCCGCAGCGCCGACGAGGCGATCAACCGCGCCCAGGAGACGCTCGATACCACCAAGAGCCGCCGCGCCGGCTCGTTCCTGCTTTGGAAGCCGAATGTCGAGCGCGACGCCCAGCGCCGCGTCAACATCCGCGTCACCGACGAGATCGTCACCGCCCTGAACGAACGTCGCATCGTCGTGGCGTTCGAGCCGGTGGTCGAGGTGCAGTCGCGGCAGCCTGCCTTCTACGAGTGCCTGGTGCGCATGCAGCAGGAGGACGGGCGGGCATTGTCGGCGCCCGACATCGTGCCGGTCGCCGAGCGTCTCGGCCTGATCCGGCTGGTCGATCACCGCGTGCTCGAGCTTGCGGTGGCCGAGCTTGCCGCTTCACCCGAGGTTCAGCTCAGCCTCAACATCTCGCCGGATACCACGATGGATCCGGACTGGCTCTCCGGAATCGAATCGCTGATGGCCGCGCATCCCGGCGTCGGCGAGCGGCTGATCGTCGAGATCACGGAGACGGTGGCGATCAGCAATCTCGACGAGGTGCGCGGCTTCGTCACGCGGTTGAAGAATTTCGGCAGCCGGATCGCGATCGATGATTTCGGCGCCGGCTACACCTCGTTCCGCAACCTGCGCAAGCTCGGCGTCGATATCGTCAAGATCGATGGCGCCTTCGTGCAGAACATCGCGCATTCCGCCGACGACCGCGCTTTCGTGCAGACACTGCTCGACCTCGCGCGCCGGCTCGGCATCAAGACAGTCGCGGAATGGGTGCAGGACGAAGCGTCCGCGGTGATGCTGCGCGAATGGGGCTGCGACTATATCCAGGGCCGCCTGATCGGATTGGCCTCGCCGACGCGGCCATGGCACACGGCGGATGAAGCGATGCCGGCGGCGGGTTAGCTGGTCGTCCACCGCTCTCCGTCATTCCGGGGCGATGCGACAGCATCGAGCTATGATGTGCAATTTGCACATCAGAGAATCCATTCAGCCGCTCGCGCAAACGGCCCAATGGATTCCGGGTTCGCGCTGCGCGCGCCCCGGAATGACGAGCTCAATGCAGGTATGGGGAAGAGCCTACTCTTCCTTCTTCGTCGCCGTCGTCGTCTCGCGCGACATCCGCTCGAGGCGCTCCTGCATCTCCTTCATCTGGCGGCGCAGGTCGTCGATGTTGTCGTCATCCGGCGCCGGCTCCGGCACTTTCTCGGGCTCGGGCGTTGCGGTTCCCGTGCGCGGCGGCACGAATGGCTTGAACATGGAGAAAGTCTGCTGGAACAGCTCCATGTTGCGCCGAACCTGTTCCTCGAGCGGGGCGAAGGGAGTTCCGCTCAGCGTGCTTGCGATTTGCTTGCGGAATTTCTCCTGCTCTTTCGTCAGCGTCTCGATCGACTGCTCGAGATATTTCGGCACCACCATTTGCATGCTGTCGCCGTAGAACCGGATCAACTGCCGCAGGAAAGTGGTCGGCAACAGATTCTGGCCGGCCTTGTTCTCCTGCTCGAAGATGATCTGCGCCAACACCGATCGGGTGATGTCGTCACCGGTCTTGGCGTCGTAGACGAGGAAATCCTCGCCTTCCTTCACCATCGCGGCGAGATCCTCGAGCGTCACATAAGTGCTGGTTCCGGTATTATAGAGCCGCCGGTTGGCGTACTTCTTGATCGTGGTCGGGTGTTCTGATTTTGCCATGGGGCTCACACATCAACACCAGGAGGGAACCCTTTGCAGCATTGCTGCAGGGGTGATGCACACGCATCGCAGCAAAGGTAAGCATTTTCAAAGCAGTTCGGCAACGATTTGTGCGCCACGGTTAATTCCAAAGCATAGTTATTGCTCAGGAAAGGTCCAACGGGGTCAATTTAAGTGCGCCGCGGCAGGATTTGGCCGTCTGGCCGATTGACATGCCTCAAGGAGGTTAACAGGATGAGGCCGAAAGATAGGCCCGCGTCCGGCCGCCCGCCCGCCGCCAAGTTACCCAGGCCAAACATCAAGCTCTAGGAGATGCCCATGTCAGACGATGTCGTCATCGTCAGCGCCGCCCGCACCCCGGTCGGCAGTTTCAACGGTGCGTTCGCCAACACTCCCGCCCATGACCTCGGTGCCATCGCCATCAAGGCGGCGCTGGAGCGCGCGGGCGTCGAGCCGGGCCGCGTGTCCGAAGTCATTATGGGTCAGATCCTGACCGCAGCCCAGGGCCAGAACCCGGCCCGCCAGGCCTCGATCTCCGCCGGCATTCCGGTGGAAAGCCCGGCCTGGGGCGTCAACCAGCTCTGCGGCTCGGGCCTGCGCTCGGTCGCGCTCGGCTATCAGGCGCTAGTCAATGGCGATTCCGACATCGTGGTCGCCGGCGGCCAGGAATCCATGAGCATGGCCCCGCATGCGCAGCATCTGCGCGGCGGCGTCAAGATGGGCGGGCTCGAGCTCGTCGACACCATGATCAAGGACGGCCTGTGGGACGCCTTCAACGGCTACCACATGGGCAACACGGCCGAGAACGTGGCGCGGCAATATCAGATCACCCGCGCCCAGCAGGACGAGTTCGCCGTCGCCTCGCAGCAGAAGGCCGAAGCCGCGCAGAAGGCCGGCCGGTTCAAGGAAGAGATCGTCCCCGTCACCATCAAGACCCGAAAGGGCGATGTGGTCGTCGACGCCGACGAATATCCGCGCCACGGCGCCACGCTGGACGCAATGGCCAAGCTCAAGCCCGCCTTCGAGAAGGACGGCACGGTCACCGCCGGCAGCGCTTCCGGCATCAATGACGGCGCCGCCGCCGTGGTGCTGATGACGGCCAAACAGGCCGCCAAGGAAGGCAGGACGCCGCTCGCGCGCATCGTCTCCTGGGGCCAGGCCGGCGTCGACCCGAAGATCATGGGCACCGGCCCGATCCCGGCTTCCCGCAGCGCACTGAAGAAGGCCGGCTGGAGCATCGGCGATCTCGACCTGATCGAGGCCAACGAGGCGTTCGCGGCGCAGGCCTGCGCCGTCAACAAGGACCTCGGCTGGGATACGTCCAAGGTCAACGTCAACGGCGGCGCGATCGCGATCGGTCACCCGATCGGCGCGTCCGGCGCCCGCGTCCTCGTGACGCTGCTGCACGAGATGCAGAAGCGCGACGCCAAGAAGGGCCTCGCCACGCTGTGCATCGGCGGCGGCATGGGCATCGCGATGTGCGTTGCACGCGACTGAACAAGAGGCAACATGCCGGGTTGAATGATGAAAAGATCGTCTGTCAACCGCAGTGCAAGCTGTTAAGAGAATGCCCGGCCTCGCGCCGGGCATTTTCGTTTTGAGAGCATGATCCGGAAAGGTGGAGACCGGTTTCCCGAAAAGATCATGCTCAATAGAGAGATAAATTTCAAAAGACCGGCACAATGTCGGCCTAGAAAAAAATGACGAAGGAGGAGACGGACATGGCACGTGTTGCATTAGTAACGGGTGGGACGCGCGGCATCGGCGCTGCGATCAGCAAGGCGTTGAAGGCGGCCGGCTACAAGGTCGCGGCAACCTATGGCGGCAATGATGCCGCGGCGCAAAAGTTCAAGGAAGAAACCGGCATTCCCGTTTACAAATGGGACGTCGCCTCGTTCGATGCCTGCGCTGCCGGCGTCAAGCAGGTGGAGGCCGAGGTCGGCCCGATCGACGTTCTCGTCAATAACGCCGGCATCACCCGCGACACCGCATTCCACAAGATGACGCTGCAGCAGTGGAACGAGGTGATCAACACCAATCTCGGCTCGCTCTTCAACATGACGCGCCAGGTGATAGAGGGCATGCGTGCCCGCAAGTTCGGCCGCATCGTCAACATCTCCTCGATCAACGGCCAGAAGGGCCAGTTCGGCCAGGTCAATTATTCCGCGGCCAAGGCCGGCGACATCGGCTTCACCAAGGCGCTCGCGCTTGAGAATGCCAAGGGCGGCATCACCGTGAACGTGATCGCGCCCGGCTATATCAACACCGAAATGGTGCAGGCGGTGCCGAAGGACGTCCTGGAGAAGAACGTGATCCCGCAGATCCCGGTCAATCGTCTTGGTGAGCCCGAGGAGATCGCGCGTGCGGTGCTGTTTCTCGCCGCCGAGGACGCCGGCTTCATCACCGGCTCGACGCTCACCGTGAACGGCGGCCAGTATCACGCGTGATGGTCGCCGCGCAGGCCATGTGGAGAAAGTAGGGTGGGCAAAGCGAAGCGTGCCCACCATTTCTTGCTCAGCTCGTGATGGTGGGCACGCTTCGCTTTGCCCACCCTACAAAACTAATCGGGCTCCCAGCCTTTCGGTGCCAGTTCGAATTTCGCAAATTCAAACGCCGGCGCCACGGTGCATCCGACCAGGATCCAATCGCCGGTGCACTCCGCCGCCTGCCATGCATGCGCCGGCACGATCGCCTGCGGCACTTCGCCGGCGGTGAGATCGGGGCCGAGACGAATCTCGCGCTGTCCGCTCGCATCGGCGATCCGCAAGGTCAGTGCATCGCCAGCGTAATAGTGCCAGATCTCCGCCGCATCGACGCGATGCCAATGCGAGCGCTCGCCGCGTCCGAGCAGGAAATAGATCGCAGTCGAGCGCGATCGTCCGCTCGCATCCTTCTCACTATCGCGAAACGTCTCGCGATAGTGGCCGCCCTCGGGATGCGGCTTCAGCGCAAGCTTCGCGATAATCTCGGCGGCAGTCGGCTTTGGCATCACGACTTATTCTTGCGCTCGCGCAATTCGCCGAACACTTGTGCTCCGTCGGCGCCCTTCATGTGCAGCTTGGCGGCCACCGCCGGCTCGTCGGCGCGCAGGAACACGTTGGCTTTCTTCTCCTCGCCAAGCAGCGTCGGGATCGTCGGCTTGTTCTCCGCGCGCAGCCGCGTCACTTCCTCGGCGCGGGCGTTCAATGCCGGATTGTCTGATTCCACCGTCAGCGCGAACTTGACATTGGCGGCGGTATATTCGTGGCCGCAATAGAGACGGAAATCGTCCGGCAGTGCGCGCAGCTTGAGCAGCGAATCCCACATCATCGGATAATTGCCCTCGAACACCCGGCCGCAGCCGATCGAGAACAAAGTGTCGGCGGCAAACACCGCCTTCTCGCCGTCGAACACATAGGAGATGTGGTCGAGCGTGTGGCCCGGCGTCTCCAGCACCCGCGCGAGCAGGCTGCCGACCTTGATCACGTCGCCGTTGGCGGCGCGCAGGTCGACATTGGCGATCGCCGTGGTCTTGTCGTGCGGCGCGACGACGCGGCAACCATATTTCTGTTTCAGTTCGGCAACCCCGCCGACATGGTCATGATGATGATGGGTGATGAGGATGTCGGTGAGATTCCAGCCCTCGCGCTCCAATGCCGCGATGATGGGGCCGGCTTCCGGCGCATCGATCGAGGCGGTGGCCTTGGTGGCGGGGTCGTGGATCAGATAGCCGAAATTGTCGGTCAGGCAGGTGAAGAGACGGATTTCCGCAGTCATGGTATCTCCCGCGAACGGCCAAGCGTTATTGTTTGAGCATGGTCTCTTCGGAAAACCGGTTCCCACTTTTCCTGACCATGCTGTAACACGCCCAATATGCGCAGGAAATATGGCGTTAACGCTCGCGCGGCAACGCAATTTTGGGGAACACGCGCGTAACGGCGCCGTGTTAGGTTGGGTGCATGGACGTCATTGATCTCCGCGATTTCTATTCGCAGCGCCTGGGCATCGTGGCGCGCCAGTTAATCAATCGCGGCATCCGCGAGCGATGGCCGGGGGCCGAGGGCCAGCGCGTGCTCGGGCTCGGCTATCCCACCCCCTATCTCGGCCTGTTCCGCGAGGATTGCGAGCGCTGCATCGCTTTCATGCCGGCGTCACAGGGTGTTCTGAAATGGCCGACGGGCCGGCCGGCGCTCGCGACCCTGGTCGACGAATTCTCGATGCCGCTCGCGGACGCCGCGGTCGACCGCGTGCTGCTCGTGCATGCGCTGGAGATGTCGGATGATCCGGAGCGGCTCTTGCGCGAGGTGTGGCGGGTGCTGGCGCCGTCCGGCCGGCTGATCGCGGTGATACCCAATCGCCGCGGCGTATGGACACGCACCGACACCACGCCCTTCGGCCACGGCCGGCCCTATTCGCGGGCGCAGATCACGCAATTGCTGCGGCAGACCTGGTTCACGCCGACGGCGTGGGGCGAGGCGCTGTTCGTGCCGCCGGTCGCGGGGAGCTGGTTCCTGCGCTGGGCGATGGCCTGGGAGCGCCTCGGTGCGACGCTGTCATTGCCGTTCGCGGGCGTGCACATCGTGGAGGCGACCAAGCAGGTCTATCGCGCGATCCCCGCGCACCGCGAGCGCGCGCGGCTCATCCCGTCGCTGCAGCCGGTGCTGGTGCCGTCGTCGTCGCGCGCGTGATCCGGAATTGTAGAAGAGTGGGGTGGGCAAAGGAAGCGTGCCCACCATCCACGTTCGGTGCAAGAAAGGTGGGCACGCTTCGCTTTGCCCACCCTACAAATTTTTCGCTACTTTCTTGTCGCGAGCTAACTACTCATTCCCCGGATTGACGTCTTCGCTCGGCTGCGGTTGCGCGGCGGCGTCGGGGCGCGGGCCGTGCGGGCGGCGGCGGCGGCGCGGGAAGCGCTCGTTACGTTCGCTGCGTTCTCCGCCGCCGTTGCCCTCATGATTGCCATTGACCTGCGGCTGCGCACCGCCAGTGATGAAGGAGGGCAGACGGTCGACGCCGCCATTGTCCGCGATCACCGGCTGCGGCTGGTTCTGCGGCGGCGGTTGATATTGCGGCTGCTGACGATGCTCGCGCTCGCGATGCTCGCGTGGCTGCTGCTGGTCGCGCTGATAGGGCTGCTGATTGTTCTCGCGCGCATAGGGCGGCTGCGGCACGAAGCCCGGCTCCTGCCCGAAGCTCGAATAGTTGTCGTCCTCGTCGCCCTCATCGCTCGTCGACACATCATTGTTATTGTTGTCGATGCGGGGCTGCTGCTGATTCTGCCGAAGCTGTTCCTGAGCCGCGGCGATGATGCGGAAGTAATGCTCGGCGTGCTGATAGTAGTTCTCGGCGGCGACCGGGTCGCCGGAGGAGCGCGCATCGCGAGCGAGCTGAACGTATTTTTCCGCTACGTGGGAAGCAGTGCCGCGGATCTTGATGTCGGGTCCGTTCGATTCGAACACTCGCGTCAACGGGTTCTGACCGCGCCGGTTGTTGTTGTTGTTATTATTGTTATTCCGGTTACGCATCCGCTTGTTATTTTGACCGTTTCTCATGTCTCGCCTTTTATTCCAGCCCTAAGTTACCAGCGTTAGTTACCAGCGTTGAAATTGCCGTTGCGGTGGAAGTTGCCAGTGCAACTGGCGCACGCGCTCATGCGCACCGACTCACGATGCCATTCGGATCAATGCCAAAGTTCGCCAACCATCGCGTTGAGCAAAACGCGTTCCCCAACCGCCGGCCGGTCGGCCTGCGGATCAATTATTCAGCTTGCCACGCAAGCCCAGTTCTCTCACGTAAGTCTTCAAGCGCAATAACAGGCTTTCGTTCGCTTGGCGGTCGAGAGCGGCACAGCCCCGGCTATTGCGCTCATACAGACCCGCGTTTTGGAACCTTTGATCGGCGGGCTCTCGGCGAGAACCCTGGTCTTCACCCGTTAACGGTTACGGGGCCAAACCGATGTCATGACCGGAACGTAGTCGTTCCCGGGGGATATTCCAAGAGGTTTTTTTGCGTTCCAATAGGACTTTATCGCGGCAATTTGCGGCCTGCCACCGCCCGTGGGATGCCCGCCAGATCTGCCCTCGGCGGACCGGCTGGGACGAGCCCCGCACCCGTCATCAAAGCTTCAATGGCCTCGCTCTGTCCAATGCCTGATTCGACAACCAGGGCGGCGCCAGGGGCCAGCAGGCCGGCGGCCTGCGGGATCAGCGCGCGATAGGCATCCAGCCCATCGTCGCCGCCATCGAGCGCGGCAAGCGGGTCGTGCTCGCGTACCTCGACCGTAAGGTCGGCAATGTCAGCGGATGGGATGTAGGGCGGATTCGACACGATCAGGTCGAAGTGGCCGGAAAGGCCCGATGCATAGTCGCAGGCGATGAACGTCGCACGATTGCCCATGCCCAACATCAGCGCATTGGCGCGCGCCGTCTTGAGCGCCTCCGTGCTGATGTCGGTGCCGTAGCCCGTGGCCGCAGCAAGCTCGGAGAGCAGCGCCAGCAGGATGGCACCGGTGCCGGTGCCGAGATCTGCGATCCGCAATGGTTTTTCCGAAGCTCCGTCCGCGCGGAGAATTTCCATCGCGAACTCCACCACGGTCTCGGTGTCGGGCCGCGGCACCAATGTCGCGGCGGAGAGTTTTAGCGGCAGTCCCCAGAATTCCTTTTGCCCGAGGATGCGCGCGACCGGCTCGCCGGCGAGGCGACGGCGCGCGAACGCTTCCAATTCTGCTGCTTCATTCCCGGTCAGCGTCCGGCTCGCTGCCGTGATCATGCCGGTGAGATCGAGCTTGAGCACCGCGCCGAGGAGCATGCGTGCATCGAGCTCGGCCGAATCGATCGCCGCCGATTTGAAGCGTGCGCCGAGTTGTCGGCGCGCCGCATCGACATTGAGACCGACAAAAGCGCTCACACCCTCACCGTCGTCCCTTGCGAAAGCAGGGACCCATAACCACAGGACGGAGCGATCCCGCGTAGCCCGGATGGAGTGGAGCGCAATCCGGGATTCGTGCAGTCCGGCTCGCTGCCCCGGATTACGCTGCGCTCCATCCGGGCTACGGGAGTCCTCACGCCGCCGCGCCCTGCGCGGCGAGTTGCGCTGCCTGGTGCTCCGTCGTCAGCGCGTCGGTCAATTCGCCGAGTGCTTCGCCTGATATCACCTGCGGCAATTTGTAGAGCGTCAGGTTGATGCGATGATCGGTGACGCGGCCTTGCGGAAAATTATAGGTGCGGATGCGCTCGCTGCGGTCGCCGGAGCCGACCTTCTCCTTGCGGTCGGCGGAACGCGCCGCCTCCACGCGCTGGCGCTCGGCATCGTAGATGCGCGAGCGCAGGATGTTCATCGCCGACGCCCGGTTCTTGTGCTGCGAGCGGCTGTCCTGCATCATCACCACGATGCCGGTCGGGATATGGGTGATGCGGATCGCCGATTCCGTCTTGTTGACGTGCTGACCGCCGGCGCCCTGCGCCCGCATGGTCTCGATCCTTAAGTCCTCGTTCTTGATGTCGACGTCGACATCCTCGACCTCCGGCAGCACGGCCACCGTCGCGGCGGAGGTGTGGATGCGCCCCTGCGTCTCGGTGTCGGGCACGCGCTGCACCCGATGCACGCCGGATTCGAATTTCAGTTTCGCGAATGCGCCGCGGCCCTGCACCTCGGCGATGATTTCCTTGTAGCCGCCGACCGTGCCCTCGCTGGCCGAGATCACCTCGACCTTCCAGCCCTGCAGCGCGGCGAAGCGTTCATACATGCGGAACAGGTCGCCCGCGAACAGCGAAGCTTCGTCGCCACCGGTGCCGGCGCGGATTTCCAGCACGACGTTGCGATCGTCCATGGCGTCCTTCGGCAACAGCGCGATGCGGATCTTCTGCTCGAGCTCGGCAAGCCGCGCATGCAGCGTCTCGAGCTCGGCCTCCGCCATGCCGCGCATGTCGGGCTCGGTTGTGGGATCGGCGATCAGACTCTGGGTGTCGGCGAGCTCGGTGCGCGCGGCGCGATAGGCCTTCACCGCCTCGATCAGCGGATTGAGCTCGGCGAGCTCGCGGGTGATCTGGACATAGCGTTCCGAATTCACCTGGCCGAGCAGTTCGGCCTCGAGCGAGGCATGATGGGCGAGCAGGACATCGAGTTTGGCTTCGGGCAGCATGGATGGTTCTCAAATAACGGAAAGGGCATGGGGCGGCGCCGTCGAGGAGAGCGTCGCTACAAGGTGAGCCCTTCGGCTTCCGCAAATTCCGTCAGCTTCTCGCGGATCGAAACGCTGCCGGCCGGTGCGTCCAGAAGCGGGTTGATTATCGCTTCGGCCTTTTTCGCGTCGAGCTCGAGGATCATCGCTTTCACCGGACCGTGCGCGGTCGCCGACAGCGACAGCGAGCGGTAGCCGAGCGCGATCAGCACCAGCGCGCCGATCGGCTTCGATGCCATCTCGCCGCACAGCGAGGCGACCTTCCTGCTTGCCTGCGCCTTGCGCACGATGTCGCGCAGCGCGCGCAGGATCGGCGCGGACAGGGTGTCGAACCGTTCCGAGACCTTGGCGTTGCCGCGATCCACCGCGAACAGGAACTGGAACAGATCGTTCGATCCGACCGAGAGGAAATCGACCCGCTTCAACAGCTCGTCGAGCTGGTACAGCAGCGCCGGAACCTCGATCATGGTGCCGACATCGACGCGCTCGGGCAGCGAATGACCGTGCTGGCGCAGATAAGTCAGTTCCCTCTCGACAATCGCCTTTGCCTGATCGAATTCGGCAACATCAGAGATCATCGGGAACATGATCTTCAGCGCGCGGCCGCCGGCTGCACGAAGCAACGCGCGGATCTGACCGCGCAACAGTCCCGGGCGGTCGAGGCCGAGCCGGATTGCGCGCCAGCCGAGCGCGGGATTTTCCTCGACGACCGTCTCCATATAGGGCAGTGCCTTGTCGCCGCCAATGTCGAGGGTGCGAAAGGTGACGGGCTTCGATCCCGCCGCATCGAGCACGGTGCGATAGAGCGCGAGCTGGTCGCTGGAGCGCGGCAGGTTCGGGCTCACCATGAACTGCAGTTCGGTCCGGAACAGGCCGATGCCGGCGCTGCCGGTGTCATCGATATGCGGCAGGTCGATGGTCAGGCCGGCGTTAATCAGGAGCTCGATCGGCTGGCCGTCCTTGGTCACGCAGGGTTTGTCGCGCAGGGCCGAATATTGCGCCTGCCGGCGCGCGCGGAAGCGGACCCGCTCGGCGTAGGCGGATTCGATCTCCGATGACGGACGGACATAGATCTCGCCCGAGATGCCGTCGACGATGATGGCATCGCCGGGATCGGCGATGCCGGGCGCGTTCGGCACCTCGCCGACGGCGGGAATGCCGAGCGCGCGCGCCACGATCGAAACGTGGGAATTGGCGGTGCCTTCTTCGAGCACCAGTCCGCGCAATCGCTTGCGGTCATAGTCGAGCAGCGCCGCCGGGCCCATCGCGCGGGCGATCAGGATCGCGTTGTCGGGCAATTGTTCGCGCGACGGCGCGTGGTCCTGGCCGACCAGTTGCCGCATCAGGCGATGGCCGAGATCCTCGAGGTCGTGCAGGCGGTCGCGCAGGTAAGGATCGGTCGAGCGCAGCATGCGCGCGCGGGTGTCGGACTGCACGCGCTCGACCGCGGCTTCAGCGGTGAGGCCGGTGGCAACCGCCTCATGCAGCTTGTGCGACCAGCCCTGGTCGTTGGCGAACATGCGATAGGCTTCGAGCACGTCGCGATGCTCGCCGCCGTCGGCGACGTCGCCGCGCTCCAGCAGCCGGTCGAGATCGGCGCGCAGCTTGGTCAGCGCCGCATCCAGCCGCTTGATCTCCTTCGGCAGGTCTTCGGCGATATAGTTGGTGATGACGACGCGCGGCTCGTGCAGCACGACATGGCCGAGCGCGATGCCCTCGGAGAGAATGGCGCCGGTCTTGTGTAGGGAATGCCGCGCCGCAGGTTCGGCGCCCGGCTGCGCCAGCGCCGCCAATTCGCCGGAGGCGATCATCTCCGCCAGCACCATGGCGGTGGTCTGCAGCGCCTCGACCTCTTCCTCGACATAAGTGCGTTTGGCGCGGTTTTGCACGACCAGCACGCCGAGCGTGTTGCCGGCGCGCAGGATCGGCACGCCGAGGAAGGAGTGATAGATCTCTTCGCCGGTTTCCGGGCGATAGGAGAAGGCCGGGTGGCTTTGCGCGTCGCTCAAATTAAGCGGCGTGGCCTCGCTGGCGACGAGGCCGACCAGGCCCTCATGGGCGCTGAGCACCGTCCTGTGGACGGCGTCGCGGTTCAGACCTTCGGTGGCGTAGAGCTCGAGGGTGTTATCGACGCGCAGGACATAGACCGAGCAGACTTCGGCCACCATATTGGCCGCGATCAGGACCACGATCTTGTCCAGCCGCTCCTGGGCTGAGACCTGCTCCGCCATGGTTTCGCGGAGCCGTCTCAACAGGACGCGGGGACCTCCCGAAGCGCTCCGCATAGGTTGCAACCCTCCCCCACATGACCAGCAGGCCGTGTGGCCGGCAACTGGCGAGAAACTCGATTAATCCAACAATTTTATCCATCGGCGCCGCCGCAACCTCGCAACCCGGCCGAATCGGATTCGCCAAGACTGTGACACAGTTTGCGGCACCCTCCGATCAGGCCGTATAGCCAATCGAGGCTTGTTTTGCCAAGCAAAACGCCTGCCAAAAGATATAACGTCTCTGTCAGCCCAATGCTGCGGTAGCTAAGAGAAATTCTTACTCGCAACAGCGAGAAACGTGGGCTTGAGCTGTTCCACCTCTCCTACAGGGAGGCGCCTTTACCCTCCCCTTTCAGGGCAGGGCTATTGCCTATGAAATAGAACTTGGCGGGCGATTCCTTCGTGGCCCATCCTTCGAGACGCGCTGCGCGCCCCTCAGGATGAGGTCTGGTTTCGCGGCGGAATCTTGGACCCTCATGGTGAGGAGCGCCGCTTGCGGCGCGTCTCGAACCATGAGGCCCGCCCCGTGCGGAACCTCTCCCTTCAGGAGAGGTGGCCCTCAGGCCTGGTCGAGACCGTACAGCGTGTGCAGTGTGCGCACCGCGAGCTCGGTATAGGCGGCATCGATCAGCACCGAGAACTTGATCTCGGACGTGGTGATGGCGCGGATGTTGATGTTGCGCGCGGCAAGCGCGGCAAAGGCCTTGGCGGCGACGCCGGCATGGCTGCGCATGCCGCTGCCGATCACGGAGACCTTCGAGACGTCGGTGGCGCTGTCGAAGCGCTGGTAGCCGATCTTGCTCTTGGCCGCGGTAATGGTGTCGCGGGCGCGGCCATAGTCGCTCGCCGGAACCGTGAAGGTAAGGTCCGTGGTCTTGCCGTCCTCGGAGACGTTCTGCACGATCATGTCGACATTGATGTTGGCATCCGCGAGCGGGCCGAAGATCGCTGCTGCCACCCCCGGCTTGTCCTCGATCTGGCGCACGGAAATCTGGGCTTCGTCCTTGGAGAAGGCGATGCCGGTGACGACGTGCATTTCCATGATTTCCTCCTCGCTGCAGATCAGCGTTCCCGGCGGCGTGCCGTGCGGGTCGATATCTTCAGGCTTGTCGAAGCTGGAGCGGACGAAGATTGGCATGTTGTGCACCATGCCAAGTTCCACCGAGCGCACCTGAAGGACCTTGGCGCCCTGAGAGGCCAATTCCAACATGTCCTCGAACGCGATCTTATCGAGCCGGTGCGCCTTCGGCACCACGCGTGGGTCGGTGGTGTAGACGCCGTCGACGTCGGTATAGATGTCGCAGCGGTCGGCCTTGACCGCCGCTGCAATCGCCACCGCCGAGGTATCGGAACCACCGCGGCCGAGCGTGGTGATGCGGCCGGTCTCGGGATTGATGCCCTGGAAACCAGCGATGACCGCGACCTCCTTCCGCTCCTTGAAGCGCTTCATGAGCTCGGTGCCGTCGATATCGAGGATGCGCGCCGAGGCGTGCGCGTCGGAGGTCTTGATCGGGATCTGCCAGCCCTGCCAGGAGCGCGCCTGGACACCCATGCTCTGCAGCGTGATCGCCAGCAAGCCCGAAGTGACCTGCTCGCCGGAAGCGACGACCGCGTCATATTCGCGTGCATCGTGCATCGGGGAAGCCTCGCTGCACCAGGCCACCAATTCGTTGGTCTTGCCGGACATGGCGGAGACCACCACGGCAACATCGTGCCCGGCATCGACCTCGCGTTTGACATGGCGTGCGACGTTGCGGATTCGGTCGATATTGGCGACGGAGGTGCCGCCGAACTTCATCACGAGGCGGCCCATGACGACGCGTGCATTCCCTGTGAGGATAGGTAGATTGCCCGCGCTTAACCCAAGCACGGGGGCTGAAACGCGCGTATACATAGCGAAGCGGCCGGGGGCAAGCGGGTTCCTGGCGCCGTCCGTGGCGGGCGCGCGGCGGTAACTGAGGCGTTTGTATGGGGCGGTATATCGACGAGATCCTGCAGCCCGGTGAGAGGGTGCTGTATTCGACGAACGCGCACTGGATTTTCTTCCTGCCGGCCATTGCCGGCTGGGTCGTGGCGATCGTGTTCCTGATTCTGGCCTACATGGTCCCAACCGGCGCGCCGGCGGTGCTTTGCCTGGCGCTGAGCGGAATCGCGGCGCTCGCGGCGTTGTACAAGACGGTGACCGCCTGGTTCCATCGTTGGACCACCGAGACCGATGTGACCAATCTGCGGATTGTGCACAAAGAGGGGTTCATTCAGCGCGAGACGTTTGAAATGAGCCTCGACAAAGTTGAGAGCGTCGACGTCTCCCAGAGCATTCTTGGCCGTATCCTCAACTACGGCAATGTGAGAATTCTCGGCGTCGGCGAGGGGCAGAAGACGATCAAAATGATTGCTTCGCCGCTCGCATTCCGTAGTTACATCACGGCGCGATAGGGGCGCGCGCATCATGGCTATGCAGTCTGACTTTTCCGGCACCACGGTCGATCCGGCCGAGGTCGCAAAATTCTCAAAACTCTCGGCGGAGTGGTGGGATCCGCGCGGCAAGATGGCGCCGCTGCACAAGATCAATCCGTTACGGCTCGGCTATATCCGCGATGCCGCCTGCCGCAAGTTCGACCGCAACGTCAGGAGCCTGAGCTGCCTGTCCGGCTTGCGCATCCTCGATATCGGCTGCGGCGCCGGGCTGTTGTGCGAGCCGCTGGCCCGGCTCGGCGCCCAAGTGATCGGCATCGATCCCTCGGCCTCCAACATCGCCGCCGCGAAACTGCATGCCGACAGGGGGCATCTGGCGATCGATTATCGCTGCACCACGGTGGAAGAAATGGACGCGCGCGAGCGCTTCGACATCGTGCTGGCAATGGAGGTGGTCGAGCATGTGACCGACGTCGGCGTGTTCCTAAAGCGCTGTGCGGCGATGCTCAAGCCCGGCGGGCTGATGGTGCTCTCGACGCTCAACCGCAACTGGAAGAGCTTTGCACTCGCGATCGTCGGCGCCGAATATGTGCTGCGGTGGCTGCCGCGCGGCACCCATCAATGGAGCAAGTTCGTCACCCCCGACGAACTCGCCCACTACCTGCAAGACAACCGCCTCACCATCACCGACCAGGCCGGCGTGGTCTACAACCCGCTCGCCGACCAATGGAACATCTCCTCGGACATGGACGTGAACTACATGGTGGTCGCGGAGGAGGGGTAAGCATTTCCCGCGAAGCCGTCATTGCGAGCGGAGCAAAGCAATCCATAGTGCCACTCGCCGAAGCATGGATTGCTTTGCTCCGCTCGCAATGACGAGGCGCCGCAGCGCAATCCTGTCATGCGCTGTTCCGGTTGACCGCGCGCGCGGCGCCCGGCACGGTGAGAGCGTTTTCCCCGCCCGCCCGCGATTCTTGCGCACATGCTGACGATTTCCTGGCTCTGGATTCCTTTCACCATCGTCGCTGCGCTCGGGCAGGTTGCGCGCAATGCGATGCAGCGGTCGCTGACCGGGCCGCTCGGGACCTGGGGCGCGACCAATATCCGCTTCCTGTTCGGCTTTCCGTTCTCGATCCTGTTTTTTGCGCTGGTCATCGTGGTGACCGGCGATTCCGCTCCGTGGCCGCCGGTGGCGTTCTGGCCGTGGCTGCTGCTCGGTGCGCTCAGCCAGATCGTCGGCACCGGCCTGATGCTGCTGGCGATGAACGAGCGCTCCTTCGTGGTGACGACGGCGTATCTGAAGACCGAGGCGATCCAGACCGCGATCTTCGGCTTCGTCTTCCTCGGCGATCATCTCACCTTGCTGAAGGTGATCGCGATCCTGATCGCGACCATCGGCGTCGTCATCACCGCACTTCGGCCCGGCGGCGAGAAGGGGTTTGCGGAGCTGAGGCCGACCATCATGGGCCTGGTCGCTGCGGCTGCGTTTGCGCTGTCGGCGATCGGCTTCCGGGGCGCGATCATCGCGGTGCCCGGCGTCTCCTTCGTGACGGCGTCGTCCTATACGCTGGTGTTCGGCCTGTTCGTGCAGACGCTGGTGCTGTCGATCTATCTGTTGCTGCGGGCGCCCGGGGTGCTCAAGGCGATCCTCGGATTATGGCGGCCATCGATGCTGGCGGGCTTCATGGGCGCGTTCGCCTCGCAATTCTGGTTCCTTGCCTTCGCACTGACAGCGGCGGCGAACGTGCGAACGCTGGCGCTGATCGAAGTCTTGTTCGCGCAAGGCGTGGCGTATTATTCATTCAAGCAGCCGATCTCGCCGCGCGAGTTTTCCGGCATCGTCCTGATCGTGATCGGTGTGGCGCTATTGATCGCGGCGTGAGGATCAGTTGCGGTCGTCCGGCAGCACCGGCAGCGGCGAGACCTCGACGCCTTCCTCGATCAGCGAGCGGGCTTCCTCCGGTGAGGCTTCGCCGTAGATCGGACGGTGCTCGATATCGCCGTAATGCATCTTGCGCGCCTCGTTGGGGAAGCGGTCGCCGACATTGTCGGCGTTCTTGACGATGTGGTCGCGCAATTCCTTCAGCTTGGCGCGCAGTTCGCGCTCCTGCGCCATCATCAGCGGCGTCGATTCGGCCGGCGCTGCCGCCGGCTGCTCGGCCGGCACAGGCGCTGCGCTTTCGCGGCCTTTCTTGCCGACGATCTGCGGCGCCATGATCGCCTTCTCGACCTTGGACGAGCCGCAGGTCGGGCAGGCTACGAGCTTGCGGCGGACCTGAGAATCGTAAGCCGACGAAGTCTGGAACCAGCTTTCGAAAGCGTGGCCCCGTTCGCAGCGCAGGTTGTAGCGGATCATGCTGAGCCCCGGACGAGGTGCAGATGCTCCGGACCTGCCTTGGGGTCGGCGACGGTGAAGCGGCGCCCATGCTGCAGCGAGGGGATCGCCCTGCGCGCGGTCTCGACCTTGGCCGGATCGATCTTCGCCAGGAACACGCCCGGCTCGACGCCGCCCTCGGCGAGGATCTCGCCCCAGGGATCGATGATCAGCGAATGACCATAGGTCTCGCGCTTGTTCTCGTGCAGGCCGGCTTGTGCGGCGGCAAACACGAAGCAGCCGGTCTCGATGGCGCGGGAGCGGAGCAGAATGTGCCAATGCGCCTCGCCGGTCTTGCGGGTGAAGGCGGACGGTACGGTGAGGAAGGACGCGCCGCTTTCGGCCAGCGCGCGGTACAGCGCCGGGAAGCGCACGTCGTAGCAGATCGTCAATCCGATCCGGCCCCAGGGCAGATCGGAGATCACAGCAGTCTCGCCCGGCTGGTAATTGGCCGATTCGCGGTAGCTCTCGCCGCCGGGCAGATCGATATCGAACATATGGATCTTGTCGTAGCTGGCGAGCAGATTGCCGTCCGGGCCGATCAGGAAGGAGCGGTTCACCCCCTTCTCCGGCGAGAAGCGCAGCGCCAGCGAGCCGATATGCAGATGGATCTTCAATTCGGCTGCGAGCGCGCGATAGGCCTTCAGCGACTTGTCGTCCTCTTCCGTCGCCAGATGCTCGAACAGCGCCTTGCGGTTCAATTGCATCATGTTGCTCACTTCGGGCGTGAGCACATAGTCCGCGCCTTGCGCCGCCGCCTCGCGCACCAGCTTCATGCCCTGCTCGAGGCTCGGCTCCGGCAGAAGCGAGGTGCGCATCTGCACCATGGCTGCGGTGAAGGTGCTGTCGGCACTCATCAGGCCACGCCTTCGCTGGCTAAGAGACCATCGAGCTTGCCCTCGCGGTCGAGCGCATAGAGCTCGTCACAGCCGCCGACATGGGTGCTGCCGATGAAGATCTGCGGAAAAGTCGAACCGGCGCCGGCCCGCTTGTACATCTCGTCGCGATAAGCCGCGTCACTGGCCACGTTGAATTCGGTGAATGCCGCCTTCTTGCGGGTCAGAAGCGACTTGGCCGCGCTGCAGTAGCCGCAGCCCGGGCGGGTATAGATTTCAATCGCAGCGGTCATGGTGCGCTCGGTTGTGATTTTGTCCGGGATTATATGGGAGTTTTGTGGCTATCGACAACCCGGGCGAACACCAGCACATCGACCTGTGCCGCCTTGGCGCGCAGAAGCGCCCGCGCGCAGGCGTCGACCGTCGCTCCCGAGGTCAGGACGTCATCGACCAGGATCACGCGGCGGCCCTGGACTTCGGCCGCGCGGTCCGGCCCCACTTTGAAAGCACCCTGGACATTGGTCGCCCGCTGTGCCCGCGACAATCCGACCTGCTGCTCGGTCGAGCGCACCCGGCGCAGCGCATCGGGGGCGAGCGCGACGCCGCTCTGGCGCGAAATGACGCGGGCAAGCGCGCCGGATTGATTGTAGCGGCGGCTCCAGCCGCGCCGCCAGTGCAGGGGAACTGGTACCAAAATATCGGCGTCGCGAAGCAATTCCTTCCCCGCGCGCGCCATCCAGCGACCCATTGCTGGCGCGAGGTCCGTGCGGTCCTGGTATTTCAATGCGTGCACCAGCGTGCGCGCGACGTCGTCATAGCGCACCGCGGCGCGGGCGCGCTGGTAGGCCGGCGGACTGGCGATCGCCTCCATCGACAACAGCTCCGGACCGGGGTCGTAGACGAAGGGAATGCCGAGCCGCGGGCAGAACGGTGGTGCAATGAACGACAATTTGGCCCAGCAGGCGGCGCAGACGCCCTCGCCATCGACCGGCTCGCGGCACGAAACGCACAGCGTCGGCAGCGCGATGTCGAGCATCAGCCGTGCTGCATGCGTCCATGCTCCCTGCGCAACGCTCAGCGCGCCACGCAGATGGCCTGCAATGGAGCGGGATGGTGATGCCTCGGCGCCCATGGACCGAGGCTAGCCTCATGATCGTGTCAGCTCAAGCATTGCGTTGCCAGAGGCGAAGGCAGGGCGTAACCAGCGGGCATGGCCGCAAATCCGACCACACCTGTGTTGTTCGATCGTTCGCTGCTCGCGGCGCGGCTGAAGCGCGCGCGGCGCGATGCGCCGGTCACCTTCCTGCTCGAGCGCGTCGGCGAGGACATGGCGGAGCGTTTGCAGGCGGTCACGCGGGAGTTTGCCGATGCCGCCGACATCTGGACGCCGGGCAATGCGCTCCATGATCTCTTGCGCGCGCGATGCAAGTCCGTCCGCGAGGTTGCGTTCGAGGCTGCCGAAGTCCTTCCGCTGCAGCCGGCTTCGCTCGATCTTGCGGTCTCCGGGCTCGCTTTCCAGTTCGTCAACGATCTTCCCGGCGTGCTCGCGCAGCTGCGTCGCGCGCTGAGGCCCGACGGGCTGTTGCTCGCGGCGATGATCGGCGGCGATACGTTGACCGAGCTTCGGCAATCCTTCGCCGCGGCCGAAGCCGAATGCGAGGGCGGAGTGTCGCCGCGCGTGGCGCCATTCGCCGATTTGCGCGACATCGGCGCGCTGTTGCAGCGTGCCGGCTTCGCGCTGCCGGTGACCGACGTCGACCGCATCGTGGTGCGCTACGCCAACGCCTTCGCGCTGATGCAGGAATTGCGGCGCATGGGCGCCACCAATATCCTGGTCGAGCGGCGCCGCGCGCCAACCCGCCGCGCCACGCTATTGCGGTTGGCGCAAATCTATGCCGAGCGCTTCGCCGATCCTGACGGCCGTATCCGCGCCACCTTCGACGTGATCTGGCTGTCCGGCTGGGCGCCGCATGAAAGCCAGCAAAAACCGCTGCGGCCGGGTTCGGCGAAAGCGAGTTTGGCAGAGGCGGTGAAGCGGGCAAAACGCGACTGACGCCGAATACCGCAGCCGTCATCGCCGGGCTTGACCCGGCGATCCATCGATCTGGAGAGAGTCTTGTTCGATGGATGCGCGGGTCAAGCCCGCGCATGACGACTGAGGGTGCGGCGGCCCTGTCGCGAGCAAACCTACAACAGCAGATCAATCAGATGCGGGATCAGCGGAATGTCCGCCGCGGGCATCTCATAGTCGCGCAATTTGTTGGCGCGGACCCAGGCGAGGTTCTGTCCCTCGCGCGCCGTCACCATGCCGTCCCAGCGCCGGCAGATATAGAGTGGCATCAGCAGGTGAAACGTCTCATAGGCGTGGCTCGCGAAGGTTAGCGGCGCCAGGCACGGCTCGGCGACGGTGATGCCGAGTTCTTCATGCAATTCGCGGATCAGCGTCGCTTCCGGCCGTTCGCCGGCCTCGACCTTGCCGCCCGGAAATTCCCAGAGCCCCGCCATCGGCTTGCCGGCAGGCCGCTGCGCCAGCAGCACGCGCTTGTCGGCATCGATGAGCGCGCAGGCAACCACGAGGGTGAGTTTGATATCGGTCATGCAGTCCGCCCGAACTCCGCTGTCGTCCCGGCCTTGCGCCGGGACCCATAACCACAGGGTTTAGCGATGTGCTCCGCTACAACCACTTGCGCGCGCCACAACGCCTCCCTGTGGTTATGGGTCCCTGCTTTCGCAGGGACGACGGTGTCCTATGACCTGTAATCGCCGTTGATCGCGACATATTCCTTGGTGAGATCGCAGGTCAGCACGCGGTCGCGGCCCTTGCCGAGGCCGAGATTGACCTTGATCTGGATCTTCGGCTCTTTCATCGCCTGCGACACTTCCGCCTCGTTGTAGGAGGGATCGCGGGCGCCGCTCTTGGCGACGCGGATGCCGTTGAAGGAAATCGAGAGCTTGTCGCGGTTGGCGGGCTCGCCGGCCTTGCCGACCGCCATCACCACCCGGCCCCAATTGGCGTCCTCGCCGGCGATCGCGGTCTTGACCAGCGGCGAGTTCGCCACCGACATCGCGATCTTGCGAGCGGAAGCCTTGGTCGTCGCGCCATCGATGATGATCTCGACTAGTTTCCGCGCGCCTTCGCCGTCACGCGCCACCTGCTCGGAAAGATCGGCTAGCACATCGCGGAACGCCTTCGCAAACGCTTTCAGGCGCGGATCGCTGGCGCGGCTGATCTTCGGCGCGCCGTTCGCGGCCGCGGTGCCGGTCGCGAATGCCAATAGTGTGTCCGAGGTCGAGGTGTCGCCATCGATGGTGACGGCGTTGAAGGTGTCCTCGACCCCGCTCTTCAGGAGCTGTTGCAGCGCGGCCGATGACAGCGGCGCATCGGTGAAGATGAACGACAGCATCGTCGCCATATCAGGCGCGATCATGCCGGCGCCCTTGGCCATGCCGTTGATCGTCACCTTGGCCTTGCCGAGCTTCACGGTCGCGGTCGCGACCTTCGGGAAGGTGTCGGTGGTCATGATTGCCTTCGCCGCGCCCATCCAGTCGTCGGGCCCGGCTTGCTCGGCCAGCGTCGCCAGTACGCCGTCGAACTTGGTCGCATCGAGCGGCTCGCCGATCACGCCGGTGGAGGCCAAAAACACCTCATTGACGCCGCAGCCGACCGCCTTGGCGGCGATCTGCGCGGTCAGCGCGGTCGACTGCTTGCCGGTTTTGCCGGTGAAGGCATTGGCATTGCCGGAATTGACCACCAGCGCGCGTGCAAATCCTCCCTTAGAAGATCCGCCTTTGCCGAGCTTGGCGCGGCACCACTCCACCGGGGCTGACGGGCATTTCGACTTGGTGAAGACGCCGGCGACGGCGGTGCCTTTGTCCATCACCGCGAGCAGCACATCGGTGCGCCCCTTGTAGCGGATGCCCGCGGCCGCCGTCGCAAGCCTGACGCCCGCAATCGCGGGCAAATCGGGAACGTCTGTCGGGGCGAGGGGAGAAACGGCGGTGGACATGGCGGATTCCAATCAGGGAGGCGCAATCGTCATGGCCGGGCTAAAGCGCGAAGCGCGTCTTCGCGCAAGATGTCCCGGCCATCCACGTCCTTTTCCCGGCCGGCGAGGCGCCAAGACGTAGATGGCCGGGACAAGCCCGGCCATGACGAGTGTAGATACTATTGGCTTCGCTGAAGTGACAGCGAATTCTTACTTCTTCGCCGGCGGCGCCATCTTGGAGTCGGACGGCTTGGCGGCGGGGGCCGTCGTATCAGCAGGCTTGGCGTCGCTCTTGGCGGTCTCTTCCGGCTTGTCCATGCGCTCGATCTTGGCGGCCTCGCGCAGCTTGGCGACATAGTCGGCCTGCGCTTTGCGGGTCACATAGGTCTCGATCTGGCTCTTGACCTGGTCGAAGGGCGGCGCGGTGCGGTTGCGCTTTTCCTCGACCTTGATGATGTGCCAGCCGAACTGCGACTTCACGGGGTCGGAGATCTTGCCCGGCTCGAGCGAAAAGGCGACGGCAGAGAATTCCGGCACCATCTGCTCCTTGGTGAAGAAGCCGAGATCGCCGCCATCGGAGGCGCCGGGATCCTTGGACTTCTTCTTGGCGAGCTCGGCGAAATCGGCGCCCTTCGCGAGCTCGGCCTTGATTGCCTTGGCCTCGTCCTCGGTCTCGACCAGGATGTGGCGGGCATGCACTTCCTGCTCGCCGGTGATCTGCTTGGAGGCCTCTTCATAGACCTTCTTCATGGCGTCGTCGTTGGTCGCCGCCTTGCCCTCGCTGGCAAGCAGGCTATCCATCAGGAGCCGGTTGCGGGTGAAGGCGAGGCGCTTCTTGAACTCGTCGGTATTGTCGACCTTCTTGTCCTCGGCGGCCTTGGCGACGATCTTCATGTCGATCAGGAAGGCCAGGAGGTTATCCTTCCGCGTCGCAGGGTCCATCTGCTGCAGGCTCGGCCCAAGTTCCTCTTCGGCGATCGCCACATCGCTCTGGCGGATCTCCTGCCCGTTGACCTTGGCAAGCACCGGGTTGGAATCCTCAGCACGGACCGGCAGACCGAATGCGAGAACCGCGGCGATCGAGCCGGTCACGGCCAGGGATGCGAGGCCGATACGCAAGCCGGGTTTCATTTCCGCGAACGACGTGGTCATGCAAAATCCTTAACTTGTCTCGAACAGGGGGAACTTCTCTTGAGCGGGGCGGACACTCGCCCAATCAAGCCGCCTTGGCAACGCGAAAAGTCTGACAAAATGATGAATTCCTTGACATCCTGCCGAGCGTTGACAACCCCCGGAGCGGGCCATATCTCTGGCCCATCGTGTCAATGGCGATAGCGCTCATTTTGCTTACGTTTTTGGCCGTTGAACCTTGGATTGCTTGCTTCCCACTTAATTGGCGGATCGGGCCCCAGGTTGGGGCCGTTGCCGGGGTGCGTCACGGTGAGTTGATAGACAATCGGCGGCACCACGCTCTGGTTGCAACGCAGAAGAACAGGAACTACGCATGATCGGCGCGCTCGCCCGCAAATTGTTCGGCTCCGCCAACGACCGGAGGGTGAAGGGCTATCAGGCCCGCGTCAACGCCATCAACGCATTGGAGCCCGAGCTCGCAAAGCTTTCGGACGAGGCGTTGAAGGCCCGCACCGCCGAATTCCGGCAGGAGCTGGCGAACGGCAAGACGCTCGACGACCTCCTGGTTCCGGCCTTCGCCACCGTCCGCGAAGCAGCCAAGCGCACCCTCGGCCAGCGCCATTTCGATGTGCAGCTCATCGGCGGCATGGTGCTGCATGAGGGCGACATCGCCGAGATGAAGACCGGCGAAGGCAAGACGCTGGTGGCGACGCTCGCGGTCTATCTCAACGCACTTGCCGGCAAGGGCGTCCATGTCGTCACCGTCAACGACTACCTTGCCCGCCGTGACTCCGGCTGGATGGGCCAGATCTATTCCTTCCTCGGCATGAGCACCGGCGTCATCGTCCACGGGCTCGACGATGCCGAGCGCAAGACGGCCTATGGCTGCGACATCACCTACGGCACCAACAACGAATACGGCTTCGACTACCTCCGCGACAACATGAAGTACCGCCTGGAGGACATGGTCCAGCGCGGGCACTATTACGCCATCGTCGACGAAGTCGACTCGATCCTGATCGACGAGGCGCGGACGCCGCTGATCATCTCCGGCCCGCTCGACGACCGTTCGGATTTCTACAACACCATCGACACGTTCTTTCCCAAGCTCGACAAGTCGGACTACGAGGTCGACGAGAAGCAGCGCACGGTGACGCTGACCGAAGGCGGCATGGAAAAGCTCGAAGGGCTGCTGCGCGATGCCGGCCAGCTCAAGGGCGACTCCCTCTATGACGTCGAGAACGTCTCGGTCGTTCACCACGTCAACCAGGCGCTGCGCGCGCACACGCTGTTCACCCGCGACAAGGATTATATCGTTCGCGACGGCGAGGTCGTCATCATCGATGAGTTCACTGGACGCATGATGCCGGGTCGCCGCTACTCGGAAGGCCTGCACCAGGCGCTGGAAGCCAAAGAGCACGTCCAGGTCCAGCCGGAGAACCAGACGCTGGCCTCGATCACCTTCCAGAACTATTTCCGGATGTACGAGAAGCTGGCGGGCATGACCGGCACGGCCGCGACCGAAGCCGACGAATTGTTCGACATCTACAAGCTCGAGGTCGTGGAGATCCCGACCAACCTGCCGGTGGCGCGCCTCGACGAGGACGACGAGGTCTATCGCACGCAGACCGAAAAATATGCCGCGATCCTCGCAGAGATCGAACGCGCCAACAAGCGGCTGCAGCCGGTCCTGGTCGGCACCGCCTCGATCGAGAAATCCGAAGTGCTGGCCGAATATTTGCGCAAGCACGGCTACAAGCAGATCGACTTCAGCAATCACGGCGCGCTCGACAAGCTCTATGCCGCGGCGCGCGCCGGCAAGCCGGCCAAGTTGTTCGCGGTCTTGAATGCGCGCTTCCACGAGCAGGAAGCCTATATCGTCGCGGAAGCCGGCGTGCCCGGCGCGATCACGATCGCGACCAACATGGCCGGCCGCGGTACCGACATCAAGCTCGGCGGCTCGCTCGAGATGCGGATCCAGCAGGAGACGGCCTCGATCGCTGACGAAGCCGAGAAGGCGCAGAAGATCGAGCAGATCAAGGCCGACATCGAGCGCTTCCGCGAGATCGTCTTGAAGGCCGAGGAGGTTGTCGAGGTCGAGCCCGCCAAGGGCAGCAAGCCGGCGAAGACGGTGACCAAGCCCGGCGGCCTCTACATCATCGGCTCCGAGCGGCATGAATCCCGCCGCATCGACAATCAGCTCCGCGGCCGTTCCGGCCGCCAGGGCGACCCCGGCCGCTCGAAATTCTTCCTGTCGCTGGAAGACGATCTGATGCGCATCTTCGGGTCCGACCGGCTCGACAGCATGCTGACCCGGCTCGGCCTGAAAGAGGGCGAGGCGATCATCCATCCCTGGATCAACAAGGCGCTGGAAAAGGCGCAGCAGAAGGTCGAAGCGCGCAACTTCGACATCCGCAAGAACCTGCTCAAATTCGACAACGTCCAGAACGACCAGCGCAAGGTGATCTTCGACCAGCGCGTCGAATTGATGAAGGACGAGAGCGTCGCCGAGACCGTCACCGACATGCGCCACGCCTTCATCGAGGATCTGGTGGCCAAGCATATCCCGGAGCATGCCTACGCCGAGCAGTGGGATGCGGCTGGCCTGAAGGACGAATTGAAGCGTGTGCTCGATATCGACCTGCCGGTCGACGAATGGGCCAAGGAAGAGGGCATCGCCGACGAGGAGCTGTTGGCGCGGATCGAAAAGAATGTCGACGAGCGCATGGCGGCCAAGGTCGCGCAATGGGGCCCCGACGTGATGCGCTACGTCGAGAAGACGATCCTGTTGCAGACGCTCGACCATCTCTGGCGCGAGCACCTGATCATGCTCGACCATCTGCGCCAGGTGATCGGCCTGCGCGGCTATGGCCAGCGCGATCCGCTGCAGGAGTACAAGACGGAAGCCTTCAACCTCTTCCAGGAGATGAGCTCGCATCTGCGCGAGGCCGTCACCGCGCAATTGATGCGGGTCGAGATCATCCCGCCGGAGGAGCAGCAGCCGGTGTTGCCGGCGATGGAGGCGCACAAGCTCGATCCCAACACCGGCGAGGACGAGATGTCCTTCGCCAACGCCTCGCTGGTGCCGAAGGCCGCCCCCTCCGACCGCGATCCCAACAACCCCGCCACCTGGGGCAAGGTCGGCCGCAACGAGGATTGCCCTTGCGGCAGCGGCAAGAAGTACAAGCACTGCCACGGCCGGTATGCGTGAGCTGAGCCGCCCGTAGCTGCGGGCAGCATTCCACGCTCTCGGTCGTTGACCGACAACATCGCCGCCACCTCCGTCGTCATTGCGAGCTCGACGCTTAGCGTCGCCCCGGAATGACAGTCCCGTCATTGCGAGCGCAGCGAAGCAATCCACGTCTCCACAAGCGGCGCTATGGATTGCTTCGCTCCGCTCGCAATGACGATGTGGCTAGTTTGGGTGCGACATAACAACCCGACGGGCAAATCACCGAAAGTCTGTCCAGCCCTCGCAGAAAAAACATTCGGCTTTCGCCGTCGGGCAAATCAGTGATTTAACTCCGCGCGTCTCACCCAAATGAGGGGCGGCTCGCGATCGTCACGAACGTTGCGGTGAGATGCGGTGGACGTGATGGATGTGACTGACGAGCATACGCATCACGGACGGCGAAGTCGTGTGGTCCTGGCGCCCCGACGCTGGCGCTAAGCTTCTATGAAGTGACGGTGGCAAAAGAGCCGGTCACCGGGGAGAGCACGAAATAAGCCGTAAACCATCGCGCAGGGAAAGCCGGAATGCTTCGGTTGAACCTGTGGTCCTACCCCCGTGCTTTTTGTTGCACGGGACCCATGGGTGCAACCAGCACCCGGCTTTCCCTGCGCCCTCTGATATCGAGGAGGGTGGAAAGTGACGCAGAGCTCGGGCAGCGAATGCCGCGAGAACGCGAACTCACGTCCTCACGCTGTTTGAAAGTTGAATCAGAATCCATCCCCGTCATTGCGAGCGCAGCGATGCAATCCATCGCGCCACTTGCGGAGAAATGGATTGCTTCGCTGCGCTCTACCCATCCTACGGAATCGCTGTTTGACATTTGAATCAGAACTCTCCGCACGTCATTGCGAGCAAAGCGAAGCAATCCATCGCGCCGCTTGCCGAGGCATGGATTGCTTCGCTTTGCTCGCAATGACGGCAGGAGAAAGCGCTGGCCCCTCGCTGCGCGGGCGCCTACCTCATCGCTCCGAAGCGGTTGTCGAAGGAGTTTGGCTGCACGATCGGCTGCGAGCCGGAGAGCTGTGTGTCCCTGGTGGCCGGTGCGGCGGTGGCCGGCGCATCGGTGACGGTCGGCTTGAGCGCCGGCTTGGCGGCAGCGAGCTTGGTTTCGGTGGGCTTCGGTGCGACGCGAACGACCGATTGCGACTTGGTCTGAGCAGGCTTGATCTCAGCAGACTTGGCCTCAGCAGTCTTGGCCTCAGTAGCTTTGGGCTTCGTGGCGGCGGCCGGTGCAGAGGGCGGCACGCTGGTGGCGGCGGCGTTGGCGTCGGCCGTGGCGCCGATCCCGACCTTGCGGGCGATGCTGGAGAAGAGGCCTTCCGACTGCTCACCCGACTGCGCGGCGGAAGCGACGCGGGCCGATGACATCGCCGACGTCGTCGACACCGCCACCACCGGCTCTTCCGGCTGCGCCAGGTTCGGCTTCGGCGGATTGACGGTGGACGGGATCGTGCCGGGCGCGCGCGCCAGCGACAGTGATTGCAGGCTCTGGCTGTCGCCACCCTCGGAGAGGCCGGTGCTGCCCTCCGGCAGCTTGGAGGCGAAGATCTTGTTCATGCCGCCGTCGATGCCGGTGTTTATCCGCGCCACCGGCGTGCCCTTGGAGATCAGCTTGGCAACCTCGGTCGCCTCTTCCTGCTGCTTCTGGCGGACCGCTTCGGCGATCTGGTCGGGAATCACATAGGCCGGGCATTTGGCGGACGCATCAAACACCGGATCGCGGGTGGCGCCCGGCGGCTTGGCGGCGTCGAAGACATATTTCTTCTCGCAGAAGTCGACCTTCGGCTCCTGCTTCGTCACTTCGAAATGATCGTAGCCTTCCTTGATCATCTTCCAGAAAGGCATGTTCGGATTGTTGCGGTGCTTGGCCATGTTCACCGGCGTCATCCGGAACGGATAGGCCTGCAACTGGAATGCCTTCTGGCCGCCAAAGAACGACTCGCGCCCGAGCGAATAGATCTCCGCGATCTGCTCGTCGGTCATCGCGTAGCAGCCGCGCGAGGAGCAGTCGCCATGCACCATCAACTGTGAGCCGGTGCGGCCGAGCGCCTTGTCGAAGGCGTTGGGGTAGCCGGTGTTGAAGGAGAGGTAGTAGGCCGATTGCGGGTTCATCTGGCCCGGGCTGATCGTATAGAAGCCCTCCGGCGCCTGGCGGTCGCCCTCGCGGATCTTCGGACCGAGATCGCCGGACCAGCGGCAGATCGGATAGGTCTTCAAGAGCGCGAACCTGCCGGAGCGGTCCTGCTTCCAGACTTCGAGCTCGGCTTCCTGCTTGAACAGGCGGATCAGGATCGGCGACTGCAGATCCATGTCCTTTTCGGCGATTGCCGCGACCAGCTTCGGCGGCACCGGCTGGTTGGCCTTGGCATTCGATGCGAGTGAGATGTCGTCGCTATTGCAACCGGCGAGCAGTACAGCGGCCGCAAGGGCAGCCGAGGCCAGAAGCGCGCGAACCAGCGTGCGGTGATTCAAGTCCAAGCTCCACACCCACCGGGCATTTCGGGCAACCCCAAATCAACCCTTATGCCTTGAAGCGATCGTTAAAATACTAACCTTTGGACTTCCCACCCGCAACCTGAACGGGGCCCGGCGGGCCGGAACCATGACAGGCATGGTCAAGCAAGAGTTAAAGACCGGCCCCGGGGCCGAATTGCGGCCAAACCGGCCGACCTGGAGCAAAATGCCGCGATTGCCGGTTAGCTAGGCGAGCTTGCGGCCGATATCGAGAAACTTCTGGCGGCGCTGCTTGCGGATCGCGTCCGCATCAAGATTTCGTAGGTCGTTGAAAGCCTGGGCGATGGCATCGCCGGTGGATGCGATCATGGCGGCGGGATCGCGGTGGGCGCCGCCCGGCGGCTCCTTCAGGATCTCGTCGATCACGCCGAATCGCAGCATGTCCTGGGCGGTGATCTTCATGCTGTTGGCGGCTTCCTGCGCCTTGGTGCCGTCCCGCCACAGGATCGAGGATGCCGCCTCCGGCGAGATCACGCTGTAGATCGCGTGCTCCATCATCAGGACGCGGTTGGCCGTGGTGATCGCGATCGCGCCGCCCGACATGCCCTCGCCGGTGATGATCGCGACATTGGGCACCCCCAGTGACAGGCAGGCGTCGGTCGAGCGCGCGATGGCTTCGGCCTGTCCGCGCTCCTCGGCGCCGATGCCGGGATAGGCGCCGGCCGAATCGACCAGCGAGAGTACCGGGATGCCGAAACGGTCGGCCATTTCCATCAGCCGGACCGCCTTGCGGTAGCCTTCGGGGCGGGCCATGCCGAAATTGTGCTTGATCCGGCTCTCGGTGGAGGCGCCCTTTTCCTGGCCGATCACGCAGATGCTCTCGCCGCGGAAGCGGCCGAAGCCGCCGAGCAGGGCTTCGTCGTCGGCGAATTTGCGGTCGCCGGCCAGCGGCGTGAATTCGGTGATGAGCGCGCTGACGAAATCGGTGAAATGCGGTCGCTGCGGGTGCCGCGCCACCAGCGTCTTCTGCCAGGGCGTCAGGTTGGCATAGAGGTCGGCCAGCGCCTGGCCGGCCTTCTCCTCGATCCGCGCGATCTCGTCGCCGATGTCGCTGCCGGACGCTGCCAGCGCGCGCAATTCGTCGATCTTGGATTCAAGCTCGGCGACGGGTTTTTCGAAGTCGAGGTAACTGCGCATCTGATCCGGCATTACGGCAATATAGGAAGGAACCTGGCGGGCGGCGAAGCGGGTCTGGGGTCTGGAAGAGAAGTTTTGTATCTTCAACAAGTTAACACGCAGCCAAAGCCGAGGCGCGTGGGCTGACCGCAAGCGGTAACGCTCTTTCCTGTGAGAAACCGCCGAAGTCAAGGCGTAACCCATAGCCCGGCCTGGAAGCGTAATCCGGGGATCGACCAGGCTAAGCCTTCTCCGCCAGCGGATGCAGGTCGCGCACCAGGCTCTTCAGCCGCTCCTCGACCACATGGGTATAGATCTGGGTGGTGGAGATGTCGGTATGGCCGAGCAGGGTCTGGACGATGCGCAGGTCGGCGCCGTTGTGCAGGAGGTGGCTGGCAAAGGCATGCCGCAGCACGTGCGGGGAGACGAGCCGCGGCGCCAGGCCGGAAGCGGCCGCCAACTCCTTGAGGTCGCGGGCAAAGTGCTGCCGGGTCAAATGGCCGCTCTCGCCGAAGGAGGGAAACAGCCATTTCGACGGCGCCGCCTTCTTCTCCGGCTTCATGACTTGCACCGCAGCGAGATAGTCGGCCATCGCCTGGCGCGAGGCCTCGTTCAGCGGCACCAGCCGCTCCTTGTTGCCCTTGCCTCGCACCACGATCATGCGGGCATCGCGCCGCGCCGCCGATAGCGGTAGCGAGACCAGTTCGGAGACGCGTAGGCCAGTGGCGTACAGCACCTCCAAGAGGCAATGCAGCCGGAGCGCGCGCAGCCGCTGCGCCGGCTTGGCGTCGATTTGCGTGAGTTCCTTGGCCCGCGTCAGCATGCGGTCGACGTCGGCGATCGACAGCACCTTGGGCAGGCTGCGGCCGCGCTTCGGGCCAGAGAGGATCGCGGCAGGATCGTCGCTGCGGATGCGCTCGTTGAGCAGGAATCGGAACAGATGCCGCATCGACGAGAGCCGGCGGGCGACGCTGGTTGATTTGAAACCGCGGGTGTCGAGGTCGGCGAGGTAGTCGCGCAGCGTCTGGGTGTCGGCGCCGGCAAAGCTCTTGCCGGCATGGGTGAGGAATTCGGAGAGGTCTTCGAGGTCGCGGCGATACGCGTCGAGCGTGTTTTCGCCCGCGCCCTGTTCGGCCGCGAGCATGTCGAGGAACAGGCTGATCAGCCCGGCATCTGATGTGCTGGAACGTGTCTTGGAACGCATCCCCGGACCATAGCGGCTATTTCTTGAGGAACTTATCCGGCGGGATCGTCACCGTCATTTCCCGCGATTTCGGGGTCACAAAATTGGCCAGTGCGAAAATGATCCCGTAGCCGATACCGCCGATCACGGCGAGGACCGTCAGGAAGCGGAACAGGCTCGGCATATCGAAGGCTCGGGCGGCGAATTAACCATTGGCATCATCCATCATGTTCCCTCAGCCGTTGCAAGGCTCTGGCAACGGTATTGGCGGGGGTAGTATAGGTGACCGGAACGCCGCAAATTCGCCGAGAGACCGAGCTTTAGATGCCAGACAGCGCCGCACCGCTCCCTGTGCTCCCGACCCTGGAGGCCGACATCCTGGCCGTGCTGGGGTCGAGGACGATCGTGCTGGTGGGCATGATGGGCGCCGGCAAATCGACCATCGGCCGGCGGCTGGCCGCGCGGCTGAGGCTGCCCTTCACCGATGCCGATACCGAGATCGAGGCGGCGGCGGGCATGTCGATCCCGGAGATTTTCGAAACCCATGGCGAGGCCTATTTCAGGGATGGCGAGGCGCGGGTGATCGCCCGCCTGCTTAGCGACGGGCCGGCGGTGCTCGCCACCGGCGGCGGTGCGTTCATGCGCGAGGAGACCCGCAACTGCATTCGTGCCAAGGCGATCTCGCTCTGGCTGCGTGCCGATGCCGATGTCATCATGCGCAGGGTGCGGCGCCGCGCCGACCGCCCGCTGTTGCAGACGGCCGATCCCGAGGGGACGGTCAACCGTCTGCTCGGTGAGCGCGAGCCGGTCTACCGGAGCGCCGATCTGACGATTTCGTCGCGCGACGTGCCGCATGACCGGATCGTCGAGGAGTGCTTAGAGGCGCTGCATGCCTATCTCTGTGGCAACGGCACGGCACAACCGGCAACCAACGGAATTAGCCTCCCATCATGACTGCGCCATTGAAACACTCTGATCCCATCACCGTCGATGTCGCACTCGGCGACCGCGCCTATGACATCGTGATCGGGCGCGAGATGCTGCCGTCGCTTGGCGCACGGATCGCTGCGCTCCGCCCGGGTGCGCGCACCGCCATCGTCACCGACCGCACGGTGGCGAAACATTGGCTGGAACAGGCCGAGGCGTCGCTTGCCGCGGCCGGCATCCCGACTTCGCGCATCATCGTCGAGGAAGGCGAGGGCTCGAAGAGCTATGCCGGTCTGACAGAGGTCAGCGAAGCGCTGATCGCGGCCAAGATCGAGCGCAACGATCTCGTCGTCGCGCTCGGCGGCGGCGTGGTCGGCGATCTCGCGGGCTTTGCTGCTGCCGTCCTGCGCCGCGGCGTCGATTTCGTGCAGGTGCCGACCTCGCTGCTGGCGCAGGTCGATTCATCGGTCGGCGGCAAGACCGGGATCAACTCGCCGCAGGGCAAGAACCTGATCGGGGCGTTCCACCAGCCGGTGCTGGTCGTCGCCGACACGTCGGTGCTCGATACGCTGTCGCCGCGCCAGTTCCGCGCTGGCTATGCGGAGGTTGCCAAATATGGCGTGCTCGGCGATGAGGCCTTTTTCGCCTGGCTGGAAGCCAATCACGCCGACATCTTCTCCGGCGGCGCGGCGCGCGAGCACGCGATCGCAACCTCGTGCCGCGCCAAAGCTGCGATCGTCTCGCGCGACGAACGCGAAACCGGAGAACGCGCGCTGCTTAATCTCGGCCACACCTTCGGTCACGCGCTGGAAGCGGCGACGGGCTTTTCCGACCGGCTGTTCCACGGCGAAGGCGTGGCCATCGGCATGACGCTGGCGGCGGAGTTCTCTGCTTCTCTCGGCATGATTGCGCAAGCGGATGCGGCGCGCGTGAAACGCCACCTCACTGCGGTAGGGTTGCCGACCCGGCTGCAGGATATCGGCGGCTTCGTCCAGGAAGGACTGGCTGATGCCGACACACTGATGGCGCTGATGGCGCAGGACAAGAAGGTCAAGCGCGGCAAGCTGACCTTCATTCTGCTGGAGGCCGTCGGCCGCGCCGTGATCGCGCGCGACGTCGAGCCTGCGCCGGTGCGTGACTTTCTGAAGGCAAAACTGGCCGAGAATTAAAAACGCTCTTCGGATGACGTAGCTTGACCTGGGTTTCGTTCTCAATCGTCGTCGTCTGCCTGTTGGTCTCCGCCTTTTTCGCGGCGAGCGAGACCGCGCTGACCGGCGCTTCGCGCGCCAGCATGTTGCGGCTGTCCAAGCAGGGCAATCGCGAGGCTGGCGTGGTCTCCAGCCTGTTCAACATGCGCGAGCGGCTGATCGGCGCGCTGCTGCTCGGCAACAACATCGCCAATATCGGCGCCTCGGCGCTCGCAACCGGCATCCTCACCGCGTGGTTCGGCGACGTCGGTGTGCTCTATGCGACCGCGGTGATGACGGTGATGGTCGTGATCTTCGCCGAGGTGCTGCCCAAGACCATCGCAATCAACGCGCCCGACCGGATATCGCTCCTGGTGGCGCGGCCGATGAAGGTCACGGTCTATCTGCTCGGACCGTTCCTGACGGTGATCGAGGTCATCGTGCTCGCCTTGATGAAACTCTTCGGCATCAAGGTCGGTGCCAACCAGGCCATCCTGTCGCCGACCGAGCGACTGCGCGGCGCCGTCGATTTGTTGCATCACGAGGGCAAGGTCGAGAAGCAGGACCGCGACATGCTCGGCGGGCTCCTCGATCTGCGCGAATTGCAGGTGTCGGACGTGATGGTCCACCGCACCGAAATGACCATGATCAACGCCGATCTGCCGCCGGAGGAACTGGTGCGCGAGGTGCTCGCCACCGAATACACCCGCATTCCGCTGTGGCGTGACAAGCCGGAGAACATCATCGGGGTGCTGCACGCCAAGGATTTGCTGCGCGCGATCCGCGCCGCCGACGGCGACACGTCGAACATCGACGTCGCCACCATCGCGTTGCCGCCGTGGTTCGTGCCGGAGATGCGGCCCGTCTCCGAGCAGCTCAAGGCGTTTCGCCGCCGCAAGACGCATTTCGCCCTCGTCGTCGACGAATACGGCGAAGTCGAAGGTCTGGTGACACTGGAAGACATCCTGGAGGAGATCGTCGGAGACATTTCCGACGAGCACGACGTGGTGGTCGCGGGTGTTCGTGCCCAGCCCGACGGCTCCGTAGTGGTCGACGGCTCGGTGCCGATCCGCGATCTCAACCGTGCGATGGACTGGCATTTGCCGGACGAGGAAGCCACGACCGTGGCGGGTCTCGTGATCCATGAAGCGCGCTCGATCCCCGAGCGCGGCCAAAGCTTCACCTTCCACGGCTTCCGCTTCCGCGTCCTGCGTCGCGAGCGCAACCGCATCACGGCGCTACGCATCACCGCGCTGCCGCGCGAAGCCGAGGCCGAGGAGCCCAGGCCGAAGCGTGCCGGGACGGCGTTCTAGCACAGGCGCGTCGATTCTCCGTCATGGCCGGGCTTGTCCCGGCCATCCACGCGCCTTTCTCGCGGCAGCCAAGAACGTGGATGCCCGGCACAAGGCCGGGCATGACGGGCTTGGATGTTGGCGCCCTATTCAATGTCGATGGTGACCCCGGAAAGCTTCCAGGTGCCGTCGGCGGGGATGAAGGCGAGCTGATACTTCACCTGCTTCGGCGTGGTCTCGAAATGGCCTTTCAGGCGCAGCACGCCCTTCTCGTCGATCTTCGCCTCCTCGTCGGCAATGACAGGCTTTGCCACCACGGCGTCGAACACCGCGTGCTTGTCGACGAGATCCTTGAAGACGGCCTGCAGCTTCTCCGGCGGAAACTGCTCGGCGAACGGCTTTGACATCTTGGCGTGCAGGACGGTGAAATTATTGGCGGCGACGGCATCGCTCAGCGTCACCAAAATGCTTTTCACGAGCACTTCCTGAACGAGCGGGCTCGGCATGGCCTGTGCTGCAGCCGGTACGGGCGCAGAGAGCGCCAGCATTGCCATCACGGCCGCGGCCAATCGCAGATGTGCCCAGTGAACCATCTGACAGCCCCTCGCTACAGGTGGCGATGGTGCAATGAGCCTGCCCAATTCCAATGGAACTGTCCATCGCCCAGGCCGCTATCTCTGATAAAGGAAAACAGCCGTGGCGTCTTGCGCGACGTTGATCAAAACCGCAGTTCGGTCGTGTTCTTCAGCTAAATTTCCAGGCGGCGCCCCTCAGCGCGGTCGTTCCGCTGGAGCTTGCGCATGGATCGCGAGCGCATGCACGCCATCCGCGAGTTCCTGGGCGAGTGCCGCATTAATCATGCGATGGCGTTCGATCCGGCTCTTCCCTTCGAACGCTTGAGATACAATATAAACACGGAAATGCGTCTCGCCGCCTGGCCGATGCCCCGCGTGGCCCTCATGCAGATGTGATTCATCTTGGACCTCGAGGCTTTCGGGCAAGAAAGCTTCACGCAACTTGTTTATAATAACGTCTCTTGTGCTCATGGCGGCGGCAATAGTTCGAAGGCTGCATTTCGTCAATGGCACATCCGAAGCAGAGGTATTCGCAATGTCAAGACTTGAAGCTTTTTGCATTGCGTAGTCAAAGTCAGTCATGGCGATCGATTCATCAAAATTCTTCGACTCCATTCGCATCAAGCCGACGAAGGTGAGTGCGAAGCGCCAGGCGCAGGCTGGTCAGGAAGCCATCACCTGCGAATGGGCCGGCTGTCAGAACAAGGGTTCGCACCGCGCGCCGAAGGGCCGCGAGAACTCGCGCGAGTATTGGCATTTCTGCCTCGATCATGTTCGCGAGTACAATCAGTCTTACAATTTCTTCCAGGGTATGAATCCTGAGGCGGTGGCGCGCTACCAGAAGGATGCGCTGACCGGCCATCGCCCGACCTGGAAGATGGGTGCCAACACCAGCGCCAAGCACGGCAAGGGCAGCGCCGAGGACGATCTCGGCGGCGCCGCCGATCCCTTTAATGTGTTCTCCGAACTCAACGGCCGCGCCGGCTGGCGGCCTGGCCCCGGCGCGCAGGCCAAGCCCGAGGCGCGCAAGGTAATGAACGCCGAGCGCAAGGCACTGCAGGTGATGGGACTCTCCGCCGAAGCCACGCTTGAAGACGTCAAGGCGAAGTACAAGGCGCTGGTGAAGCAGCACCATCCCGACGCCAACGGTGGCGACCGTTCCACCGAAGACCGCCTGATCGAGATCATCAAGGCGTATAACTATCTCAAGACCGTGGTCCGCGAGGCATGACGTCGTCCCGGGCTTGACCCGGGACCCATAACCACAGGACGCTGTTGTTATGGGAATTGTCGGCCAGTCTTCGTTCCAATTCACGTCAGTGGTTATGGGTCCCGGCTTTCGCCGGGACGACGGCGGAATATGTGGTCCCGCCGTCGTCCTATTGACGGTCTGCGCCTCACACCTTCGGCATTGGCCCCACATAGGACGAGCTTGGCCGGATCAGCCGGCCGGTGCGCTGCTGTTCGCGCGCATGCGCGGTCCATCCCGCCGCGCGCGCCACCGCGAAGATCGGCGTGAAGGCCTGCCGCGGGATGGAAAGCGCATCGAGCAGGATCGCGGTGAAGAACTCGACATTCGTTTCCAGCGGCCGGGTCGGATTCTTCCGCCGCAACGCCTCGCGGATATAGGCCTCGACCTCGCCCGCGAACGGCAGGTCGGCGCCTTCGGCAGCTAACCGCTCGATCGCATCCTTCAGCACATCCGCGCGCGGGTCGCGCACGCGATAGACGCGATGGCCGAATCCCATCAGCCGCTCGCCGCGCGCCAGCGCCGCATCGACCCAGGGCCTGATGCGTTCGCGCGTGCCGATCGCGTCTAACATCTCCAGCACCGGCTCCGGCGCGCCGCCATGGAGCGGCCCGGTCAGCGCGCAATAGCCGGCGGTGACGGCCGCGAACAGGTCGGCTTGCGTCGAGGCCACCACGCGCGTCGTGAAGGTGGACGCGTTCATGCCGTGATCAGAGACCGTGACGAGATAGGCATCCAGCGCCGCGACCTCGCGCGGTTCGGGCTTGCGGCTCAGCAGCATCGTCAGCGTATCCGCAGCGTGGCTGACATTCGGATCGGGCGCGAGCGGATCGTGGCCCTTGGCCCGCTGCACCAGCGCGCCGGCGATCACCGGAAAGGCGCCGACGATCGTCGCTTCGTGCTCGAGCCCGTTTTCGGCGCGCAAGCCAGCGACTGCGGCGCGGAAGCCGTCCACGATCGACATGCCGCGCGTCGCCGGCAGCACGTCGGGCAATCGGGCGAAGGCGCGCTCGCGCGCGTCGCCAAGCTTGGCGCGCACATTGGCCTCGCTGAGCGTGCTTCCGGTTGCCGCATTCCATAATCGTGCGGTGACGCCCTCGAAGCTCGATGTCGAGGCGAGCACACTGACATGCTCGCCGGCGATGATCAGTTCGCCGCGCTCGCCGTCGACATGGCTGAGCACGGTTTCGGCGGCGGCAATGCCGTCCAGCCCAATCGGGCTTTTGGTCACCTGAATATTCATGGCGGATCTCCTTTCGTGATCAGGAGAAAGTCGATCCTCTCGACAGATTGATCAATCTTGATTAGCTTAATCAATATGAAAAAATCCGATGGCCTTTATCTCTCCGCCCGCGAGGCGGCGGCCGAGCTCGCGATCTCGCCGGCTACGCTCTACGCCTATGTCAGTCGGGGCCTGATCCGCTCCGAGCCTTCGGCGGATTCCCGCAGCCACCGCTACCGGGCCGAGGACATCCGCGGGTTGAAGGAGCGCCGCACCCCGTCGCCGGAGCCGCGCGGCCTGCGCAGCTTCGATGCCGATTTGCCGGTGATGGATTCGGCGATCGCAACCATCACCGAGGACGGGCCGATCTATCGCGGCGTGAACTGCGTCGATCTTGCCGAGAAGGATACGCTCGATCACACGGCGACGCTGTTGTGGGATGTCACGGGCGTCGATCCCTTTGCGCCGAACAACTGCCCGTTTGTCTCTGGGGAGATGCGCGCCATCGCCGAGGCCGCGCACCGCGCCGCGCCGATTGACCGCGCCATCGCCGTGCTGGCGCTCGCCGCAAGCGCCGATCCCCGCGCCTTCACCCGCGCGCCCGACGGCCGCGCGATGGTCGGCGCGCGCATCGTCCGGCTATTGGTTGCGACCATGCTGAACCGCGAACCCTCGTCCGAACCGCTGCATGTGCAGATCGCCGGCGCCTGGGCATCCGGCAACAAGCATGCCGCCGACCTGATCCGACGCACGCTGGTGCTGCTCGCCGATCACGAATTGAACGCTTCGACCTTCACGGCGCGCTGTGCCGCTTCGACCGGGCTCAATCTCTATGACGCGGTGATCGCCGGCCTGGCGGCGCTCAAGGGTCCGAAACACGGCGGCGCCGGCGTATTGGCATCGCGGCTGGTGAAGACCTTGGTCGATCAGGATGTCGAGCCGGTGATCCGCGAGCGCGTCGCGCTCGGCGAGCGCTTCGCCGGTTTTGGCCATGGCGTCTACCGGCGCGGCGATCCCCGCGCGCAGTCGCTGTTGGATGCGCTCGCGCGCGCCGGCGCCGCGCGCAAATTCACCAGGGAGGTTCCAGAGCGGATCGCGGAGGCGACCGGCGAGTTCGTCAATATCGACTATGCGCTGGCCGTGCTGGTGCACAGCCTGCGGCTTCCGCTCGGCAGCGAGCTCGCGCTGTTTGCGATGGCACGCAGCGTCGGCTGGATCGCGCATGCCAGCGAGCAATTGCAGCACGGCCGGCTGATTCGCCCGCGCGCACGATATGTCGGGCCGGCGCCCGGACGCAGCGCGGCGGCCAAGAGTATCTGACGTAGCCCGGGTGCAGCGCAGCGTAACTCGGGACCGGCGGTAATCGTTGATGGAGACGTCCCGGGTTGCGCGGAGCCTGTCATCGGGCGCGCTTTCGCGCGACCCGTTGGCTCCACCCGGGCTACAGGCTACGTGTGCGGCTTCGCGGCCGGCTCGATCACGCCGCGCCGGCGGCGGATGATCCAGGTCGCAAGCGCCACGACCAAGGCGCCGGCGATCACCGTCAGGATCCAGATATGCTTGCCGGCGTGATGGTGGTGATACGGCAGCCCGCCATACTCGTGCAGCGCAGAGACCGCGAGCACGCCCGGCAGCACATGCACCGGTGCCCAGAGCAGGACCGCGGGGATATTGACGCTGTAGAAGCGCACCGGCGGCATATCCAGCGCGCCGGCGGTGAGCGGCACGAAGGCGCGGAACGGCGGCACGAAGCGCGCAAAGAACACCGCGAGTATGCCCCAGCGATGGAAAAACGCCTCGCTCTGCTCGACCACGCGCGGATAGCCCGACAGCGGCCATGTAGCCAGGATCTCGCGCTGGCGGCGATGGCCGATCCAGTAGGCGGAGCCGTCGCCGAGCAGGGCACCTGCGGCAGCGGCGGCCAGCACCGGCCATAGCTTCAGCTCGCCGCCGGGGATCAGCGCCCCCATCGCCACAATGATCGTTGAGCCGGGCACCAGCGACCCCGCCACCGGGACCGCCTCCAGAAAGGCGGCCACAAACAATGTCAGATAGGCAAGCCACGCATGGGCCGAAACGAAGGTGATCAGGGGGTCGAGGAATGTGGTCACAAAATTCCCGCAGCTCAGGTCTTGCCTGACCTTGAGAGCTAACAACTCGCCCCCGGCCTGGAAAGGGATCGCGGCGGGCCCTCGCGGCAAAGTGCGGCGCGATTCGCAGGGCAGCCCTCCAAAAACCGCGTCCCAGCACCTATCTTTATGAAAGAACAACGGAACTTTGATCGCGCCGCGGGCTTCTGCCGGCGGTTGCAGTCTGCTAGGCTTGTGCATAGCACCCAATCCGCAGCCAAACGAATAATCTGGTTTCGGGATTCCCGGGACCTCGGAGGACGAATGACGACCGCCGCCCAGACCACATTGGAAGACACCGCCGGCTTGCCCGACATGAAAGTATCGGTCCGGCAGGTGTTCGGCATCGATAGCGACCTTGAGGTGCCGGCCTATGCGGAAGTCGACCCGCACGTGCCGGAGGTTGATGCGGATTACCGCTTCGACCGCGCCACCACGCTCGCGATCCTCGCCGGCTTCGCCAGGAACCGCCGTGTGATGGTCACCGGCTATCACGGCACCGGCAAGTCGACCCATATCGAGCAGGTTGCAGCGCGGCTCAACTGGCCCTGCGTACGCGTCAATCTCGACAGCCACATCAGCCGTATCGACCTGGTCGGCAAGGACTCGATCGTGGTCCGGGACGGCAAGCAGGTCACCGAATTTCGCGACGGCATCCTGCCCTGGGCGCTGCAGCACAATGTCGCGCTGGTGTTCGACGAATATGACGCCGGCCGGCCCGACGTGATGTTCGTGATCCAGCGCGTGCTGGAAGTCTCGGGACGGCTGACGCTGCTCGACCAGAACAAGGTGATTAAGCCGCATCCGGCGTTCCGTCTGTTCGCGACGGCCAACACGATCGGCCTTGGCGACACGTCGGGGCTCTATCACGGCACCCAGCAGATCAACCAGGGCCAGATGGACCGCTGGTCGATCGTCACCACGTTGAACTACCTCGCCCATGACGAGGAAGTCGAAATCGTGCTCGCCAAGGCGAAGCACTACCGCAGCCAGGAAGGCCGTGACATCGTCAACAAGATGGTGCGGCTCGCCGATCTCACCCGCAACGCCTTCGCCAATGGCGATCTGTCGACGGTGATGAGCCCGCGCACGGTGATCACCTGGGCGGAAAACTCCGAGATCTTCGGCGATATCGGCTTTGCCTTCCGCGTCACCTTCCTCAACAAGTGCGACGAGCTCGAGCGGCCATTGGTGGCTGAATTCTACCAGCGCTGCTTCAATGCGGAGCTGCCCGAATCCGCTGTCAACGTGGCGCTCAGCTAGGGGGCATGTCGTCCCGGACAAGCGAAGCGCGATCCGGGACCCATAACCCCAGGATGCAGTTGCGAAGATTGGGGCTTCCTCCGCGCTCAATGATTTCTTCCTGTGGTTATGGGTCCCCGCCTTCGCGGGGACGACGGTGAGAGCGAGATGACCGCATCATCCAACAGCAAATTCCGCAACACGAAGGAAGCGCCGACTGAGCCGTTCAAGCGCGCGGTGACGTCGTGCCTGAAGGCGATCGCGAAAACGCCGGAGCTCGAAGTCTCGTTCGCCGCCGAGCGACCGGGGCTTGCGCCCGGCAAGGCGCGGCTGCCGGAGCCGGCGCGCAAATTGACCAAGCGTGACGCTGCGATCGTGCGCGGACACGCGGACTCCATCGCGCTGAAGCTCGCCTGTCACGATCCCAAGGTGCATCGCAAGCTGATCCCGGGCAATCCGCAGGCGCGCGGCGTGTTCGAGGCGGTCGAGCAGGCGCGCGTCGAGGCGATCGGCTCGCGGCGGATGGCGGGCGTTGCGAAAAACCTCAACGCGATGCTCGACGATCATTTTCATCGCGGCAAGTATGATGAGATCACCGACCGCGCCGATGCGCCGCTGGCGGATGCGCTGGCGATGCTGGTGCGCGAGCGACTGACCGGATTGGCGCCCCCTCAGGCTGCGCGCAAGATGGTCGACCTTTGGCGCCCGCTCTTGGAAGACAAGATCGGCACGCGGCTCGATAAACTGGCGCGCTTCACCGAGGACCAGGCCAGGTTCGGCGACCTCGTGCATGATCTGTTGTCGGCGCTCGACCTCGGCGACGAGCGCGACATGGACTCCGACGAGGACGACAACCAGGATGAAAATCCGGATGGCGAGAGCGATCAGTCCGGCGCCGAAGGCTCGCCTGATTCCGATGCCGCGCAGGAGATGAGCGCCGACCAGGCGCAGACGACCTCGGAAGAGATGTCCGAGAGCGCGATGGAAAGCGCGCAGGCGTCCACCAGCGACACTTTCGACGACGGCGAGCTCGGCGACGATGAGACGCCGGGCGAGGCGACGCGGCCGAATACGCGTGGCGGCAATGAGCCGCGCGGTCCCGAATACCACGCGTTTGCACCGAAATTCGACGAGATCGTCGCCGCCGAAGACCTTTGCGACCATGACGAGCTGGAGCGTCTGCGCTCCTATCTCGACAAGCAGCTCGCGCATCTGCAGGGCATCGTCGCGCGGCTGGCCAATCGGTTGCAGCGCCGATTGATGGCGCAGCAGAACCGCGCCTGGGAATTCGACCTCGAAGAAGGGATACTCGATCCCGCGCGCCTGTCGCGCGTCGTCACCGATCCCTATCACCCGCTGTCGTTCATGCGCGAGAAGGAAGCGACCTTCCGCGACACCGTGGTGACGCTGCTGCTCGACAATTCCGGCTCGATGCGCGGCCGTCCGATCACGGTCGCCGCCACCTGCGCCGATATTCTGGCACGCACGCTGGAGCGCTGCGGCGTCAAGGTCGAGATCCTCGGCTTCACGACGCGCGCCTGGAAAGGCGGGCAGTCCCGCGAAGCCTGGCTCGCCGCCGGCAAGCCGGCGAATCCCGGCCGGCTCAACGATCTCCGTCACATCATCTACAAGTCAGCCGATGCGCCGTGGCGGCGGGCGCGGAAGAATCTTGGCCTGATGATGCGCGAAGGCCTGCTCAAGGAGAACATCGACGGCGAGGCGTTGGACTGGGCGCACAAGCGCCTGCTGGCTCGTTCCGAGCAGCGCAAGATCCTGATGATGATTTCCGACGGCGCGCCGGTCGACGATTCCACGCTGTCGGTCAATCCCGGCAACTACCTCGAGCGGCATCTGCGCCACATCATCGAGGAGATCGAGACCCGCTCGCCGGTCGAATTGATCGCGATCGGCATCGGCCACGACGTCACGCGCTACTATCGCCGCGCCGTCACCATCGTCGATGCCGAAGAACTCGGCGGCGCCATCACAGAGAAGCTCGCCGAACTCTTCAGCGAGACTCACGGCCCTGCTCCCACGGCCGACCGTCGGCCGAGGCGGCTGCATTCTTAGTGATTCTCTCGATGATGCCGCGAGCTCCGATCCACCTCTCCCCTAGGGAGAGGTCGCGCCGAAGGCGCGGGTGAGGGGTTCAGGTCCCTCGATAGACCGTAACCCCTCACCCGATTTGCTGGCGCAAATCGACCTCTCCCTACGGGAGAGGTGAAAACGGTAGCGGATTCCAAATCCATGTCCCCGACGCTCTCCCGCCGTCGTTTTCTCGCTAGCGCCGCGGCGGGGCTTTCGGCCGCCGCATTGCCGCATCTGGCGCTCGCTCAAACTGCTATTGAGCCGCCGACGAAGCCGATCCTGCCGAGCGAGTCCACGGTGGCGGCGCCGGTCTCGATCGACGTCAATGCGCGGCCGCTGTCGTCCTTCGACATCCGCGATCGCGCGCATGTCAGGTTCGGCGCGCTGGAATATCGCAGCGGATTGGTGCTGACTTCCTCCTTTCGCGGCTTCGGCGGCCTGTCGGCGTTGCGGCTCGACGCCAAGGGCGAACGCTTCATCGCCGTCAGCGACCACGGTAGCTGGTTCACCGGCCGCATCGTCTACAAAGGCCGCGAGATGACGGGACTTGCCGATGTCGAGGCGGCGCCGCTGCTCGGCCCCGACGGCAGGCCGATCACCGCGCGCGGCTGGTACGATTCTGAATCAATGGCGCTGGACGGCTCATTCGTCTATGTCGGGCTTGAGCGCGTCAACCAGGTGCTGCGCTTCGATTTCTCCAAGGGATTCACGCGCGCACGCGGCGAGGTGGTGTCGCTGCCGCCGGCCGCCAAACGGCTCCCGAACAACAAGGGGCTGGAGGCGCTGCTGATGGTGCCGCAAGGGCTGCCGCTGGCGGGAACCTTGATCGCGATCTCCGAGCGCGGCCTTGATGCGCAGGGCAACATCACCGGCTTCCTGGTCGGCGGCAAGACGCCGGGACAGTTTTCCGTTCGCCGCACAGACAATTTCGACATCAGTGACGCGGTGCTGCTGCCCTCCGGCGACCTGCTGCTGCTCGAGCGCAAATTCTCCTGGGTTGACGGCGTAGGCATTCGTATCCGCCGCATCGCACTTGCGTCCGTGATGCCGGGTGCCGTCCTCGACGGTCCTTCGGTCTTCAACGCCGATCTCGGCAACGAGATCGACAACATGGAAGGCATCGACGCCCACACCACGGCCGAAGGCGACACCGTGATCACCATGATCTCCGACGATAATTTCTCGATGATCCAGCGCACGCTGCTGCTGCAGTTCACGCTGGTGGAATAGAGGATTGGTCTCGGGGTTGGCAAACACACTGGCCCGCTCTGACGGAACGGTTCTTGCAACGCTGGGGCGTCAATCGAAACCGAGAGCCATGATGCGCAAGTTGTTCCCCATTGTCATCGCCGCGAGTTTGTTTGCCGCAGTTGCACAGGCGCAGACCTGGCCCTCGCGCCTGATCAAGGCGACGATCCCGTTCGGCGCGGGCAGTGCCACCGATGTTGTGCCGCGCCTGGTGTTCGATCGGCTCTCGGCAGAGCTCGGCCAGCCCTTCGTGATCGAGAATCGTGCCGGCGCTGGCGGCACGCTCGGCACCGGCCTCGTCGCCAAGGCGGAGCCTGACGGCTACAACGTGCTCGCGCATTCCTCGGCGCTGACCATTGCGCCGGCAATCTTCCCGAATCTCTCTTTCGACGCGACCAAAGACCTTTCATCCGTGCTGATGATCGGCTCCAGTGCCAATGTCATGATCGTGCCGAAGGAGCGGCCCTGGAAAACCATCCAGGATTTCATTGCCGACGCCAAGGCGAAGCCCGGCTCGATCTCCTTTGGTTCGGTCGGCGTCGGCAGCGCCGTGCATATCAGCGCGGAAAAATTCCTCCTCGCCGCCGGCATCGAAGGCACCCACGTGCCTTATCGCGGCGGCCCCGAAGTGATTGCCGACATCCTGGGCGGGCGCATCGATCTCTATTTCTGCCCGCTCGCGACCGCGCTGCCCCTGATCCGCGACGGCCAGGTGAAGGCGCTGTTGGTGTCGACGCCGAAGCGCGCCGCCGATTTGCCCGATGTGCCGTCTCCGTCGGAGATCGGTTTGACCGGCGCCGACAGCATGAGCTGGTTCGGGATCTTCGTGCCGGCGAAAACGCCGCGTGAGATCATCGAGAAATTTCATGCGGCAGGGATGAAGGTGTTGAACGATCCGGCAACGCAGGCAAGCCTCAAGAAACTTGGTGTCGAGCCGATGCCGATGACACCAGCCCAGATGGACGATTTCATCAAGCGCGAGACCGTCGCTAACCTGCAGTTGATCAAGGCGGCCGGAATCAATCAGTAACCGGCAGGTTGAGGCGGGGCCGGGGCGTGGTTAGATAAGAAGGCAGTTTCCCTCCTATCCGGATCCCCCACATGAGCGCCCTGTTTTCCCCGATCGAGCTGCGCGGCCTGAAATTGCCCAACCGGATCATGGTATCGCCGATGTGCCAATATTCGGCAGACAACGGCGAGGCCAATGATTGGCATTTCACCCATATCAACATGCTGGCGCTGTCGGGCGCGGCGATGTTCTGCATCGAAGCCACGCATGTGGAGGCCATCGGGCGGATCACGCCCGGCTGCCTTGGACTTTATAATGACGCCACTGAGGCCGCGCTGAAACCGATCCTGGCCTCGGTGCGCAAACATTCGAAAGCAGCGGTCGCGATGCAGCTTGCGCATGCCGGCCGCAAGGGGTCGAGCCATCGGCCCTGGGACGGCGGGCAGTTGATCCCGCTGTCCGAAGGCGGCTGGCGGACCGTGGCGCCATCGGCAGTGCCGCACAAGGAAGGCGAGGCGGCGCCGCTCGCGCTGGATGAGGCCGGGCTCAAGCGCATCCGCGACGATTTTGTGACGGCCGCCAAGCGTGCCGACCGGCTCGGCATCGACGCGCTCGAACTGCATGGCGCGCACGGCTATTTGATGCATCAGTTCTTGTCGCCGATCTCGAACAAGCGCACCGACCAGTATGGCGGTTCGCTCGAAAACCGCATGCGCTTTCCGCTTGAAGTGTTCGACGCGGTGCGTGCCGCATTTCCGGATCGCAAGCCCGTCGGCATCAGGGTGTCGGCGACCGACTGGGTCGAGGGCGGCTGGGACATCGCGCAGACGATCGAATTCGCCAAGGAATTGAAGAAGCGCGGCGTCGACTGGATCGATGTTTCCTCCGGTGGCGTTTCGCCATTGCAAAAGATCCCGCTGGGTCCGGGATATCAGGTGCCGTTCGCGCAGGCTGTGAAAGAAGCAACTGGCGTCACCACCATGGCAGTCGGGCTGATCACGGAAGCGAAGCAGGCCGAAGAGATCGTCGCTTCCGGCAAGGCCGACATGGTCGCCCTTGCGCGCGGCATGCTCTACGACCCCCGCTGGGGCTGGCACGCTGCCGCCGAACTCGGCGGACAGGTTGACGCACCGCCGCAGTATTGGCGCTCGCAACCGTCGACGCACAAAGCGCTCTTCGGCGCGACCACGTTCGGAGCGCGGTAAATCATCACCGTTATTGCGAGCGAAAGTGAGACGGCTATCCCGCTCTGCAACGACGAAAGCCACTATTCCGCCGCAACCGGGGTGGGTACTCTCGCTTGTGCATGAGATGCGACGGCAAAGTCGCACCAGAAAACAAGCGAGAGGAAAGCCATGGAACTTGGATATTTCGCGATGCCCTCGCATCCGCCGGAGTGCGGATTGAAGGAGGGCCACGATTGGGACCTGCAGGTGCTCAGGTGGCTGGATGAACTCGGCTATCAGGAAGCGTGGATTGGTGAGCATCACACCGCGCCCTGGGAGCCGCATCCGTCTCCGGATCTGTTGGTCGCGCAGGCATTGCTGCAGACCAAGAACATCCGCATCGGCCCCGGCGGCTTCCTGCTGCCCTATCACCATCCGGCCGAACTCGCCAATCGCGTCGCGATGCTCGATCATCTCTCCGATGGGCGGCTCAATTTCGGCGTCGCTGCAAGCGGCCTGCCGAGCGACTGGGCCATGTTCAATGTCGACGGCATGTCGGGCCAGAACCGCGACATGACGCGCGAAGCGCTCGAAATCATCCTGAAGCTTTGGAGCGACGATGCTCCGTGGACATACAAGGGCAAATACTGGACGGTGACGAAGCCGGACACGATGTTCGATTTCCTCAAACCGCACCTCAAGCCGAAGCAGGCGCCGTATCCGCCGATCGGCGTCGCTGGCCTCTCCAAGAACTCCGATACGCTGAAGCTCGCGGGCGAGCGCGGCTTCATCCCGATGAGCCTCAACCTCAACCCGGCCTATGTCGGCAGCCACTGGGATTCGGTGGAGGCGGGCGCAGCGAAGACCGGCCGCAAGCCGAGCAGGCAGGATTGGCGATTGGTGCGCGAAGTCTTTGTCGCCGACACCGACGAGGAAGCCTGGCGGCTGTCGACCGGCGACATGATGGGACGGATGATGGGCGAGTACTTCCTGCCGCTACTCGGTCACTTCGGCTTCAAGGACTATCTGAAAGCCACGCCCGACGTGCCGGACAGCGACGTGAACGTCGAATATTGCGCCCGGCACAACTGGATCGTCGGCTCGCCCGCGACCGTGACCGAAAAGATCGAGAGGATCTATCAAGAGGTCGGCGGCTTCGGCGTGTTGCTCGTGTTCGGCTTCGACTACAAGCACAAGCCGGAAGCTTGGCACCACTCGCTGCAGCTGTTGAAGCAGGAAGTGCTGCCGCGGCTGAAGCATCTCGGCAGCGAGTTCGGCCGCGCCGCGTAGCGGCGTAGGGTGAGCAAAGCGACTACACCCACCGCAGCTCACCACAAGTGACGATGAAAGCGTGCCCACCATCACGAGCTGAGTGCTTGATGGTGGGCACGCGGAGCCTGTCATCGGGCGCGCGTTCGCGCGACCCGTTGGCTTTGCCCACCCGACGAGTCTGCAGAAAATCGATAATCGCGGTAATTAATCGCTGCTATCAGCGCAACTTGCGGTGAACGCGGGCCGCCGGACATGTGCAGCGCCACATGCGAACGGTATCTTTCACGCTATTCGAAAGAGGCGTAGCCTGATCATCATCATGGGGGATCGGCACGATGCGGTCCCGCGTACGAAAGTTCGCCCATGTTCTCGAGCGCCTTGGCCTTGCCATGGCGGGAGCCGCGAGCGGCCTGTTCGTGGCGGCCCTTGTCGGGTCAGGCATCGCTGCCTTTACGTCGCAGGGATTTCTTCTGCTCATGATGGTCTGCGGCGCAATCGGCTTCTATGTCGGCATCGACACGCCGCCACTGCCATTCCAGCCGCCGAGCGATGAATCCTCGCGCGGGAATATCGATGCGGCGGAATTCCTGAGCGCGTTCGGGACCTTCCTTGCGGCACTGGTCGCCTTCGTCTCGGTGGTCCTCATCGTGCTTCGCATCGAGCCGCACGTCGCCTGGACGGTTGCGGTCATGATCGGATGGGTGTTCGGCGTCGCCATGCAGATTGTCGCCGGCACGATCGCGCGCATGCGCTAGTCGAAGCTGGATCTTCGATGGATTTTAAAGAAAAATCAGTGGTTTACCTCGTGTATCGGACGGTTTCCTGCCGACCGAGCATTCGATTTTCGGTCTCGTGAAGAAATTTCTTGAGCATTGCTCATTTTCTCGCTATACGGATGAGCGTTGCTCAAAATGATCCGGAGGCCGCTCACATGGAAACGCTTGTCCTGCAACTGACCCGGCAACTGACCGCGACCTTCTTCGAGGATGTTCTCAAGTCCGTCCTGGAATTTGGCAGGTCGATCGCCCGCGGCATCACCGCGCCGATCAATCGTATTGCCAACGCCTGCGACGTTGCCGGCGTGCTCGAACGCCGCCGGTTCGCAGCACAGATGCGGCGTCGTGCGCGGCAAATGCAGCGTCCGCGCGGGCGTTGGCCGTTCGGTTCGCTCAGCGAACTCACCTGAGACGGTCCAATTCGCCTCGATTGCGGAGCCGGGTTCCTAACCAAGAAATCACCATGCTCCGCACGTCCGGCGGACGTGGCCGCCCCATAGCCAGGCACAAGGTCTCCTACATCTTTGACGTGCATGGTCGGCCGAATGCCGCAACTTGCGACGTCGAACCGCGAGGCAATCAAGAACACTAATAGCAACGGCATCGCTGCTTAACTTTCGCTTTTCCTGACCCCGATAACCCCAAAACGAATTTTACAAGGCCAAGGATTTCCGGCCGAACTGCCCAGGAACCGATTATGATCAAACAGTTGATGTCGTCGCGCCGTTTCGCGCCATTGTTCTGGGCGCAGTTCTTCTCGGCGCTCAACGACAACGTCCTGAAGAACGCGCTGGTCATCATCCTGCTCTATGGCGCCACCACCGGCGAGAATGCATCGCTGGTAACCCTTGCCGGCGCCGTTTTCATCTTTCCCTTCTTCGTATTGTCGGCACTCGGCGGCGAGCTCGCGGACAAGTATGTGAAGTCGGTCGTCGCGCGGCGGCTGAAATTCGTCGAGATCTTTGCCGCCTGCTTTGCGGCGGCCGGCTTCTTCCTGCATTCGGTGCCGCTTCTGTTCGCTGCGCTGGCGCTGTTTGGCACGGTCGCGGCGCTGTTCGGTCCGGTGAAGTATGCAATCCTGCCCGACCAGCTTTCGGTCGGCGAGCTTGCCACCGGCAACGCACTGGTAGAAGGCGCAACCTTCCTCGCAATCCTGATCGGCACCATCGCCGGCGGCCTGTTCGTCGCGGGCGCGAGCCACATGGGCTGGATCTCGCTTGCCGTGGTCGGCCTGTCCGTTCTGTCCTGGGCTTTCGCCGCGCGCATTCCCGCCAGCACGCCGTCCGCGCCCGAACTCGCCATCACCACCAATCCCTGGACGTCCACGGTGCGGCTGCTCAAGTCGCTCTATGCTGAGCCGCGTCTGTGGGACGGCATGGTGATCGTCTCCTGGTTCTGGCTCGCCGGCGCGGTCGTGCTGTCGCTGCTGCCCGCGCTGATCAAGGAAGGCGTTGGAGGCACCGAAGGCGTCGTCACGCTGTGCCTCGCGACCTTCGCGATCGGCATCGCCGCCGGCTCGCTCATTGCGGCCCAGCTCAGCCATGTGAAGCCCAATCTCGCGCTGGTGCCGACCGGCGCCATCATCATGGGCGTGGTCGGCCTCGATCTCGCCGCGGCGATTGGCGCGACCGTGCCGGGCAACGGTGTGACCGCGGCGGCGTTCGCAACCTCGTTCGGCGGGCTGCATATGCTGGTCGGTTTCTTCCTGTTCGCCATCGGCGGCGGCCTGTTCGTGGTGCCGGCGTTCGCCGCAGTGCAGGCCTGGACCGCGCCGTCGGAGCGCGCCCGGATCATCGCGGCCGGCAATATCCTGCAGGCCGGCTTCATGGTGGTGGGATCGCTGTTCGTCGCGCTGCTGCAATATGCCGGGCTTTCGATCGCCTGGATCTTCTTCGGCCTTGCCGTCGCAAGCTTTGGTTCAGTGTGGTTCGTGCTCAAGAAGTGGGGCAAGGAGGGTGTGCGCGACTTCGGCGCGCTCTTGTTCCGTGCGCTGTTCCGCGTCGAGGTTCGCGGCATCGAGAACCTGCCGCCTGCGGGCACGCGCATGCTGATCGCGCCCAACCATGTCAGTCTGGTCGACGGCCCGCTGCTGCACGCGACGCTGCCGATCGACGCCAGCTTCGCGGTCGATACGGGGATCGCGAGGGCGTGGTGGGCAAAGCCGTTCCTGAAAATGGTCCGTCACATCACCCTCGATCCGACCAAGCCGCTCGGCGCGCGTGATCTGATCAAGCTGGTCGCCTCCGCTGAACCTGTCGTGATCTTCCCCGAGGGCCGCCTGACCGTGCATGGCTCGCTGATGAAGGTCTATGACGGCACCGCGATGATCGCCGACAAGGCCGATGCCGTGATCGTTCCTGTCAGGATCGAGGGCGCGCAGCGCTCGCATCTCAGCTATCTCAAGAATGGCGAGATCAAGCGCTCCTGGTTCCCGAAGGTGACGATCACGATTCTGCCGCCGGTCAAGCTGCCGATCGATCAGTCGTTGAAGGGCAAGGCCCGCCGCAATGCCGCCGGCGCCGCGCTGCAGGACATCATGATCGAGGCCATGGTGAAGAACGCCATGCTCGATCACACGCTGTTCGAGGCGCTCGCCCATGCCCATCGCGACCGCGACACCGGCAAGGCGGTCGTTGAGGATGCGCTAGGCACGAAACTAACCTATCGCAAGCTCATCCTCGGCGCGCAGGTGCTGAGCCGCAAGCTCGAGCAGGGCACCGCCATCGGCGAGAATATTGGCGTGCTGCTGCCGAACTCGGCTGGCGTCGCCGTCGTCTTCATGGCTCTGCAGACCATCGGCCGCGTGCCGGCGATGCTCAACTTCTCCGCCGGCCCCGTGAATGTGCTCTCGGCGATGAAAGCGTCGCAGATCAGGACCGTGCTCACCTCCCGCGCCTTCATCGAGAAGGGTAAGCTCGACAAGCTGATCGCGGCGATCGCTCCTGAAGCGCGTATCGTTTATCTCGAAGACATCCGCGCCACCGTCAACGCGCTCGACAAGATCCGCGGCCTGTTGGCCGGCACCGCGCCGCGCGTTGCGCGGAGGGCCGATGATCCCGCCGTGATCCTGTTCACCTCGGGCTCGGAGGGGACGCCGAAGGGCGTCGTGCTCTCCCACCGCAACATCCTGGCCAATGCGGCGCAGGCGCTGGCGCGGGTCGATGCCAATGGCAACGACAAGGTGTTCAACGTGCTGCCGGTGTTCCACTCGTTTGGCCTCACCGGCGGGATGATGATGCCGCTGCTCGCGGGGATTCCGATCTTCATGTATCCTTCGCCGCTGCATTACCGCATCGTGCCGGAACTGATCTATCAGACCGGCGCCACCATCCTGTTCGGCACCGACACCTTCCTCACCGGCTATGCCCGCTCGGCGCATGCTTACGACTTCCGCACGCTGCGGCTGGTGCTGGCGGGCGCGGAGGCGGTGAAGGATCGCACGCGGCAGGTCTATATGGAGCGCCACGGCATCCGCATCCTCGAAGGCTATGGCGTCACCGAGACTGCGCCGGTGCTTGCCATGAATACGCCGATGGCGAACCGCCCCGGCACCGTGGGCCGCCTGTCGCCTTTGATGGAATACCGCCTCGATCCGGTCCCCGGCATCGAGGAGGGCGGCCGGCTCTCGGTGCGCGGTCCGAACGTGATGCTCGGCTATTTGCGCGCAGAAAACCCCGGCGTGCTGGAGAAGCTCGTCGATGGCTGGCACGACACCGGCGACATCGTCACCATCGATGCCGCGGGCTTCATCGCCATCAAGGGCCGCGCCAAGCGGTTTGCCAAGATAGCGGGCGAAATGGTGTCGCTGTCGGCGGTGGAAGCGATGGCGTCCGCGCTGTGGCCGCAGGCGATCTCGGTTGCGGTCTCCATTCCCGATGCGCGCAAGGGCGAACGCATCGTGCTCCTGACCACGCAGCGCGATGCCGAGCGATCTGCGGTGCAGCGCCAGGCCAAGGCGACAGGTGCCTCCGAGCTCGCCGTGCCGGCCGACATCCGCGTCGTCGACAAAGTGCCGCTGCTCGGCTCCGGCAAGACTGACTATGTCGCGGCAACCGCGCTTGCCAAGGAACTCGCTACCGCGGCGCCGTCGGCAGAGCCGATGGCCGACGTGGCGTAACGGGTCCCGCCTCTGGCGGGCCCGATGACAGGCTCCGCGACGAAGCAATCCATTTCTCCGCACGCGGAAGCATGGATTGCTTCGCGGAGCCTGTCATCGGGCGGCGCCCCGCGCCGACCCGTTGGCTCGCAATGACGATGGCTGAGGCGGTTGTCCTTCCCGCGTTCCTGTTGTCCAATAAGCTCATAACCAACAACACTCGGGCGGCTCTGCGACGCCGGCCGGAATTTTGGAGGAACTCGATGCCTCTCCCGCTTGATCCCGTGATCGAGAAGATCATCCCGCTGCTGCCGCTGCGCGATCCTAAGACCATGACGCCGCAGAGCGCGCGGGAATCGCTGCGGGCGCTGGCCGCCGCGCGCGCCGAGATCCCGCCGCCGCCGGTCGAGCACGTGAAGGACGTCAACGTCGCCGGCGGCGCCGGGCCGCGTCCGGCGCGGGTCTATCGCAATGGCAGCGGGACCGCACCGACGGTCGTGTTCTTCCACGGTGGCGGCTGGGTCGCGGGCGACCTCGAGACCCATGACCGGCAGGCGCGCAATCTCGCCATCGAAACCCGCGCGGTGGTGGTCTCCGTCGACTATCGCCGCCCGCCGGAGACGCGTTTCCCCGGCGCGTTCGAGGATGCCTTTGCCGCGGTGCGCGACGTGGTCGGCCGCATCAAGGAATTCGGCGGCGACGTAGCCCGCGTCGGCGTCGCCGGCGACAGCGCGGGCGGCAATCTCGCAGCCGCCAGCGCGCTCGCCTGCCGCGATGCCGGGATCAGGCTCGCCGGCCAGCTGCTGGTCTATCCCGTCACCGACGTCGTCGGCAATTTCGCAGACACTGCTGAGAATGCGCGGTTTCCGTCGCGGGCCGAGAACGCGGAAGGATATTTTCTGTCGCGCGCGGTGATGGAGTGGTTCTGCGGGCATTATCTCGAAGAACGCGGACATGGCGCGGATTGGCGGGTCTCGCCGCTGCGGGCGAAGGAGTTGAAGGGCGTTGCACCCGCCGTCGTCACCACCGCCTGGTTCGATCCGCTGCGCGATGAGGGCGTGGCCTACGCCAACGCGCTGCGCGAGGCCGATGTGCCGACCACGCATCATGACGGGCAGGGCCTGATCCACGGCTATTTCGGCCTTGTCGACGCCTCCGAGGCCGCGCGGGCCGAGGCGCAGCGCGCGCGGACGGACTTCAAGGCGCTGCTCGACAAGGGCGCGTAAACGTCAGCCGACGGCGCGCACGCCTTTGGCGAACGGGCTCAAGCCCAGCCATTGCTGCATCGAGCGGGCGATCGCCTTGTCGCCGGTGAGCTCGATGCCGCCGTTTGCCACCTCGCGCTCGAGCGTGGCGATCCCCATCCATACCGCGGTCATCGTTCGCAGCGGGCAGGTCACATAGAGATCGACCTCGTAGCCGGGATCGGTCAGGCAGAGGTCGACGGTGGCGCCGTCGATCACGAGCCACCAGGATTTGCGCTCGCCCGACAGCTCCGGATAGATGAAGTTGATGGTGCAGCGGCGCGGCGGCAGCGGCTCGGGGCGGAGGTTCCGCCGCATGTCCCACATCAAAAGTGAGGGATCGAGGTTCTTCAGCGACAGCGAGGACTCGACCCAGCGCTGGGCCCAGAAGCCAAGCGACATGATCACCTCGCGCAAATCCTCGCCGGCCTGCGTCGGCCGATAATCCATCACGCCCGGCTGGCCCGATGGCGTCACGCTGATCAGCCCGGCCACCTCCAGCTCCTTCAGCCGCTTCGACAACAGCGAGGGTGACATCCGCGGCACGCCGCGCCGGAGGTCGTTGAAGCGCGTCGTGCCGCAGAGCAATTCGCGCAGCACCAGCACGGTCCAGCGATTGCAGACGATCTCGGCTGCCATCGCGACCGGGCAAAACTGCCCATAGCTTCCGCGCTCGGTCCTGTCAGGCAATCGGCTCCTCCTGAAATGCGGTAGTACAGGTATGCTAGCGCGGACCCGGCACCAGGCCGGAAGATGGCGCGAAAAATGTAAGCATTCCGGACGCTGTAGAGACCTCATCGATGGACACGGCGTCGCAGTACAGTTCCTGAACTGGAGCGCCCTTTGCGGCGGAATTAGGCTCTCCCACGGTGGATATTCTCAACGATGGAGAGTGTCATGAGCAGCAACGCAGCACACAGTTTCGATGCGTCAAAATCGCGCAGCGCGGTCGAGATCGCAGAGGAGCTCGGCCCGATTTTCGCGCGGCGCGCCGAGCAAGAGACGAACGAGGACAGGTTCGTCGCCGAGGATTTCGCGGACCTGAAGGCGGCAGGCCTCGTTGAAGCCGGCGTGCCGGCCGAGCTTGGCGGCGGCGGCGTCGAGGTCGACGAACTCGCCGAGATGCTGCGCACGCTGGCCCATTACAGTGGCTCGACCGCGCTCGCCTTCTCCATGCACACCCACCAGGTCGCGGTCCCCGCCTGGCGCTGGAAGGTGCAGAAGGCGGCTCCCGCGGAGCCGCTGCTGCGGCGCATCGCCAATGAGCGCATCATCCTGTTGTCGAGCGGCGGCTCGGACTGGATCGGCGGCTCCGGCCGGGCCGAGAAGGTCGACGGCGGCTATCGCATCACTGCGCGCAAGGTGTTCTCGTCCGGCTCTCCCGCCGGCGACCTCTTGATGACGAGCGCGGTGCTGGAGAGCGAAGGCGAGCCGGCGACCGTGCTGCATTTCGGCGTGCCCATGAACTCGCCGCATGTGAAGGTGCTCGACAATTGGCGCACGCTTGGCATGCGCGGCACCGGCTCCAACGATGTCGTGATCGATGGCCACATCGTGCCGGAGGCGGCGGTCGCAGCAAAGCGCAAGGCCGGCGAATGGCATCCGTTGTTCCAGATCATCGCGACCACCGCGTTCCCGCTGATCTACTCGGTCTATCTCGGCGTTGCCGAGAGCGCGCGCGACATTGCAATCGCGACCGCGAAGCGCAAGACGCCGGACCAGCATGCGATCCAGCTCGCCGGCCGCATGGATACCGAGCTCGCGGCGGCGCGGCTCGCGCGGGAATGGATGCTGGCTGCTGTCAGGCTCAATGCGCCGTCGGCTGCGACCGTCAATCAGGTGATGATGGGCCGCCAGCTCGTCGCGCGGCATGCGATCGCGGCGGTCGAATATGCGATGGAGCTCGCCGGCGGCGCAGGCTTCTATCGCGCAACGGGGCTGGAGCGGCGCTTCCGCGACATCCAGGCGGCGCGCTACCATCCGTTGCAATCGGGCCCGCAGGCGCAATATGCGGGATCGATGGCGCTCGGCTTGCCGGTCGACCGGGTATATTGAGCACCGCGCTGATGAAGACGACCCGCGGTCGCGCGGCGTTCGTTGTTGCGAGGCAGGCGGTCCTTCACGCCGCCGCCGGCGTCGAATGGATTGCCGCCGCGCTTGCCGAGCACATGATGACGACGGCCCATGCCGGCGCGACGTTTTCGCTTCTGATGTCAAAGAACCGAGGGGATGCGCGCCGGCGTTCTCGCGGCAAAAGGCGCCCGAGGCTTGCGGCCGTTTCACCCTCTTGAGGAACGAACCGTAGGGTAGGCACAGTCACACTCCGCTGTCGTCCCCGCGAAAGCGGGGACCCATAACCACAGCTGATCGTTGTGGCGCGAGCGAGCGGTTGCGGCGGAGCAGACTGCAAACGCTTGTGGTTATGGGTCCCGGGACCCGGCTACGCCAAGACTTCGCCGCGGCGCGCAACCTTGGGACGGCGGGAGGGGGCTCGGTCGGCTGCGGCTGCCTCCAGGTTTTGATCCTGATCGAGCTCAGCAGGATCGCGGCGACGATCATCACCAGGATTCCGCCAAGGCTGACCGCGATCTGCATCGACAGCCCATCCGAGATGTCGAGCAGCGCCACGTGGCTGGCGAACGCCAGCAGAACGCCGAGGCAGTAGATTGGAAGCGAGTTCGCGCCACAGCGTATCGCGCCGCGCATCACCGGCGTCGCCAGCCCTCGCCAATTGTGAGGCACAAACCATACGGCCAAAACCGCAACAGCAAGAAAATGGAGCAGTCGAAATGGACTGAGATTCGATTTGTCGATTGGGAAAAGCAGATTCGTCAGGGTCTGCGGGACCAGCGGTTCCAGCGACGTCATGCGCGAGCTCAATGCGATAACCAGGCTGAAAACCAGATAAAGAACGGCCAGGACCAGCGCCGCGCGCGAGGTCACCCACGGCCGAAATCTGTTTCCCTCGATGACCCACCAGGCGCCAAGCACAAGCAGAAGCTGCCAGGCAAGTGGATTGAAGAACCAGACGTTGTGCGGCCAGGCGGGAACGCTCCAGCCGAAGACGCGCACGAGCCCATAAAGCAACACCGAGGCGCCAAGCGTCACGTTCGGTACTCGCAACAACAGCCACAGAAGCGGCGCGAACAAGACGTGATAAATCACGAAAACCGGCAAGATGTCGGTGTTGACGGGACGGTATTGCAGGATCGCAGCATGCGCGAGCGCCGCGCCCGGATGCTCCAACAGGATGCGCGTATTGGTCTCGTCAGCAAGATGGTCGCGGCCTGCAAGGTAAACCATGATGACGCAAGCGAGCGTGAGGAGCAAAGATGCAGCATATATGTCCCATCCTCGCCGCAGCGAACGGCCGAGCACGCCGCTCCAGCCCTCGCGCTGACGTGCCCTTCCGTAGGCCAGCGCACAGGTGACGCCCGACATGAACATGAATACTTCCGCGGCATCGCTGAAGCCGTAGTGCCGCAGTGTCAGCCAACTTCCGATGTTGCCGGGGACATGGTCAAGAAAAATGCACCATAGTGCGATGCCGCGGCAGGCATCGATCCGCAGGTCGCGGCCAAACCCCTCGAGTTCCGGCGTCGACTCGTCAGCCGATCGCTTGGAGATGTGAGTTCGATCATGCATTTGGTTACGCTGTCCAGCGTGCGGGCGCGCTCTCGGTGGGACACAGGTCGACGAGACAGCCGATGCGGTTACAAGGCCCGGCTATCGGATGGCTTGGGCTTCTTCCGTGGCGGGTCCGCCGTCCCCACCGCTAACCCGATCACCAGGGCCGGCACGATCGCCGGCGTCCCAATTCGCTTTCCGGACTTCGTCGCTCGCAACCGGGATCAGAAGCTGCTGCCGCATTTCGGCGAGGCGGGCGCGGCAATATTCGCGGTAAAGCAGGTCTAATATGATGGACATGATCGAATCCTCGCTTGATCATCACCGTCGACATCCCACGCATTTCGCCCACGGCCGAAAATGACCTGTGCCGGGGGAGGATCTGCAGATCGATCTGCACCGCGGATCGTTGAGTTCGATCAATCGCGAACAAATTAGTAAAGCTGGACCCGCGCTTGCTGGCGCCAGCAATTTTTGAAAATGGACGTGATGGCGGCAACGAGAAATAGAGCTATCACGGCTATCTCTCCTTAAAGGAGATTTTTGGCGTCACGACTCTCTTAACAATAACTATGGGACTGATTTTCCGGCCGCCAAGTGAGCCAATTCACAACAGTATCGATCACGGGTGAGTGAGAGTAGCAGGCGGACGCTGTCGTTTCTTGGACTACTGCGCACCGCGTAACGGAAGGTTGGTGCGCGAATAGCAAACTATAATGCCAGCAGTCGTTTGTTGGAGCACTTTGTCCGAATATTTTATCAAAGCTGGGAGAGTTGCCATGTCTAGCGGCCCAGCCGATTTCGTATCGTATCGATTCTCGACGCGCGAGCTCCCGGAGCGGATGCGCATCCCGATATGGCGCGAGAAGTTTGGTCGAACCATAGTCCGCGCCGATATCGAGCCGTCATCGGAGGTGCCGTTTCAGGCCGAAGCGGCACTACACGCCCTTCAGGGGTTGCGCATGCTGTCCTTGAAGGGTTCAGCAATGCGCTTCAAGCGGTCACAAACGAACATTGTTGATGGTGATGACTCGATCGGCCTCATCGTCGGTCTGCCCGGCAGGAGTCAGCTGTCGCAGCGCGGCCAGGAGTTCGAGCTCCGCGGCGGCGATGCAATGGCTATCCTGCATTCGGAACCCGTCGCTGTCACCTATCTGGAAGGATTGCAATTTGGTCTGGCCTTGCCGCGCGATGCGCTTGCCTCGCGCGTGACTGGTGTCGACGACCTCACCATGCGGCCGATTCATCGCCGGACCGAAGCGCTTCGACTTCTCATGACTTATGTGAAGTTGGCATTGAAGGAGGGCGCGCTAGCTGCCCCTAAGCTACGTGATACGATCGTTAGTCACATCCACGATCTCGCGGCGCTCGCAATGAGCGAGCACGCTCCCTTGGGTGAGAGCAACGCGAGCGCAGTCATGGCTGCGCGCCACAGCGCCGCCCTCGACCATATCGCGGCGCACTTTCAGGACCCGGAGCTCAGCCTTGAGGTGGTAGCCGATAGGCAGGGCATCTCTCCTCGTTATCTGCAGCGCCTGATGGCGACATCCGGGACGTCGTTCACGGGGCGCGTGAATGAGTTACGGCTGCAAAGGGCGTTCATGCTGCTGAGCGAGGCCCACGACAACGCGCGGCGCATTTCCGACATCGCGCTGGAAGTCGGCTTTTCGGATATTTCGCATTTCAACCGACTATTCCGCGCCCGCTTCGGCGATTCGCCACGCCGCGTGCGCAGCGCCGGTGGGAGTAATGGTGAGTGACACGTGCCCCCGATCCGCGAGTCGTGCGGCGCTGGCGTCGCGCAACACTTGCATCTGTCGTAGGGTGGGCAAAGCGCAGCGTGCCCACCGCCACGAGCTGAGTGCGGATGGTGGGCACGCTTTCGCTTTGCCCACCCTACGTTTCTGGTTTGCCGGTCAGGCAGTCACACTCCGCTGTCGTCCCTGCGAAAGCATGGACCCATAAGCATAGGATCTCGTTGTGGGCGTTCACTGTAACTCCGAGTCTCGCGCCACACTTGCGGTCGTGGCTATGGGTCCCGGGTCGCGCTTCGCTTGCCCGGGACGACCGGGAGGAGAAAGCAACGCCTCAATCGTTGCCGATGGTTTCGCCGAACAGCTCCCAGGTTTCGCCGTTGAAGCGCTGCAGGCGCATGGCTTCGATCGGGAAGTAGTCGGTCGGTGATGTCTTGAGCTTGATGCCGGGCAGCAGCATCGGCAGCGTCGTGTCGAGATTGGCGGCCTGCTTCATGATGTTCTCGTGCGTCAGCTCGTCGCCGCATTGCTTCAGCACCTGCACCGTGGCTTCCGCCACGACATAGCCGTAGACGATGAGCTGGTCCTGCATGTTGCCGTCAGGGAAATAGGCCTTCATGAAGGAAAGCCATTGCTGGACATCCTTGTCGTCCTTCCACTGCGGATCGTTCGGGTCCTTCAGCGAGTAGGACGAGATGATGCCCTTCGCATGTTCGAAGCCGGCGGGCTTCAGCACTGAGGAGACCGAGGTCGAGGTTGCGGCCAGGAAGAACATATCCGGCTTCCAGCCGATCTCGCCGACCTTGCGGATCGCCTGCGCCGCCTGCTTCGGGATCGCATGCATGAACAGCACGTCGGCGCCGGATGATTTCAGCTTCACGATCTGGCTGTCGATGGTCGGATCGGTGGATTCATACGTCGCCTCCGCCACGATCATCTTGGCGTGCTCCGGCCCTAATCCCTTCTTGAAGCCGTTGCCGTAATCCTTGCCGGCGTCGTCATTCTGGTAGAACAGCGCGATCCTCGCGTCCGGCTTGTTCTTCAGCACGTATTTTGCGTAGACCGCGGTCTCGGCCTGGTAGGAGGGCTGAAAGCCGATCGAATAGGGGAAGTGCTCGTGGTCGCCCCACAGCGTCGCGCCGGCGCCGACGAAGAGCTGCGGTACCTTCTTGTCGTTGAGATATTTGCGCACGCTCAATCCCGTCGGCGTGCCCAGCGGGTTGAGGATCGCGGCTACTTCCTCCTGCTCGACCAGCTTGCGGGTCTGCTCCACGGTCTTCGGCGGGCTGTAGGCATCATCCAGGCTGATCAGGTTGATCTTGCGCCCGTTGAGGCCGCCCTTGTCGTTGATCATCTTGAAATAGGCGAGCTGGGTCTTCGCGATGACGCTGTAGGCCGAGGCCGGCCCGCTATAGGGAGAGGTCTGCCCGAGCCGGATCTCGGTGTCGGTCACCCCTGGCCCATATTTCTTCTCCGCCGCCGCGGCTGCCGATGTCACGAGCGCTGCGATCGCGACGAACGCTTGCCATTTCATTGTCTCTCTCCCTTGCTCTTGTTCTGCTTGTTATCGGATCGAGCGCGCCGCACGCGCGGCGTGTCGACAGGATGAGCAAACCAGCGGGCGGAGATCGTGGCAAGCGCGCGGGCGGGGAGGTGGCGCCGCGGCAAATGCATGTGATTGGCGAGCATGCCGCGAGAAGGAATTAGTGGTGCTGGCCTGTGGTTTTGCCGCTTGCTCCGCTTCGCCTCTCCCCTTGTGGGAGAGGCCTGAGCGCATGCAGCGAAGCGGAATGCGATCCGGGTGAGGGGTCCCGGCCTATCGAGGGACTACGCCTCGCGGAGGCATACCCCTCACCCGGATTTCCCGCTGACGCGCGAAATCCGGCCTCTCCCACAAGGGGAGAGGCGGGAGACTGCGGCGCAGGCGTCGCGCAACACGCGCCGCCGCTCACGCCGCTTCCGGTGGGGCCTGCTCTGTCGGCGCTTCCGGCATCGGGAAGGTCCTGTACTGCTTCGGCAGGTTGATCGGCCGATAGTCCGTCACCGCGTCCATGCGCTTCACCACCGATTCATGGATCACGGCATCTTCAGGAATCAGCCGCGGCTCGCAGTCGGGGATGTAGAAGCCGAAATGCGTTTTGCGCTCCGGCCATTCCTTGTAGGTGGCCTTCTTCGGGATGTATTCGAGCATGCGCCAGCCCCAGGTCATCGGGTCGTGCATCTCGCCCGCCACATCGGGCTTCACGTAAGTGAACGGGCTGCCCCTGCGCTGCACGCCCCAGGCGAGTTGCTTCACCATCTGCATGTTCACCGTCAGCCCGAACTTGGTGGCTTCCTCGATCATCCACAGCAGCGGATATTTCGACAGCGCGCTTTGCGCTTCCGGATAGCCGCCGCCGATGTCGCCATGCACACCAGCGAACCACACCTGCAGGATGTCCTGCGGCTCGGCCTTCTCATCGGGGATGAAGCGGTTGCTGAAGAACAGCTGCGGCTCGTCATACTTCTTCAGGCGGAACATGCAGCGCCGCTCGTCGATCGAGATCGCCTGGCGGAAGGTGCGGATGCTCGGATTGTGCATCGTGAAGGCGAGCTCTTCCAGGCTCGGCCAATAGAACCGGTCCGGCCGCGGCACGAAGATGCTGGCGACCGTATCCCAGACGCCGACGAAGCGGATGGTCGGCCAGCGCACCGAGAGGATGCGCGCGAACTGCGCCGCGTTGTCGTAGCGGTCCTTCGGCAGCGGCCCGAACTCGTCGCTTGGCGGCGGCAGCGCCCGCAGGCTGGCGTCCGCGCCAGTCTTGTGGCTATCCGAGAACTGCTTGTAGGCGGTGAGCCCGCTGCCGGCGAGGTTGACCTGCTCCGGCGAGATCAGCCCGATCTTGTGGATCAGCCCCGCCAGCACCCGCACGGTATAGGCGCCGCGCGAGAAGCCGAACAGATAGATCGCATCGCCATCCTGGTAATGCTGCACCAGGAATTCATAGGCCGCGAGCACATTGTCATCGAGCCCATAGCCGGTGGTGAGCCCAAGGATCGCAATGAAATCCTGCTTCAGCTTCCGCCACGGATCCGGCCGCGCGAGCGTGCCGACGCCTGGATCGTAATAGACGAACTGCCGCGGCTGTGTCTTCTCCGTCTTGCGCAGGCAACGATAGAGCTTCAGGACGTTGGAGATGTTCTCGTTGATCTCGTTCCCCGTCCCATCGCAGCAAATCACGATGTTCCGCATGGCGGCCCCTCCCTGCTACCTCGGCGAGTATAGCAGAGAACGAATTTTTGTTGCAGCACGTTCTCCAGTCTGGGCTACCGGACCTACTGGTCCTCAATAACCAAACGAGCAATGCTCCGGACTAAGTGGGTTGCGTCGCGGTTGGGAGATGATGCCCTACATACCCGATTTCAATACGCCTACTGTCGTCGTGTAGAAGGATATGTACTCTGTTTGTGGATTCGACCCACACGTGATCCTCAAATGTCTGAGGATTTCCATTGCTATCCGAGAACCTTCGGTTGTCGCCAAATTGCGACATAGTCGCCTTGGATTCGGGTGTTATCGCGGGCGGCGTCGTAGGAAGGTGTCCAGTCTGTGACCAAATGCGGCTTTTCTCATTCAATTCCGCCAAACGCCTAAATAGCAGAGGTATATATCTGCTATCGAAGTTCTTAAGTTGGCTCTCTACATCTGCGCCAAAAATGAGGTGGGGGAACGCCGCTTCTTTGTTCGCCCAGAAATTCCTCAGAGTTAAGTCTTCTCTTGTAACCGCTAATCTTCGGGCCAAGATCTCATTTGAGTGGCCGACATTTGCTATATGATCGAAGGCGTATTCGATTTCTTCCGCGAGAAATCCCATGCGGCTAAAGTTCCACAGTTGATCTCGCAGCAAACTGAGCAACAACGAACCCGTTAGTGCGCACAATGTTGCGTCAAGACCTGCCGCTTGGACGCTTTTGAATGTATGTTCGAGATTGGGGACTGGCTTGTCCGGCTCTAGACGAAGCAACTCTTCAATGATTTCCTCATCGAGGCCTTGATCCGTTGGGATCGTGCGAGCGAGTTGATCAAAATAAGCCGCGTGATCTCGAGTATTGACGTCGAAATAGAGGCTATGCGCTAGCTCTCCCAACGAGACTTCCGTGCCGCTCTGAGCGTCTTTGAAAAGAATAATGCCCCAAGGATCCGACGGCAATCTTAAGACGGGCAAGCGATCGCTGTTGTCATCAACTGCGGCAAGCCCCTCAAGCAATTGAGTTATGTGAACTGACGCCTCTGCTTGACTCGAATAGCTTGGAGATAGACAAGCTGAATTTAATACGTAATCACCCATTGTATTAGTTCTTTGGCTTTAGCAATCGTGCGGTGTTGCGGCGTCCTTGATCAAAGAATCCCGAGGGCCAGTCACTAAGCTTTCCGTCCTTATCGATGGTGGGACTCGTTATTTCGATCTCACCATCGGTTCTCTTAAAATAGTGAAACGTTGCTCTTTGTGCTTCGAGCAGACCGTCGCGCACGGCAATTCGCGCGCCGTCTAAGACGTGATCAGAGTGTGTTTCAATGATCACTTGTAGTCCGGCCGCTGCTGCTCGTGCGCATAGCTCCCCCAGCTTGGTTTGCCCATGCGGGTGGAGGTGAGCTTCGGGATTCTCGATTAAAACAATTCCTTTTGGCGCAGTTGCGAGCAGCGCAACTAGGACTGGCAAGACGTACGAAAGGCCAAATCCCACGTTGGTGGCGCGATACTCACGGCTCCTCAGTTGACCCGAGCCGCCAAACGAAAAGCCACTTACGACGAGATCCGCATCTGGGATTGCCTTGATAGCGAGATTTACGCCTGGACTAATCTCACCGAGCCAAACTTCAATTTGGTCTCTCAGGCGTTCTCCAAAGCCCGACTTTGACCGAGGGTCATCGGGAGCTATAAGGATCGAATCCTGAAACATTTCGAGCATGTGTAGGGTGTATTCACCGCGCGAGCCGAGCTCTAGCGATGAAGTCTTGGAATGCAGCATCGGCGAGAATTTTCTTGGTCCATTCCTTTCGGCACCCAACTACTGAAAATTTCCAATATGCTCCTGCCGAAGATTGTCTGAAAAAATCGATTGGTTCGGTTGCGCCTTTACCCTGTCGATCGCTGCTTCAATGTTGGCTTGTTCACCGAGCAGCCTGTCTCCCGAAATAACAGAAAATGAGAAAGAGGCGTACGTCTTTGGGGAGAACGCAAATTTCGGTTTATCGAAGAGGAGCTCGATCGCTAAAGAGTCTTCTTTCGCTCGTTCGAACAAGACGTCAGAAACGGATCCAAGGTCGACTAGCGGACCCGAAGTCAGGAGTGCGCCCCGAGCCAATATGCCGCTCTGAAACGACTGTCGGAGCACGAGCAAACTTTGAATAACGCTGCTCTTTCCCATGCCGTTTAGGCCGGAAAGAAGCGTCAATGACCCCATTGGTATTTTTTGATTCGCAAAGCACTTAAAGTTTGTGAGCGCGAGTTCTTTGATCATGAAGCCTCCAGCAGCTCGCCCCGCACTAGATCGTGAATTGTCCCAAAGCGCTTTTCAACCCGTTTAGGAACGCCAGTGGAGTAGGAAATTGAGATTACAAATTCAGGGTCGTCTCGCACCAGAGCATGAAAGCGGTCGACCAAACTTTTTTTGCGACTGATTAGTCTGCTCAACAAGTCATCGTTCAATGCAGCAAGATTGACACTCCAGCTTTCGAAAAGCGGTTTGCTGACTGGATTTCGACCATCGCCTAAGATGCGCGGCTTACGAAACGCGTTATTGCCAAAAATGTCGCTTGCTGCCTCCATCGCACGCTTGAATTCTGTTTCCAGCTTCCGGCGCTCTCCCGAAGACATTTCGTTGAGCTTGCGCATCGTCTCGTTCAGAAATGCATCCAAGTCATTTATTCGGTAGTCCTTCCATGGGACGATCGTAAAGGCAAGGAAGCGTAAGACCATCTCCTGGGCGTCCATCCGCTCGTCTCGAACTCTGTGGTCTGTTGCCGACTGGAATTCGTTCGTCTCAACCAAAGTCCGCAGAAATTCGCGTGCGGGTCCTTTGTTCAGAGCATTACGAATTTCCTGACCGTTTAGGGGTACGCCGCCCGTGTTGATGCGTTTGAAAATGTTTATCATCACCTCTTCGGGAGTGCCCGGTTGGATGACGTTAATGACCAGTTCTGTTTCTTCGATGCGCCGCTGCATGGCGCGATCCAGTTCGCTAAACGTGAGGCCCTCTAAAGCACCGAGATACTCTAGGCCAGAAAGAACAAACTCGTCTTTCATAAAGTCGTAGATGGTTGTAAGACGCTGTAAGCCGTCAACGACGGACCAGTCGTCGCGTTGATTCGCTGCGACATAGAAGACTGGCAACGGAATACGCAGCAATAACGACTCAATAAGTTGGCTTTTTCTTCTTGGGTGCCAAACTCTTGCTCGCCTTTGAAACTCAGGTGCTAGATCGATCTCCTTGTGATCAATCCGTCGAACGAGCAAATCGATCGTCTTCTTCTCGGTTGTGACTTTGATCTTATCTGGGTCAAACGGCTTATCGATGACCCAGCCTTGGTCAAGCTTCTCCTCCTCAATGCCGAGTGCGGCCGAGACAGCCTCTTCGAGAGTTTCGTCTTTGGCGGTCTCACTGATCGACATGCAGTTCACCGTAATTAGCGGAGGAGGATTTGGAGGCCGTCGCTCAGGAAGCAGCCGAGCGGACTAGGTGGAGTGTTGAGTTAGCACTTCGCGCGCGCAATGCTTCAAGGGCCACTTCCAAATACACCTACCGATTATTTGGGGTCCAAGAGCAATGTTGGGTTCCTTCATAACAAAAACGGCCGGGTCTTTCGACCCGGCCGCTCAAATTCTCAAATCGCTACTCTGATACAGCGAGCCTCAGCTCGCCTTCTGCTCCGCAGCCGCTGTCCGCTTCTTCTCGATCTGGCGCTTCAGGTCCAGCGCGCGGGGCGAGAGGTTTGCGGCGCTCGCCTTCAAGAGGAACGCATCGAGGCCGCCGTTGTGGTCGACGCTCTTCACCGCGTTCGAGGAGACGCGCAGGCGGATGTTGCGGCCGAGCGATTCCGACTGGAAGGTAATATTGCAGAGGTTCGGCAGGAAGCGCCGCTTGGTCTTGATGTTCGAGTGGCTCACCTTGTGGCCCACTTGCGGGCCCTTGGCCGTCAGTTCACAGCGCCGCGACATTGTTCAAATCCTCTTCCATCCCCGCTAAACCAACAGCGCGCGCCGCGCGCGGCGGGGGTCTAAACCTACGTCCATTTTCCAGGAACCGCGGACGTATAGGGGGTGAGCTGCAAAGCGTCAAGGTTTTATCGGGTTTGGAGCCGCTTTCCCTGGTTCCGAAATCCTCGATTCGGGGCGTTTTCTTCGCGCGAACGGTAAAACCCTATGGCACGCAAAACCTGCACGTTCACAAGGCCGTTCAGCCGTTTAACAAACCATATAAAGGGCGTATTCACACCCGTAAGTGGTTCCGTATTCGCCCGCGTTGCTTGCCGGTCATTTCTCCCTAGATGATCTTTCGGCGCCGACGACAGGATCGTTAAGTTTGTGAGCATTTTCAGCAGTTTTCTGCCCTCAGTGAGGGAATCCTGGCTGTTGTGCGCCGGCGCGCTGTTCCTGATGTTGCCGGAGGGCGCGCTCGCGCAGGGCCGGCTGGATGCGCAGTATGAGGCCTCGCTGGCCGGTATTGCCGTCGGCAAGGGAAGCTGGACCATCGAGATCGGCGACGACACCTTTTCCGCGATCGCGCAGGGCGGCACCTCCGGGCTGCTCAAGGCATTTGCTGGCGCCGGCGGGGTGGGCGGATCCCAGGGGCGCGTGGTCAATGGCGCGCTGGTGGCGGCGGGCTATACCGTCAACTACAACAGCTACAAGAAATCCGAGATCATTCGGATGGCGCTCAGTGGCGGCAGCATCAAGGAAACTGTGATCGAGCCGGAACCGCCGGTCGATCCGAACCGCATCCCGGTCACCGAGGGCCACAAGAAGAACGTGTTCGATCCGATGACCGGCTCGCTGCTCCGGGTGCCGGGCACGGGCGAGCTGATGAGCCCGGATAGCTGCCGTACGAGCGCGGGCATATTCGACGGCCGGCTGCGCTACGATTTGAAGCTCGATTTCAAGCGCGTGGAGATGGTCAAGGCGGAGAAGGGCTATCAGGGCCCGGCGCTGGTCTGCGCGATCTATTTCACGCCGATCGCGGGCTATATCCCCGACCGTCCGGTGATCAAGTACCTCGCCGAGGCGCGCAACATGGAGATCACCTTCGTGCCGATCGCGGGCACGCGCATCCTGATCCCGTTCCGCGTCAAGATCCCGACGCCGTTCGGGCTCGCCATGCTGGAGGCGACGTCGTTCGTGACGTCTGCCATGCCACCGCGGGTGGCGAAGACGCAGTAGGGCGGGGCTGGTCGCAAGGAGATGGACCGAGTGCTCCGCTCGTCATTGCCGGGCTTGACCCGGCAATCCATCTTACGAAGAGCCCTTCTCTCGATGGATGCCCGGGTCAAGCCCGGGCATGACGAGCCGGGCAGATCGTCGAATCCTGTTGACTCTTTGCCGCTTCTGATTCGACTCCGGCTTTAACAATTTCGCTGTCATCGTGATCGCTGCTAAACCCGATTTGGTGCTGGAACTGAAATGCCGACACGAGATGTTGCGGTGAACGGAGGAGAACACAGGTGGAGTCAGCGATTCGGCCGCGATTCGTTCTCAACTCGTTCCGAAGCTTAAGCGGCGGCATCCGCCGTGTAGCAATCTGAGACAATTTTCCTAGTCGCGCTTTCTTTCATCTCCAAGAAAAGCATCAAGAAAAGCACCTCGAAATCATGGCTCTTTCCTCTCCTCCCTTCGCCCATGAGCGCGCGCCCGGCGCCGGCGTCACGGCCGTGCTCGGGCCGACCAATACCGGCAAGACGCATCTGGCCATCGAGCGCATGCTTGGGCATTCGTCCGGGCTGATCGGGCTGCCGCTGCGGCTCTTGGCGCGTGAGGTCTACAACAAGATCGCCGATCGCGCTGGGCCTGAGAGCGTCGCGCTGATCACCGGCGAGGAGAAGATCAAGCCGAAGTCGCCGCGCTTCTGGGTCTCGACCGTCGAGGCGATGCCGCGCGATCTCGATGTCTCGTTCCTTGCCGTCGACGAGATCCAGATCGCGGCCGATCTCGAGCGCGGGCATGTCTTCACCGACCGTATCCTCAATCGGCGCGGGCGCGACGAGACGCTGCTGCTCGGGGCTGCGACGATGCGTCCCATCATCGAGCGGCTGTTGCCCGGCGCCTCCATCATCACAAGGCCCAGGCTCTCGACGCTCGAATTCGCCGGCGACCGCAAGATCACGCGGCAGCCGCGGCGCACCGCGATCGTCGCGTTCTCGGCGGACGAGGTCTATGCGATCGCCGAATTGATCCGCCGCCAGCATGGCGGCGCAGCGGTCGTGCTCGGCTCGCTCTCGCCGCGCACACGCAATGCGCAAGTGGCGATGTTCCAGAACGGCGACGTGGATTATCTCGTCGCCACCGACGCCGTCGGCATGGGGCTGAACCTCGACGTCGATCACGTCGCCTTCGCCTCCGACCGCAAATATGATGGCTATCAGTTCCGCCGCCTGACACCGGCCGAGTTTGCGCAGATCGCAGGCAGAGCCGGCCGCGCGACGCGCAATGGTACCTTCGGCACCACAGGGCGCTGCGCGCCGTTCGAGCCGGAACTGGTGAACGCGCTGCAGAACCACACGTTTGACAGCGTGAAAATGCTGCAATGGCGCAACTCGAAGCTGGATTTCTCCTCGCTCGGCAGCTTGCAGGTCTCGTTGTCGCTGCCGCCGTCGCATGAAGTGCTGACGAGGGCGCCGATCGCGGAAGACATGCGCGTGCTCGACCACGCCGCGCGCGATGCCGAGGTGCGCGACATGGCGCATGGCGCTGTCGCCGTCGAGCGGCTATGGGACACTTGCCAGATACCCGATTACCGAAAGCTATCGCCCGCGGCCCATGCCGAGCTTGTGACCACGGTTTACGGCTTCCTGATACAAAAGGGGCGTATTCCCGATGCATGGTTTGCTGCCCAGGTCGATCAGGCCGACCGCGTCGACGGCGATATCGACACGCTGTCGGGCCGGATCGCTCAGGTGCGCACCTGGACCTTTGTGGCGAACCGGCCGGACTGGCTGTCCGATCCCGAACATTGGCAGGGGATCACGCGCGAGCTCGAAAATAAATTGTCCGATGCGCTGCATGAACGGCTCACGGAGCGTTTCGTTGATCGGCGTACCAGTGTATTGATGCGCCGCCTGCGGGAGAACTCTGTTTTGAATACTGAAATCGGCAAGACCGGCGAAGTCATCGTCGAGGGGCATGTGATCGGCCGGCTCGACGGATTCACTTTTGCGCCTGACGCGGCGGAAGCGGGCTCAGATGCCAAGGCGCTGCAGGCCGCAGCCCAGCAGGTGCTGGCGCGCGAGATCGATACGCGGGCCGAGAAACTGAGCGCCGCGCCGGACGAAACCTTCGTGCTAACCTCCGACGGTACTATCCGCTGGACCGGCGATGCGGTGGCCAAACTCGCCGCGGCCGACGACGCGCTGCATCCGCGCCTCCGCATCATCTCCGACGAGCGGCTGACCGGCGCGCCGCGCGAGGCCGTGCAGAACCGGCTCGATCTCTGGCTCAAGACGCATATTACGAAATTGCTCGGGCCGCTGTTCGACCTGTCGAAGGCAGAGGACCTGCAGGGGATTGCGCGCGGCATCGCGTTCCAACTGGTGGAAGCTCTCGGCGTGCTGGAGCGGACCAAGATCGCGTCCGAGATGAAGGATCTCGACCAGCCCTCGCGCGCGACCTTGCGCAAATACGGCGTCCGCTTCGGCGCCTATCACATCTACTTCCCGCAGCTCCTCAAGCCGGCGGCGCGGGCGCTGGCCTCGCTGCTCTGGGCCGAGAAGCAGGACAATGTCGATCTGTCGGCGCTGTCGAACGTGCAGCATCTGGCGTCGAGCGGGCGGACCTCATTCCCGATCGACAAGGGGCTGCCGCGCGATGCCTATCGCGTGCTCGGCTACAAGCAGTGCGGCGAGCGGGCAGTGCGCGTCGACATCCTGGAGCGGCTGGCGGATCTGATCCGTCCTGCACTGGCCTGGCGCGAGGGCGCGCCGGGCGAGAAGCCTGCGGGCGCGTTCGACGGCCGCGGCTTCGTGGTGACGCAGGCGATGACCTCGCTCACCGGCTCGGCCGGCGAGGATTTCGCCTCGGTCCTGCGCGCGCTCGGCTATCGCATGGAGCGCCGCCCGCCCCCGCCGCCGAAGCCGGTGGAAGTGGTCGAGACAGTGTCCGCCGAGACGCCGGCGGTGGAAGCGACCGCCGAGGCCACTGCGGGGGCACCGGCGGAAGAAGTGGCCGCCGAGCTGCCCGCGTCCGCTGAGGCCAGCCCATCCGCGGCGCTGTTGCCCGAAGTGACCCTGGCGCCTGCGCCGAGCGAGGAACCAGCGGCCGCCGCCGCAGAGCCCGTCGCGGAAGCGCAGCCGGAACCGGAGGTGACTGAGGCGCAGCGGGAGCCGATGGCTGTAACGCAGGCGGAGCCCGAGGCGATCGAGGCGCCCGTTGCCGAAGTGCAGCCGGAGGCGGCAGCTCCCGCAGAAGTCGCGGCCGATGCGCCGGAGGAGCCCGCGCCGACGGAGGCAACAGCCGAGGCTGCAGCCAGCACCGAAGAAGCTGCACCAGCCGACGCCGTTACCGAGCCAGCCGCAGCCGAGACCCCGGCCGAGCCGCAACTGGTCGAAGTCTGGCGCCCCGGCGGCCGCTCCGAGGAGCGTCGCCCGCGCCATGACCGCAGCCGCCACCGCCATCAGCCGCGCGATGGCGCACAGGGCGCCGCCGCAGCGGGTGAAGGTGCCGATGGCGCCCAGCGCGACCAGCAGCGCCGTGGTCGCCGCCATCACGAATTCCGCAAACCGCGCGAGGATGCGCCCGTGGGAGCTGCGGCCGCCAGCAATGGCGCCCCGCGTGAGGACAAAGGCGGGCGCCGCGAGCGCGTCGAGGGCAAGGGCCGCGACCGCGACAATGATCGCCGCCGCGATAAATTCTCCGGCGACCGCAAGGATCGCGACCGTAGCGACCGCGAGCGCGGCGGCCGTGATTTCCGCGACAAAGGCGGCCGCGACAAGGGGCGCGAGAGCGGCCCGGCGCTCCGCCAATATGCGAGTTCGGCGCCGCGCGAACGCGAACGCGCGATCGATCCGAATTCGCCGTTCGCAAAACTCGCGGCGTTGAAGGAGCAGCTCGCCGGTAACCGCAAGGATTGAGCCGCGCCAACCCAGGAATGAGGCCGATTGGAGCGCCAGCGTCTCGATAAATGGCTGTGGCACGCGCGGGTGGTGAAGGCGCGCACCAGCGCCGCCGCGCTGGTCGAGGCCGGCCATGTCCGCATCAACGGCGTGCGCGAAAGCGCGCCCGGGCACGCGGTCAAATCGGGCGACGTGCTGACCATCGCGCTCGATCGCAGCGTGCGCGTGCTGAAGGTGATCGGCTTCTCCGAGCGGCGGGGCGACGCGACGGCAGCGCGGGTGCTGTACGAGGATTTGCAGAGCCGCCCCGAGTGATTATCTCGGGCAGGCAATCAGTTGCGCGAAAGACGGCGCCGAAAACCGGCTTGCTTATCTTGCAGCAGCGGTTCTCCTGCGCTACGCAATTTTTGAAACGCAAGCCTTTCAAAGAATGAATCCGCTTTCGGAGTCTTTGGTTCGGAGTCCTGGATGACCTACGTCGTCACTGAAAACTGCATCAAGTGCAAATATACCGATTGCGTCGAGGTCTGCCCCGTCGATTGTTTCTACGAGGGCGAGAACATGCTGGTCATCCATCCCGAGGAATGCATCGATTGCGGCGTCTGCGAACCAGAATGCCCGGCGGATGCGATCAAACCGGATACCGAGCCGGGCCTGGAGAAGTGGCTCGAGGTCAACAGCGAATACGCCAAGAGCTGGCCAAACATCACCCAGAAGAAGGACTCGCCCCCTGACGCCAAGGAGTTCGACGGGCAGGAAGGCAAGTTCGAGAAATATTTCTCTGCCAACCCCGGAACCGGCGACTGATTCGCGCGCTGTCCCTGGCCGGATCGAGACCGTTTTCAGGCGGAGAAGCACGCCGTCGTTTAACCCTGTTGACAGAGTTATGACCGTCAGCCCCGGCAGGCGACGGGATTCGGCCCTAAATCATTGATTTTTGCGGAAAATGTGCTATATTGGGCACATTGTCAGAGCCGAACCCGGCCATCCTGATCTTTGGCCCCGTTCGTTTCCGCAAAAACACCGAACAGGGGCGTGGCAGTTTCCGCGCGCAGGCTGTGTCACAGAAAACGCGTAAAAAGAGTGCTTCCAAATCGTCAAAGAAAGCCGCTGCAGTTGCCCGCAGCGCAGTCAAGGGTCGTGCCAGGGCGTCCGTGAAGGAAGCCCGTAAGGCTGCGGCTACAAAGTCCTCGAAGAACAAAAGAAGCGTGATGCCAGAAAAGACTGCCAAAACTGCCGCGAAAGCGACAGCCCAGAAGACCGTTGCTTCGAAAGTCGCCGCCAAGACTGCTCCCAAGGCTGCAGCTCCTGCGCCGAAGGCCGCCGTCAAGCCGGCTGCGAAGCCGGTTGCCGCGGCCCCGCGCGTCGAGGAGCCGAAGAAGGTCGTGACCCAGCGTCAGGGATTCAAGGCCAACGAATTCGTGGTCTATCCGGCTCACGGCGTCGGCCAGATCCTCGCGATCGAGGAGCAGGAGATTGCGGGCGCCAAGCTGGAACTGTTTGTCATCAGCTTCATGAAGGACAAGATGACGCTTCGCGTCCCAACCGCGAAGGTCGCCAATGTCGGCATGCGCAAATTGTCCGACCCGGCTCTGGTCAAAAAGGCGCTGGAGACGCTGAAGGGCCGTGCCCGCGTCAAGCGCACGATGTGGTCGCGCCGGGCGCAGGAATACGAAGCCAAGATCAATTCGGGCGATATCGTCGCGATCGCGGAAGTGGTGCGCGACCTCTATCGTTCGGAATCGCAGCCCGAGCAGTCCTACTCCGAACGCCAGCTCTATGAAGCGGCGCTCGACCGGCTGTCGCGCGAGATCGCGGTCGTGCAGCACTCGACCGAGACCGAAGCGATCAAGGAAATCGAGAGCCAGCTCGCCAAGAGCCCGCGCCGTGGCGCAGCCAAGGCCGAAGCCGGCGCCGAGGACGGCGACGGTGAAGGCGACGCCGACGATCTCGACGGCGACAGCGACGACGCCACCGTGGCCGACGAGGCGGCGTAAGCAGCCAGCCCAAGATTTGCAACGAAAAGCCCGGCCGAGCGGCCGGGCTTCTTGTTTTTGCGTCCTTGTCAGGCGGCCGGTCGCTGCGCGGCGGCCGGAAGAACATTTTGATTTAGCCTGAACAGGTTGCCGGGATCGTACTGGGCCTTGAGCGCCGCGAGACGAGCGTAGTTCGGGCCGTAGGCGCCGGACACGCGATCGCTCTCATCCTCCGGCATGAAGTTGACGTAGACGCCGCCGGTTGCGTACGGCGCAGTCTCAGCAAACAACCTGCGCGCCCAGCTAATCGAGCGTTGCTCGTCGCCGCGGTCGCGCCACCGCGTATGGACGTTCATGACAAATCTGGCGTCGCGGTGGGGGAACGCCGTCGCGTCGACAGCCACGCGGCTGGTGGCGCCGCCAAGCTGACCAATGAAAATTTCGCTCTCACCGGTCGGCAAGCTCTTCGTATGGCTTACTAGGGCGTCGAGCAGGCCGTCGCCGAGCTCGGCGAAATTGTGCGACTTCCAGTAATTGTAGGCTCCGGGCGTGAGCAACGGGTCGAACGCGCTCTGCCAGCTTGCGAAAGGCTGCATGCCGATCACGTCGGCAACCGGCTCCCCAAGCGCGCGCAACGGTTCCAGGGCGCGGTTACCCTCGTCCTCGCCACCCGTGTAGCAGACGGCGAACGCGACGATTTCCTTGCCGTGCATTTCGACAGGCAAGAATGGCAGCGGCGGCGCCTGCCGGAGCACCACCCAGATCGTGAGTTCGTCCGGCGCTTTGGCGGCGATGTCGCGATAGCCCGCAAGAAGCTCGTTCGCCCGAGCGAAGGGATGGATGATGAGTCCAGAGAGCACCATTGGGCCGACCGGATGCAGGCGAAACTCGAACGAGCTCACGACGCCGAAATTGGCGCCGCCTCCGCGCAGCGCCCAGAGCAGGTCAGCGTCCTCGGCCTCGCTCGCTCGCACGAGTCCGCCATCGGCCGTCACCACGTCGGCCGAGATGAGGTTATCAGCGGCAAGCCCCAATTTGCGGCTGAGCCAGCCGAAGCCGCCGCCCAGCGTCAATCCCGCAACGCCAGTCGTCGAGTTGATGCCGAGGGGCGTGGCAAGGCCGAAAGCCTGCGCCTCCTTGTCGAATTCGCCAAGCGTTGCGCCCGGCTCCACGCGCGCGGTGCGGTTACGCGGATCGATCCGCACCGAACGCATCAGCGAAAGATCGATCAGCAGCCCGCCTTCACAAACAGCATTGCCCGCGATGTTGTGGCCACCACCACGCACGGCGAGCAGGACTCCGTGGTCGCGCGCAAACCCCACGGCGCGCATGATGTCTGCAGCTCCTTTGCAGCGTACGACCGCGCCCGGGTGGCGGTCGATCATCGCATTCCAGATTGTGCGTGCCTCGTCATAGCCCGGCTCGTTGGGCAGGCAGACATCGCCCCGCAATGTTTGCCGAAAGGCATCGATCGCATCGCTTGCAAACGTAATCGCCCCGCCCTGCAGCGAGGCCAGCCGGATCTCCGTCATGGCATCTCCTCCGTAACTAGCGGTGACTGTTTTTCGGGCCAGCATTTTCTGGCCGAGCAATAAAGAGGCGGGCGCCGTCGACGGCTGTCATTCACAGCCGAGGTAGCGCAAAAAAAGTCTTTTGCCGTCCGTTCGATATAGCGAACGGAGAATTTCCGCCTGGACGTTAGTCCAACCCGGTCAAAGAATGGTTCAACGACAGAATGTGGCGGGGCTTTTAGCGAACGTCGACGGTGCTGGAGACGCTGTAGGGCCGAGCCCGCGTCAAGCAAGCTGCGCCGTCGCAACGAGCAGCAATCGCTTGGCCTCGACCAGCTTCATTGTGCCCTCTTCTCTATCGATAACGGGGTCAGCTTTTTCCCGATGTCCACGCCTGCGTTCTGCGACAGGGATGCCGAGTGATCCTGAAGCCGCCGCAGAAACGCGGCGGCGATGGCACAAAGCGCATAATTCGAAGTGTCAGAGTGGCTGCCACTTATTCCCGAAACAAAATCCGAGTGTTGCCGTACTAGCACAAGTTTCGCGGGTGAAATGATCTATGCTCGCGGGTGGAATTGGAATGCAGACGTTAATCGCCGCAACAAGTCCATCGGTCGTCCGATCCTTAGGCGACGCCGAAGAGGGGGAACGATATGAAGAAATTTTTGCTGGGCACTGTTGGTTTGATTGCACTCGGCGCGACCGCGCCGGCGCTGGCCGCTGATATGGCGGTCAAGGCGCCGCCACCGCCGCCGCTTCCGCCGGTCTACAATTGGACCGGCTTCTACGTCGGCGCCAATGGCGGCTGGGGCCAGAGCCGCAATTGCTGGAACTTTATCGACGCGTTCGGTGGAGTCTTCAGCGACGGGTGTCGTGAGCGGTCCGGCGGTCTGGTCGGCGGTCAGATCGGGTATCGCTGGCAGTTTGGCGGCGGCTGGGTGGCCGGCCTGGAAGCCCAGGGGGATTGGGCCGATCTCCAGAACACGCGCGCCAGCCTCATCGATCCATTTTTCTCGACGCGCGTGAAAACGGACGGCATTGGTCTTTTCACCGGTCAGATCGGCTATGCCTGGAACACGTCGCTGCTGTACTTCAAGGGTGGCGCAGCGGTGACGAGCAACAGCTTCAGCGTTCTCGATACGCTTACAGGCAGTAGTCTGGCCTCGTTCAGTTCGACCCGCTGGGGCGGTAGCGTGGGTGTCGGATACGAGTACGGCTTCGCACCGAACTGGTCGGTCGGTGTCGAGTACGACCACCTGTTCATGGGCAATGCGAACAATTCGTTCTCGGTGGTCAATCCCATCGTTGCCGGTGCGCTCAATCGGATCAGCCAGGACGTGGACATGGTCACGGTGCGCGTGAACTATCACTTCAACTGGGGCGGTTATGCATCGCCTGCCCCTTACTGATCGACTGTCAATCTCCAGCAAACTTCAAGCCCCGGCATCGTCCGGGGCTTTTTGTTGAGCGGGCCCGATCGTCCTGGCCTGCGGCAATCGGTCATTCGTGCTGTCCTAGAGCGTGATGACTTCTCTTCGAATCGTCATCCCGCTCTAGCCCTTTGTTTGAGCATGATCTTTTCGGAAAACCGGTGTCCACTTTTCCGGATCATGCTCTAGTGATCACGTTTGTTCGCGCAATTCCATTGCACATCCGTCAAGGTCGCTTCTGCTTTCTTGAGCGCTTGCGGCCTCCTCCCGGAGGATTGCTGTCGCCGGCTTCGTCTTGTCGGTTGCAACGCCGGCGCAGGCGTTGAGGCCCGGTCACATTCACTCCGCAAGAGGCGGCGCTAACCAGCCCCTTAAGCCCACATAGAGCGTCGCCGTCCTTGACACGTTTGCTTCAGCCGACTGCGAGCGGGAATTGTGCTCGCTCGCCCTGCCTTGACCTAAGTCAATGTCAGCCGGATGACCGATCATTGAATTAGGAGCAAGAGCCATTCCGTTGCGCTTCTGATTGGGGAGAGATGAGTGATCAGGACGCTACTCACACTCTCAGCCATTTTCCTGTCGGCGGATTGCGCGAGCATGGAGATTTCGCGCGTGGCGGGTTGCTCCGGAGATGTCTTGAGGCTGCGGGGCGATATCGAAGAGGGCGACTACATACGATTTAGATCTCATTTCAGTGCCCAGCGGCGAGTTCTCGGCATCGATCTCAGCTCGAAAGGTGGAAAACTCGATGAAGGATTCCAGATCGCAATCTTCACGCGTCAGAAGCGGTTGACGACGTACGTTTCGGGAGAGTGCGACTCGGCATGTGCGTTCATTTTCTTGGCGAGCCGGAAGCGCTACGTATCGGAGAGCGCAACGATCGGAGTTCACTCGGTTTCAAACGGCCATGGCGGAGAAGATGTCAAAACGATCCGCGATACCATTTACCTGGCCAGGTTGTCGGCGAAACTCGGCATTCCCCTCTCAACGATTGGAAGAATGGTGACGACGCCCGCAGGAAAGATCTCTTTTCTGAATGAGGATGACCTGTTGGCGCTGAAGGCGATCGTTCGCGATCCTTTTGAGGGCATAGTGGGAGAAAAGAACTCGCCAGAAAACTGCAGCACCAATCAAACAAAAGCAGCTTCGAACCTGAAACAATCGGCTCCGAAAGCAGCCAGCCATTCGACAACGGATTAGCGGAGGCGGGTCACGCAGAACAGTCGTAGTGGCGGTGTCCTTAATGACTTGGTTTTCGAGGTTCGCGCAGGGGGAGAGGCAGGTTCGGCGGATGATCATTTGTCGAGAATAGGCATGGACGCAATCAAGCTGCCGATCTGGTTGCGCGTCGCTATGGTGGCCGGGCTGGTTGCCCTGGCCGCGGGGGCAAGTCTATTCGCGTATCGCTGGTATGTCCGGCCGGTCACGCTGTCGATCGCGGTCGGATCCTTGGACGGCGAGGCGCCAAGAGTCGTATCCGCGCTGGCGAGCCGCCTCACCGAGGTGAACGCGCCGGTCCGGCTCAAGGTGGTTGAAACCACTGGCGCACTCGAGTCCGCCAACGAGTTTGCCGCGGGCAAGACCGATCTGGCGGTGGTCCGCGGCGACGTCGGCGACCTGTCGCAGGCGCAAGCTATCGTCGTCCTCGCTCAAGCGGTGGTGTTGCTGGTCGCGCCACCGGGATCGTCGATCACCGACATGAGCGGCCTCAAGCGCGTTACTGTGGGGGTGGTTGGAGGCGAGACCAATCAGAAGATCGTCAGCGTGCTGACCAAGGAATACGCCCTTGATCGCGCCAATGTCGTGTTCAAGAACCTTGCGCCGGCCGACACGCGCCGGGCGGTCGATAGCAAGGAGGTGCGGGTCGTCCTTTTCGTGATGCCCATGACCGAGAAGTATTTGTCGCTGGTGCGGGGACTCTTCTCCCAGAGCGGGAAAGCCGCCCCGGTCCTGATCCCGATCGATGCTGCGGGAGCCATAGCCGAGAAGGAGCGCGCGTACGAGAGCTTCGACATCCCCAAGGGTACGTTGCGAGGCTCCCCTCCGATCCCGGCAGATGATGTCACGACGCTGAAAGTTTCGTTCTACCTGGTTGCCAAGAAGTCCCTTGATAACGATCTGGTTGCTGATTTCACGCAAGCCTTTACGAGCGCGCGCCGAGACCTGTCGGGCGAACTGCCGATCCTGGCGCAGATGAAGGCACCCGATACCGACCCCGGCGCCTATCTTCCGGTTCATCCAGGCGCCGCGGAGTTCTACAACGGCACCCAGCAAAGCTTCCTGGACAAGTGGAGCAACGCGATTTTTCTCACGCCAATGGCATTGGGCGCGCTTGCCTCAATATTGGCAGCGGCCTGGAAATTTCTCAGATCCGGCGAACTCGAGACCAAAGAAGCTGCGCTGGATTCGCTATACGCGCTGGGACAAAGGATCAGAAAGGCTGAAACGGAATCGGAGCTGTTCGAGATTGAAAATCAAATCGACGAAGTTTTGCGTGCGCAGCGTGCCAGAGCGGGGACCGACGACGAAGGCGCCCTTGATGCCGCTACGCTCAATGTCGCCGCCCATCGGCTTGAGAATCTCATCCATGATCGAAAGGCAGTGCTAGCCATAGCAGGCCAACAGACCAAGTTGAAAACCACGTCGTGAGGCTATTAGCAATCGCGCCTGAGTTCGTCGCCATGGATTGCGTGCGTGTCTTCAGCTCCTCATGAAACCTTCGCACTCGGCTTCCGCCCATCCGAGGGTCCTCTCCATTGCTTCACCCTGCGAGTGGCGCAGGCACATCTTGGTCAGCGTCGCTTGCGAGTAGATCTGCTGCGCGACTTTGGGCGGTGCTGGCGAGGCCGCAACTGACAGCTTCTGATGGTTATAGGGGTTCGGATAGTGATAGAGCGTGCCCTTTGGCGGCTCCGCTTCCGCCCAAACCTCCAGTGTCGTGAGGTTCTGGTAGGCCGGCAGATCATAGCCGCCGCTGGCGACCACCAGCTTCTCAATCGATGACGGCTGCGAGAGATGCGCAAGCAGGCTCTTGGCTGCCGCCTTGTTCCTGGAGAATTGCCATATGGCCCAGAAGAAGGGCACGTAGGGCGCGAAGCGACCTCTTGGGCCGGCCGGAAAGCCGTGGGTCCAGCATTGCTGGGCAACTTGCGGAGCGTCGCGCTTGGCGACTGCCCAGGCGCTCGGCGGGTTCATGATCAGCGCGCCCCTGCCGGAAATCAGCCATTTGTTGTTGGAGGCGTCGTCCCATGCCGCGACGTCTGATGGCAGGAAGGCGATCAGCTTCTTGTAGAAATCCAGCGCCTGCCGGACGGCGTCGGTCCTGACAGTCAGGTTGCCTTTGGCGTCGACGAGTTCTGCGCCGAACGACTGGAAGATCGCGCCGGCGGTATCAGTGCTGTCAGCGGTCTCGCCGACACCGATGCCGAAAGGGAAGCCGCCTTTCTGGCAGGCCTCGGCAGCCCTAAGGAACGTATCCATGGTCCAGTTGTCCGCTTTCGGCGGGCTGCCGGCCGGATACATCTCCTGCACGTCGATATTGGCGTATTTCTTCATCAGGTCGATACGCGAGCAGGGACCCTTGATCTGGCTGCCGACGCACGAGGGAACGGCGAGCCACTTGCCACCTGCCTGGCCGAGATATTCGACTGTGTAGTTGACCGCGCCGTTCTGCTGGATGATCGGCGCCATGATGTCGTTGACGGGCTCGAGCAGTTCGGCATTCGCATGCGGCAACCACGTGGCCATGACCAGGATATCGTGTCCGGATTTGGCTTGCGCTTCGGCGGAGACGGTCAGGAGGATCTTGTTGCCCTGGCTGGTGATGTAGTCGATCTGAGCCTCGACCTTTTCCTTCGCAGCCCATTCATTGACGAGATCGGTCAAGGTCTTGTTGGCGCCCGGCACCCAGTGGTCCCAAAAACCCATCGACAGTTTGCCAGCGGCGCAAGCGCCGCGCACATATGGCGCCGTGATCAGCGCTGCGGACGACATGGCAGTCGCACTTACAAATTGTCGTCGCGAAAGCTTTCGTGACATTGTTCCCTCCATGATGGCCAATTGGTGTTTTGTTTTTCGTGGGCTTCGGCGCAGTGCGCGGAAAAGCGAGCGCGCAAGCCTATGGTGACTTGCTTCGCGTGAGATTGAGTAGAATTGATTGATCGAAACACTGCATCGCTAAACGACTCGCGGCAGCAGCGCATTATTGTGTGAAATTCAATGCCTAAAGTTGTATTGGAGCAAGCGGTATAATCCGACAGCCACCCTGTCCCAACGTTTCTATCCGTCATCGGATCGCTTCAGAACCAAGAAGCGAACGACTCATTGCTCCGATTGGGCTGCGCTGCGTTCTGCCTGGTCGCGATGGAGGAACGGTCGCTCGCCGGCCAGTCGAGATAACGAGGGCGCGTTGCCATGGCGGTGGCGCCCGGGCCACTATTGTGCCGAGGTCAAGCCATGCCTTTCCAGGACCTGTCCCTGTTGGCCGCGGATCAGATCAGAGGCCTTCTCGGCGATCATGAGAACACATGCATTTATGTGCCCAGATACGATTGTTGGCATGACTGACGCGTCGACGATCCGAAGCGAGGTCGCGCCAAGGACTGAAAGCTGGCTGTCCACGACACTCCCGATTCCGCAAGTGCCGCACGGATGGTTTGCGGTGATCGCCGTGCTTCGAATCCACTGTTCAATATCGCCGTCCGATTGGACGCGCGAAGGTCCGGCTGATTTTCCTGCCAGCGAGGCAACCGCCGGGTGAGCGGCCAATTCGAGACCGATTTTTGCTCCACGCAGCAACGTCGCAAGGTCATCCGGGTGCTCGAGGAATCCGTTGCGGATTCTCGGTGCATCAAGCGGGTTCGTCGATCTCAACGAGATCTCCCCGCGACTTTTTGGATGAAGCAATGTTGGACGGATCGCAAAGCCGTCTTCAAAAGCCGGACGAATCCCTGGGAACCAAACGTAGGGCTGAGCGGCCGTTCCCCGAAACATGAATTCGATGTCCGGCGCCTCGAGCGAAGGATCGGTCTTGACGAACCCGAAGAGATACCTCGGAAGCATTGTCCCAGGTCCGGTCCCAAACAGATAAGCTCGGACCAGGGCTAACGAAATTCGGTCAAGGCGCATCGTCCTGTGGAAGGCACCCGGCGTGGGGCGGCTCCAGTTGAACCATGCAGCAAGGTGATCTTGCAAATTCTGGCCTACCGGCAGATCGATAAGTGTTTCGATCCCAAGAGAGGCGAGATGCTTCGTCGGCCCGATACCCGACAACATGAGCAAATGTGGCGTGTGATACGCGCCCGCACACAGTATGACCTCTCGATTCGCCATCACGTAGGCGCTTCGCCCACCGCTGACGTACCGTACTCCCACCGCTCGGGTACCCTCAAAAACGATTTGAGTCGCTTGCGCTCTGGTATGAAGTACCAGATTTGCGCGCTTCAGCGCGGATCGAAGGTAGGCTGAGGCTGTCGTCTCTCGACGGCCTTTCCAGGTGGTATTTTGGATTATCCCGAACCCCTCGTGCGTTTCTCCATTGAAGTCGTTCGTGAATGTGAAGCCGAGGTCGCGCGCAGCGGCGAGCCAGGCGTCGAACAGCGGATCGACTGAGCGCGAGAACTCGACGTGTATCGGCCCCGATCCGCCGCGCAATACGCTTCCTCCTTCCTGCCACGTTTCACAACGTTTGAAGTAAGGGAGAACATCGCTGTAGGACCATCCTCGGGCGCCCGCGCGAGCCCAGCCGCCATAGTCGGCACGATCGCCGCGCGTGAATGCCATCACGTTGATCGAGTGAGATCCGCCCAACACTTTCCCGCGCTTTGCGGGAATCACGCGGCCATTGAGACCGGCATCAGGCTCAGCCATCAGGCCCCAATCGTAGATCCCATACTCATGAAGCTTTCCTAGTCCGATCGGAATGCGGACCAGCGGATTTCGGTCGTATCCACCTGCCTCGAGCAAGAGAACAGTTGAATTGGCATCCTCGGAGAGACGGCTCGCCAGGACACAGCCCGCGGAGCCTGCTCCAACAACGATATAATCGTACGATCGTCGTTTCAATTTTTCGACGCTCCAGGACTGCGCTCAGAGGGCGCCTGCACCAAGCAGCGCAATGGCCCTGGCGTTAGAAGTAATCAATCAAGAAGAGCCAACAAGCCCGACACCGCAGCGTTCGATGCCGATGTCCGACCATTAATATGTTTCATCTGTAACGGAAACGTGCGCCCGGTCAGGCGAGCTCGATGCGGATGCCTTTGGCGCCGTTGAGCAGCCGCCGCAAATGATAGCTGGCGAGCGGATCGTCGGCATGCGTTCCGACCAGTGCGGCGAAAGCCGGCATGGCCGCGGCGTCACCCGACTCAAGCTTGGCAAAGGCGGTCGCATATTGCGTCGTGGCCGGCGCATCGAATCTTGCTGCCGATAAAGGCTCGTGGGCGCGCAAAGGCTCGCTGCGTCCGCGCAGGACAAGATCGCCGATCGGTCGTCCCTTGAAGTCCTGTGCCGCGTTTGCGACCGCGTCACTGACGCAGATCCGCGTGCCCAGCGCCTTGTTCGCGGCTTCCAGCCTGGCGGCGGTGTTGATCGTGTCGCCATAGGCCGTGTAATCGAAGAAGCGGTTGCCGCCGAAATTGCCGACCAGCGCCGGGCCGGCGTGCACGCCGATCCGTGTGGCGCCGAAATTCACGCCTCTCTCTTTCCAACGCCCGCGAAACGCCTCCGCCCATTCATCGAGCGCCTGCGCGCAGGCGATGGCGCGGGTCGCATAGTCGGGCTGGTCGCCGGGCGCATTGAACAGCACCTGGATGGCATCACCGATCACTTTCGCCACCGTTCCCTCGTGAGCGAAGACGACATCCGTCAGGCCGCCGACATACTCGTTGAGCAGTTCCGCCAGCACCTCGGGCACGGCCGTCTCGACCAGCGAGGTAAAGCCCGTGATATCGGTGAAGATCACGGCGACCTCGCGCCAGCGCACCTCCATGTCGTTGCCGTCGTCCCCGGCGGCAAGGCGCTTGGCGAGCTCGGGCGAGAAATAGCGCGACAGCGAGGCGTGGGCGCGCTCCGCTTCCATCTGGCGGCGGCGTGCCTCGCGCAGGACTTCGATGTGACGCATCGTCTTGTCGATCGTCATCTCCAGGTCGGCGAAATCGATGGGCTTGGTGATGAAGTCGAATGCGCCGCGATTCATCGCGGTGCGGATGTTGCTCATGTCGCCATAGGCCGAGACGATGATGGTCGACTTCTTGTCCTCTGCCTCCTGCAGTTTTGCCAGCAGTGATAGGCCATCCATGCGCGGCATGTTGATGTCGGAGACGACAAGATCGACATGGGGATGTTGCTCGATCGACTGAAGGGCTTCAAGGCCGTCACGCGCGAAGACGAAGCTCACCAGTCCGTCGCGGATCTGCCGGCGGAATTTCTGGAGCACGAGCGCCTCCAGATCCGGCTCGTCGTCGACTACGAGAATAGTGGCGGTCATGCGGATCGTTCCAGCCTCGCGTCGATCTCCTGGCGGACTTGGCTGAAGTCGATCGGCTTGGTCAAGAGGTCGTCCGCGCCTCGCTCCAGCGCCTTCTTGCGCGTCGCGGCGTCTCCGTAGGCCGTAATCATGATCACGGGAACGTCAGGCCGCCGGGCGCGGACCTCCGGCAGCATCTCGAGCCCGCTCATCCCGGGCATGTTGATGTCGGAGAAGATCAGGATCAGCGAGTGCTCGCCGACGTCGGATATGCGGGTCAGGGCCTCCGACGCCGTCCCGGCAAAATCCATCACAAAGCGCTGGGCGCGAAGATCGCGGCGAAATTGCTGGCGGAACAAGGCCTCCACATCGGGCTCGTCATCCACCACCAGGACCATCACACTCACGGCTAACCTCTGTTACTATCCGAAAAATTACTTCTGCGCGGCAGCAGGATGGTGAACTCGGTAAACGCGCCGGGTTCGGTCTCGACATTGATCATGCCGCCATGCTGCTTGACGATGATGTCATGGCTCATGGAAAGTCCGAGGCCGGTACCTTCCCCTGCCGGCTTGGTCGTGAAGAACGGGTTGAACATCTTCTCCTTTACCTCGGGCGGAATGCCGACGCCGTTGTCGCGGATCCGGATTTCGACGTATTCGCCACGGCTGAGTGTGCTGGCGCTGACCTCCGGTTCAAATCCTGGACCATTTTCGCTGCTCCGCTTGGCGACCGCATAAAAGCCGTTCGAAATCAGGTTCAACAGCACACGCGTGATCTCCTGCGGGAACACCTCGGCCGTGCCGGCATCCGGGTCGAGGTCGCACCTGAGGGTCACGTTGAACCGCGGCTTCTCGGCGCGCGCGCCGTGATAAGCGAGGTTGAGACTCTCCTCCACAAGCGCGTTCACGTCGGTCGGCCGGTGCTCACCGCCGCCCTCCCGCGAATGTAGGAGCATGTTCTTGACGATGGAATCGGCGCGTTTGCCGTGCTGCACGATTTTTTGCAGATTGCCCTTCAGGAGGCCGCTCAGCTCATCGACCTCGTCGCGGACGCTGTCGGCGAGTGACGCTGATGCCAGCAAATCGCTCAGCTCGCCCGTCAGTTCCGCGGAAAGTGCGGCAAAATTGTTGACGAAGTTGAGCGGATTCTTGATCTCGTGCGCGATGCCGGCCGTGAGCTGACCAAGGGAGGCGAGCTTTTCGGTCTGGATCAGGCGATCCTGCGCGGCGCGCAGATCGTCGAGGGACTTTGCAAGTTCCCTGGTGCGGGCCTGCACCTGCTCGAACAGCCGCACATTGCCGATTGCGATCACGGCCTGATCGGCGAAAGTCTGCAAAAGTGCAATCTGCTTGTCGGTAAACGGGTGCACCTCGTTGCGGCGAAGCACGATCGCGCCGATGCTCTCGTTTTCCCGCAGCAGCGGCACGCTCAAGATGGTGCGGTGTCCCATTTGAAGCGCAAGCTCGCGGCCTTCCGGAAAGTCAGTTTGCTCGTCACGGAGATCGGCGACATGCACAGGGGTCTGGTCGACAAAGGCGCGGCCCGCAGTCCAGTTGCGATTGATCGGCCATTTCTCAAGGGGAATGGGAATAGGCCCGTGATGAGCGCTGAATCGCAGATCGTTGCCGTCCTTTAGCGCCACGGCGGCGTCATAGGCATCGCAAAGCTCGCAGGCGCTGTCGACGATTGCCTTCAATGCCGGTCCGACATCTGTCGGCGAGGACGCAATCACTTTCAGGATGTTGGCGCTGCCGGTTTGATAGGTGAGGGCTTCCTGCAGATCGCGGGTCTTGGCCTGCACTTCGTTGAACAGCCGCGTGTTTTCGATGGCGATCACGGCCTGATCGGCAAACGTCCTGAGCAGGGCGATCTGGTTGTCGGCGAACGTGCCCGCTTCGGAACGCGAAACACCGATCGTACCGATCGCAACGCCTTCGCGCAGCATCGGCACGACGATGATGCTTCGATATCCTCTGGCGCGCGCCATCTCCTTGACGGCCTGGGAGACATCGGGTTCGGTTTCGATATCGGTGCGAAATGCGATGGTTGAACTCTGTGCGACCCGGCTGTGAATCCCCGGGGACGTCAGCGGGGCAGGGAACGAATTCTCTATCTCCCTGTCCCCGGCTTCGCTTCCCGCCGTGTGGGCTGCCAGATGAAGCATGTCATCCACAACGCGCGTGACGAGCGCCGTCTGGCCGCCGAGCAGCCGCTTCGCACTTTCGGCGATGGCGTCGAATACCGGCTGTACGTCGGTTGGCGAGCTCGCGATGACGTTGAGAATTTCAGCGGTCGCCGTCTGTCGCTCCAGCGCTTCTCTTGTCGCGTTGAACAGGCCGACGTTCTTGATCGCGATCACGGCCTGGTCGGCGAAAGTCTGCAACAGCCGGACCTGGTGCTCGCCGAACGCGCCGGTCGCCCGGCGCGTGGTGATGATGATGCCGATGACCTCGCCCTCGCTGACCAGCGGGGCGAACAACATGCTGCGATAGCCGCGCGCACGCGCGATATCCCGTGCGGCCGGTTCGAGCTCGGTATCGGGCAGTTGCGCGGCCGTACCATCAGCCACGAGCTGGTAGGGCGGGAATTGAGCGAAGGGCATTGGAAACGCCGCCTGCAGCGCAAGGTCACCGGCAGGATCGGTCGGGGTGAAGGCCGCCAGATGGGCGGCGCCGCCCGCATAGCGAAGCACCGCGGTGGAAAAGCCGCCGATCAGCCGGTTGGCGTTGGCTGCGATGGCCTCGAACACCGGCTGCACGTCGGACGGCGAACCTGCCATCACATTCAGGATATCGGCGGTGGCGGTCTGCCGCTCCAGCGCTTCCCGCGTCTCGTTGAACAGACGCGCGTTCTCGATCGCGATCGCGGCCTGATCGGCGAAGGTCTGCAGCAACTGCACGTGGTCAGCGGCAAACGCGCCAGGCTCGGCACGTGTGACGCTGATCATGCCGACGGGCGTTCCCCTGTTCATCAGCGGCATGAACAGGACGCTGCGGAAACCGCGCAGCCTTGCCAGCTCCTTGTTCAGTTGCGGGACGTCGTCGGCCTCGCTGTCCGGAAACTGAACCGTCTTGCCATCGCGAACCAGGGCAAAGGTCGGAAAGTCTGCGATCTGTCGCGGGAATGATGACTTCAGTCCCTCGTCCGCCTCCAGGCTGGTCGGCGTGAACGCCACCAGATGAAGTTCATCGCCGACGAATTGGAGCACGGTCGCGGAGAAGGCGCCGAGCAGGCGCTTGGAGCTGGACGCGATGGCCTCGAACACCGGCCGGGCATCGGACGGGGAGGCTGCGATGGTGCGCAGGATCGCCGCGCCCGCGCTCTGGCGATCACGCGCAACCGCAAGCTCGCTTTGCAGGCGTGCATTCTCCGCGGCACCGGATCGCAATTGCTGCTCGAGCTCGTCGATCCTGCGCCTCAGCTCGGCGGCGATGTCCTGGGAAAGCGCGGTCATTCGTGATCCGGTTCGGCGTCGCTGCGCGAGCAGGCGCACTGCGCGGCCGACGGAGGCCGGCCTGCCTATTTGCCGCATTATCACATTCCGCCCGGCCGGGGGCCAGTGCCCGCAAGCTGCCGGCATCTGCGCTCGAAAACGCTCCGGTCACTTCACCTGGCGTTTTTCCAGCTTTCGGGCCAAAGTCCGGCGGTGCATGCCGAGCCGCCTTGCGGCCTCGGAGATGTTGAAATCGGCTTCGATCAGGGTCTGGTGAATGCGTTCCCATTCCAGGGTCTTGATCGAGGTGGGACGCGCGGCCACCTCGATATCGGCGTTGCCCTCCGCCTTGCGGAAGGCGGCTTCGATATCGTCTGTGTTCGAGGGCTTGGCGAGATAATGGCAGGCGCCGAGCTTGATGGCTTCCACCGCGGTGGCGATGCTGGCAAATCCGGTCAGCACGACGATCAGCATCTCGGGATCGTGCGCATGCAGCGCTTCCACGCAGGCCAGCCCCGAGGCGCCGCCCAGCTTGAGATCCACCACGGCATAGCCGGGGGTTTTCTCTTCAAGCACTTTCCGGGCCTCGTCGAGCGAGGCCGCCACGACGACCTGATAGTCGCGCCGCTCGAACGAACGTTTGAGGGTGCGGGCAAAACCTTCTTCGTCTTCCACGATCAAAAGCAGCCGTTCATCCGTCAAGGCTGCCTCCGATCGCAAGCGTTGCCAGGGGCAGTTCGAGGCTGATGGTTGCACCTCCCTCTGCATTGTTTCGCGCCGTCACGACCCCGCCGAGCTTGCGCACGACATTGACGACCAGGAACAGGCCGAGGCCGCTTCCCGGGCGGCCCTTGCTCGATTGGTAGGGCTTGCCCAACTGCGCCAGCATTTCCGGCGCAAAGCCCGGTCCGCGATCGGTGACCGACAGCATAAGCCGGTCGTCGGCGCGCTCGGCCGCGAGCTCGATCCAGTCGCGCGAGACTTCTGCGGAATTGTCGAGCACGTTGAAGATCGCCTGTTTGAGCGCGACCTCGGAGACAACGGGCAGGTCGGTGCCGAACTCGTTCCGGAAGTACAGCGTAGCCGACGGGCGCGTCGTGCGCCACTCCTGGACCAGCGCCGCGAGAAATGCAGTTACAGTCGTCGGCGACGATTCTTCGCCGCGCGCCTCGCCGGCCGAGACGAGAATACCCGTGACGATCGACTTGCACCGTTGCAGCGACGTCTCCATCTCGAACAGATCGTCCGAGAGCTCCGGATTCGATGTGAGGGCTGGCATGCGGCGCCAGTCGCTCAGGATCACCGACAGCGACGCCAGCGGAGTGCCGAGCTCATGGGCCGCCCCGGACGCGAGCAGGCCCATGCGAACGATGTGATCCTGCTCGGCGGCATGCTGGCGCAGCGCGGCCAAATTGGCATCGCGTTTCCGCAGGTTGTGGTTGATGCGCGTCACGAACACCACGAGCAGGACGGCATTGAGCGCAAAGCCGATGAACATGCCGGCGACATGAAGGCTGAACGGATCGCTGAAGCCGTACTGCGGCAGCCCGAGCGGGCGATAGGCGACGGTCAGCCCGGCGAAGCTCAAACAAGCCAGCCCGACCAGCGACCAGGTCGAGCGCGCATCGAGCAGGACCGCGCCGAGCGTCACCTGCAGAAGGTAGAGCGATGTGAACGGATTGGTCGCCCCGCCGCTCAAATAGAGCTGGCAGGTCAATGCAGCGACGTCGAGCATCAGCGCGAGCAGGAGTTCGCGATTGTTGATCTCCGCCCGGTAGCGCACCCAGACCAGGCTCAACAGGTTGAGCGCCACGAGGGCTGCGATCACGCCGGCCATCGGCAGGATCGGCAGGGCGATGCCAAGCCATTGATCGACGAACGCGATCGTCACGATTTGGCCGATCACCGCGGTCCAGCGGAGCTGGATCAGCAGCGCCATGTTCTTGCGGTTGGTGGTGTCGTCGGTCGATTTTGGCGCATCCAGCGCGACCGGGGCTGTGCCGGCGCCGGCCTTCGCCGGCTCCGTCATGGCCTCGCCCGCCGTTTTCCCGTGGTCATGCTGATCCGATATGCGCTCGAGCATCTGGGCCCGTCTTGCGAGATAAATTGCGTGCGGCGGCCACCAGGCTCCGCACGGCATCGCGCCGCGCATCGAAGTCGCGGACATGGTCCCTGACGCGCAAAGCGCGCAGGAGTGCGGCCGCCAGCATAATGGCCATGGCGAACCATGTCAGCGCGTAAATCAGATGGTTGTTTGGGAACCTGACGACGGTCAGCCCGCCGATCGGATAGCCGCCGCCGTTCGGGGTCGCGTCCGCATCGACGAAGAACGGTGCGACCTGCGACTGTCCACGCGCCGCGGCGATCGCTGCGACGTCGCGGGAATACCAGCGGTTTGCCGCCGGGTCGTTGCTGCGCAGGAAGCCGCCCTCTGGCTCGGTGATCCGCAGCAGGCCGGTAACGCTCACTATTCCGGGCGGGTTTCCCTCGCGCCGTGTTGAGGGCTCCCGCCGCTCCGGGGGAACAAAGCCGCGATTGACCAGGACCGTGACGCCGTCCGTCGTCTGCAGCGGCGTCAGGACCCAGAAGCCGCGGCCATAGTCGGTCACCGCCGCCACCAGCGTCTCGCGCTCATGCAGGAAGTGGCCGCTGACGGTTACCCGCCGGTATTCGTCGCTCGACGCGGTAATCGCGTGCCACGACGAGGGCGCGGGGATCGGCTGAGGGGCTGCATGCTGGCGCTGCTCGACCCGGTCGATCAGTGCCAGCTTCCATGTCCTGCGCTCAAGCTGCCACACGCCGAGCGCGGTCAGCGCGACCACGCCCAGCGCCGCAAGGGCGACCAGCAGCAGCGAGAGGGCAGATGGGCGCGCCGTCACTGCATGGTGCTCATGTCATGCCCGGGCATCATGTTGACGTTGAGGTGATGCATGACCCAGAGCGTTCCGGTCAGTCCGATCACCACCATGATGATGGTGAAGATCAGCGCCATCATGGTCCAGCCGCCCTCGGAGCGGGTGTTCATGTGCAGGAAATAGACCATGTGGACCACGATCTGGATCGCCGCCAGCGCCGTGATCGCAAGCCCGGTGAGCTGCTTGTCTCCGAGCACGCCGCTCATCACCAGCCAGAACGGGATCGCGGTGAGGATGACGGAGAGGCCGAAGCCGATCAGGTAGCTTTCGCGCGAGCCGCCGGCATGGTGCTCGCCATGTCCGTCTGCAGGGTGTGCGTCGTGAGCGGGTTGCAGGGAGTGAGTATCGGCTTTCATCGGAGCATTCCCATCAGGTAGACAAAGGTGAACACGCCGATCCAGACCACGTCGAGGAAGTGCCAGAACATGCTGAGGCACATCAGACGCCTGCGGTTGGCCTCGATCAGGCCGTAGCGCGCGACCTGCACCATCAGCGTCACCAGCCAAACCAGGCCGAAGGTGACGTGCAGGCCGTGGGTGCCGACCAGCGTGAAGAAGGACGACAGGAAGGCGCTGCGCTGTGGCGTCGCGCCCTCGTGGATCATGTGGGCAAACTCGAACAGTTCGATGCTGATGAATGCCAGGCCGAACAGCCCGGTTATCACGAGCCAGGCCTGCATCGCGCCGACGCGCGACTTCTCCATCGCCAGCATCGCGAAACCATAGGTGATCGACGACAGCAGCAGCATCGAGGTGTTGACCGCCACCAGCGGCAGGTCGAATAGATCCTTGGGCGCCGGGCCTGCCGCGTAGTTGCCGCCGAGCACGCCAAAGGTCGCGAACAGCATCGCGAAGATGAGACAGTCGCTCATCAGGTAGATCCAGAAGCCGAGCATGGTGCTCGCGCCTTCCGGATGCTCGTGCTCGTCGACGACGTAGAAGACCGGTTCGGAATTTTGTGGAGGGACGACGGCGAGTGTCATGACTTGGCTCCAGCGGCAAGCAGGTGCGTGCGCGCATCTTCCACCCGGACGACCTCATCGGCCGGAATGTGATAGTCGCGGTGATAGTTGAAGGTGTGGCCGATCGCGACCGCGAGCAGGCCGATGAAACTCACGGTCGCCAGCCACCACATGTACCAGATCAGGCCGAACCCCATCGCCGTGGCCAGCGCGGCGAGGATGACACCCGTGCCGGTGTTGCTCGGCATGTGGATCGGCTTGAACCCGGTGAGCGGACGCCGATAACCGCGGCGCTTCATGTCCCACCAGGCGTCGTTGTCGTGAACGACGGGGGTGAAGGCGAAGTTGTAGGCCGGCGGCGGCGACGAGGTCGCCCATTCCAGGGTGCGTGCATTCCAGGGGTCGCCGGTCACGTCCTTCAGCGCTTCGCGCTTGAGCACGCTGACTGCGATCTGAACCAGGAAGGAGATGATGCCGAGGAAGATCAAGAATGCACCAATGCCGGCGATGATGAACCAGATCTGCAGGCTTGGGTCGTCGAACACCCGCAGGCGGCGTGTGACGCCCATCAGGCCGAGCACGTAGAGCGGCATGAAGGCGAAGTAGAAGCCCACCACCCAGAACCAGAACGACAGCTTGCCCCAGAATGGATCGAGCCTGAAGCCGAAGGCCTTCGGAAACCAGTAGGCGATGCCGGCAAACGCGCCGAACACCACGCCGCCGATGATCACGTTGTGGAAATGGGCGATCAGGAACAGGCTGTTGTGCAGGACGAAGTCCGCCGGCGGCACCGCCAGCAGCACGCCCGTCATGCCGCCAATCACGAAGGTGAACATGAACGCGACCGTCCACATCATCGGCAATTCGAAGCGGATGCGGCCGCGATACATCGTGAACAGCCAGTTGAACATCTTCGCTCCCGTCGGGATCGAGATGATCATGGTGGTGATGCCGAAGAAGGAATTCACGCTGGCGCCCGAGCCCATCGTGAAGAAGTGATGCAGCCAGACCAGATAGGACAGGATCGTAATGACGACGGTGGCGTAGACCATCGAGGTGTAGCCGAACAGGCGCTTGCCCGAGAAGGTCGAGGTCACCTCGGAGAATATGCCGAACGCCGGCAGCACCAGGATGTAGACCTCGGGGTGGCCCCAGATCCAGATCAGGTTCACGTACATCATCGGGCTGCCGCCGAAGTCGTTCGTGAAGAAGTTGGTGCCGATGTAGCGATCGAGCGACAGTAGCGCCAAAACTGCCGTCAGCACCGGGAAGGAGGCGACGATGAGGACGTTGGTGCACAGCGAGGTCCAGGTGAAGACCGGCATCCTCATCATCGTCATGCCGGGCGCGCGCAGCTTGACGATGGTACAGATCAGGTTGATGCCTGATAGCGTCGTGCCGACGCCGGCCACCTGCAGCCCCCAGATGTAGTAATCGACACCGACGTCAGGACTGTAGCCGATATTCGACAGCGGCGGATAAGCGAGCCAGCCGGTGCGCGCGAATTCACCGACGAACAGCGAAATCATCACCAGCACCGCGCCGCCGACCGTCATCCAGAAGCTGAAATTGTTGAGGAAGGGGAACGACACGTCGCGCGCGCCGATCTGCAGCGGGACGACGTAGTTCATCAGCCCGGTGACCAGCGGCATGGCGACGAAGAAGATCATGATCACGCCATGCGCGGTGAAGATCTGATCGTAGTGGTGGGCGTTGAGATAACCTTCGGAGCCGCCAAAGGCGATCGCCTGCTGCAGGCGCATCATGATGGCGTCGGCAAAGCCGCGCAGCAGCATCACAATGCCGAGGATCATGTACATGATGCCGATGCGCTTGTGGTCGACGGTGGTGAACCACTCGCGCCACAGATAGCCCCATAGCCGGAAATAGGTGACGGCGCCGAGCAGGGCGACGCCACCCAGCGCCACGACGACGAAGGTGCCGACGACGATCGGCTCATGCAGCGGCAGCGATTCCAGTGTCAGGCGGCCGAAAATCGCTTTGGCGAGGGAGGAAGTATCGAACATGCGGCGCTCTTTAGGAGTCTGATTTCGGACGCGGTCCGAGAAGAAGGGAACTCGAGGATGGATTGGCGGGCGAGAACAGCGGACGCTTGAGGCCGGCCCCGCGCAGCGGTGTCGTGTCGAACGGGACGGTGCTCTCCGGCTCGGATTGCCCCTTGAGTTCGTCGACCGAGCAGATGCCCGCCACGTAGGTCGGTTCGGGCCCGAACACCGCGCCGCGCCGGGCATATTTGTCGTAAGTCAGCGGCAGCGTGTTGTTCAGTCCTTCGCGACCAAGCCCACCCTTGGCATCGATCGCCATCATCTCGCTGGCGCACATCTTGCCGGGCTCGACGCACATGTTGACGATCGCCTTGAACAGGTCGCTATCGACGGAGCCGTAGCGGCGGACCGGCTCGTTGGCGCTCGGGCGTTCGAGCACGAGGTATTCGTTGCGGCCGAGCATGTCGCCGCTTGCCTTGACGTTCGTGATCCACTTGTCGAATTCGGCCGTCGTCAGGCTGTGGAACGCGAAGTACATCCCGGAGAAGCCGGCGCCGCTGTAATTGGCGGAGAAACCCTTGTAGACGCCGGGCTTGTTGGTCACGGCGTGCAGCTTCGTCTCCATGCCCGGCATGGCGTAGACCTGACCGGCCAGCGCCGGAATGTAGAAGGAGTTCATCACGGAGGAGGCCGTGATTCGGAAACGAATCGGGCGATCGACGGGAGCTGCAAGCTCGTTGACGGTGGCGACGCCGTACTCCGGATAGATGAACAGCCATTTCCAGTCGAGCGCGACCACCTCGACATTGAGCGGCTTGTCTTGGGCCTCGATCGGGCGGTCGGCGTCAATGCGGCCAAGCGCGCGGTAGGGGTCGAGCAGGTGGGTGGCCATCCAAGTCAAGGCGCCCAGGCAGACGATGATCAGGAGCGGCGCCGACCAGATGACGAGTTCGAGCTGGGTGGAATGGTCCCATTCGGGCTCATAGCGGGCTGATGTGTTCGACGCCCGGTAGCGCCAGGCGAACAGCGCGGTCAGCGCCATCACCGGCAGGACGATCAAGAGCATCAGAACGGTGGAGATCACGACCAGGTCGCGCTGCTGCACGGCCACGTCGCCGGCCGGGGCGAGTACGACAAAATCGCAACCTGAAAGAGCGGCTGCGAGCGGCAGCAACGCCAGAATCCTCAAGACACGCACGGTGGAACCTTGTTGGAAATTTCCTATGTGAAACAGGGGGTAGCTGCGATGCAACAAAGAGGACATTGGACAATTTGTCCAATGTTGCAGTGCGCAATAGCGGCCCAAACAGCGCCTTTGAGGCCGCTAGCGGCAAGACCGGATGGTGGCCGTCTCAATCAAGAACGGAATAAGGCATAAGGCGCGATGGCGATGACACAGGCCCCAGCAATGGCTCACGGCCACCCGATGACGGCAGGTCACGAACCGGCGCGCCCGGGGGAGATCGCCATCGGCGTCATCATCGGCCGCACGTCCGAATTCTTCGATTTCTTCGTCTATGCGATCGCATCCGTGATCGTGTTTCCGCGCCTGGTGTTCCCATTCGCGAACGAGCTGACCGGGACACTTTATTCTTTCGGCATCTTCGCGCTGGCCTTCGTGGCGCGTCCGCTCGGGACCGTCATCTTCATGACGATCGACCGCCATTACGGTAAGAGCGCGAAGCTGATTATCGCGCTGTTCCTTCTGGGCACGGCGACGGTGGCGCTCGCCTTCCTGCCCGGCTATGAGACGATAGGCGTCGTCGCGATCTGGCTGCTGGCGCTGGCGCGTGCCGCCCAGGGCCTGGCCTGGGGCGGGGCCTGGGACGGCCTTGCCTCGCTGCTGGCGATCAACGCGCCGCGACATCACCGCGGCTGGTACGCCATGGTGCCGCAGCTCGGCGCGCCGCTCGGACTGATCGTGGCAAGCGCCCTGTTCGCGTTCTTCGCCGGCAACCTGTCCGCGGAGGATTTCTTCGACTGGGGCTGGCGCTACCCGTTCTTCGTCGCGTTCGCGATCAACGTGGTCGCCCTGTTCGCACGGCTGCGCATGGTGGCGACTCCGGAATATGATTCGGCATTCGAAAGCCGCGAGCTGCAGCCGGCTCGCATCGTCGATACGGTTCGTGACGAGGGGCGCAACATCCTGCTCGGCGCCTTCGCGCCGCTGGCGAGCTTTGCGCTGTTCCACATGGTCACGGTGTTTCCGCTCTCCTGGGTGTTCCTGTTCACCCGAGAAAGCCCGGTGCGGTTTCTCATCATCGAGATGATCGGCGCCGCGTTCGGCGTGGTGGCGATCGTGGCTTCGGGAGTGATCGCCGATCGCGTCGGGCGAAAATTACTGCTGACCGCGTCGGCGATCGCGATCGCCGTCTATAGCGGCTTCGCTCCGCAACTGCTCGATGCCGGCGCCGTCGGTGAAACCATCTATATGGTGCTGGGCTTCATTCTGCTGGGCCTGTCGTTCGGCCAGTCTTCGGGAGCGATCGCCTCCAGCTTCGCGCCGATGTACCGCTACACCGCCTCGGCGCTGACCTCGGACCTCGCCTGGTTGTTCGGGGCCGGGTTTGCGCCGCTCGCCGCACTCTTGCTGGCGACCCATTTCGGCCTGATCTCCGCCGGCGCCTATCTCTTGTCCGGCGCGGTGTGGACGCTGCTGGCGCTCTGGCTGAGCGGGCTGCGCGAAAACATCATCGAGTAGCGGCGAACGGAGAAAGACTAGAGCTTCGGTTCTGATTGAATCAGAACCGAAGCTCCAGATTCTTGTTTTGACGCGTTTTCCTCGCGCGAACCGGTAATCCACTTCGCTCGAAAACGCTACGTTACTCCACCACGATCTTCACGCGATCGCGGGGTTTGACCTGGGCGTGGGCGTCCAGCCCGTTGAGGACGCGGAAGCGCTCGGTCGGGTGGTCGACGCCGCTCATGCGGTGCGAGAGCGATTCCACGGTGTCGCCGGGCTGCACATTGATGACCTTGATGCGCAGCGGACGCGCGGCCTGGATTTCCTCGAGCGTCAGGCGGCGGAACGAATTGACGGTCTCGCGCGCATTGCGCTCGCTCTCGGTGGTCTTCTGCTTGGCCGCGAAGATGAAGCGATAGACGTCGCTGCCGAAGCGCAGTGCGTAGACTTTGAACTGCCATTGGTCGCCCCGCGCGGTGGCGGACGCCGCCGGGAAGCCGTTGACGGTGATATCCTCTGTGGAAGCCTTGTCGACGCCTTCCATCCAGCCGGAGTTGAGATAGTCGCCGAGCGACTGTTCCGCCGGCACCCGCACCACATCGAACCGCATCGCCTGCGCGCCGCCTTCGCGAACGCCGATCACCGCCTGCGCGGTGTTGTCGAGCGTGAAGTTCTCCGGGGCCTGGAAGGTGAACCCGAGCTTGGGGTGCAGAAAGCGGCGGCCGCGGACGAAACCCTCGCTCGGGTCTTCGCCATAGACGATGTTGTCGATCGCGGCGAGATAGGTCTCGCGGTCGCGCTCGGCACCTTCAGGCGCCGCATATTGCCGCGCTGCGGCCTGCGCATTGGAAATGCGTTCGGGCGTTGCCGGATGCGAGGACAGGAAGTCCTGCGCGCGCGGATCGAACGAGGTCTTGCCGACCTTCAGCGCCGCATTGCGCTCCATCGCCGTGAGGAAGCGCGAGGCACCATAGGGGTCGAAATGCGCGCGCGCGGCGATGCCGACGCCGATGCCGTCGGCCTCGAATTCCTGCTGGCGCGAGAAGCTCGCCATCGTGAGCTTGGTCTTGGCCAAAGCGAGCGCAGTGAGATCGGGATCATTGCTCATGTCCGTGACGACGCGCGTCACCACCGCCGCCTGCCGTGCCTGGTCTTCGCGGATGGAGGCGTGCTTTGCGAGTACGTGCGCCATCTCGTGGCTCAGCACGGACGACAACTCCGAGGTGTCGCTGGCGAGTGCGATCAGGCCGCGCGTGACATAGAGCTGGCCGGTCGGCAGTGCGAAAGCGTTCACCGCGCCGGAATTGAGGATCGTCACCTTGTATCCCTGGTCGGGACGGTCGGACGCGGCGACCAGCCGATCGACGGTCTTGCTGATCAGGCCTTCCAGCTTCGGGTCGTCATAGGCGCCGCCATAGGTGGCAAGGATCCGCTCGTGCTCGCGCTCGCTCGCCGGCGTCTGCGCGACCGTGGGCTTCGGTTTTGCCGCTTGGGGCGCCGCGACCGGTGCTGCGGTTTCGAACCGGCCGGCGCCGAGATTGCCGCAGGCGGACAGCAGGGTCGCCGCGCACAAAAGCGCCAGCGCAGCCGAAAGGCCGCGGCCCGTCCTGTCCCGCCGTCCCACACCCTCAATCACGCCAGCTACTCTCAAGCTGCCGGAAGATATCATGGTCCGACCCGCCGGATCACGACCCCATCCCTGTTTGCGCCCTGTTTACGCATGATCTCTCGGAAGAACGAGCTTCCCGGATCATGCTCTCATCTGTTTGCTTGAGCACGACCTTTTCGGAGAGCCGCTTCCCCTTTTCATGCCCTTAGTTCCCGCCGAGCACTTCTAATTGCCCCACCCGGAGCAGTTCGATCCGTGGCCCGTTGCGCGCTTCGATCCAGCCGCGGATGCGAATCCGTCGATTTTCCAGTGACTTAGGCGCAAACCCAGCCGCCTCGAGCGCGGGGATCATGCGCCTTGGAATAGTCACAGCAAAGTCCCGTGTCCAGTTCCGGCCAAAGTTGAGGTAGGTGGTTGCTCCCGCCTGACGGACGGACAAGACCTTCCCCTCGACCACCGCAAAACGCCCGATCCCCGCCAAAATATCGCCCGGACTTTCCGCGTTTTTTATGGCCGAGGCGTCGGCCCACGTTCCCCTTTTGGCCTGCCTCGCCTCGGCCTCGGCGGCAAGCAACAGGGTGGCGCAATCCCGATTCGAGACATCAGGCGATACCATCGCCTGGCCCTGCTTCAATAGCTCGCTTTGCACGGCCGCGTCGGAGCCCGAGACAAAGACGAACGCCGCCTGGCGTCCATAGCGGTCCGGCGCGTCGTCCTCGCCCTGCAGCGAGATGTCGCGTCCCATCACCAGCGCCGACAGGGCTGCGGCCCCTTTCTGCCGGTCCGCAATCTCGATGCCGGCGAGGCGGATCTCGCGGCCGTCGTCGAGACGAAAGCTGCGCCCGCCGGTCACGGACACGACCCGGCCCTCGCCCTGGGCTTCGAAAGCGCATCCCGCCGCGCGGGCCGAATCGGCTATCACCGGAGGCATGAGGCACAACAGCAACATTTGTGCACAAAATTTCGCGTGATGCGCTGTCACTTTGTGGCCCCGTGTCATGACGCCGCTGCTAGCCGACTGAATTAGGACATGATTTTCCGTAACGACGTCGGTCTCCGTCCGACACTATCCCCGGGGCATTTTGACTTGAGGCCGATTGCGAGCATAAGTAGCACCCCATCGGCGGGGACCAGCAATGAAGCCGGAGCGCTGGATTTCGCGCAAGCAGTCTTGCCGTGCGTCCGGGCACAACAGGAAAGATAAGTGCTGCATGAACTCGTTTTTTCGGCGGCAGTTGACCGATTACGTTGAATATCATCGTGACCCCTGGAATTGCGTGATGCATGTGTTCGGCATCGTGTTCCTGTTCCTGGCGGCCATTCTCCCCCTCAGCCTGTTGTCCTTCACTCTGTTCGGAGTTGAGGTCAGCGCGGCCGTGCTCGCCGTGCTGCCGGTCCTGTTCTACTGGTTCTTGCTCGATCTTGCGCTTGGTGCGGGAATCTTTTGCGGGGCTGTCGCTCTGCTGTCACTGGCCGCCTGGATTGTCAGTCATGTGACCATCACCGGCTTGTGGTCGCTTACGGCGGTCCTCCTTGTCGTGGGAGTCGCCTCGCAGATCATCGGGCACCAGGTGTTCGAACGCAGGAAACCCTCGATGGCCGACCACCCCGCCCATCTGCTGCTCGGACCGATGTTCGTGATGGCGAAATTATTCATCGCGCTGGGCTTTCGGCACGATCTCGCGCGTATTATCCAGCCTCCGCAAGATTCCCTGTCGTATTCCCAGTAGCTCCAGCCGTACTGCATCCCACCGCATGACACGAATCCTAGTTACAGGCGGTAACGGCTTCATTGGCAAGCACCTGGTCTCGGCGCTCGTCGCGCAAGGCAGCGACGTGCGTGTGCTCGATCTGCAGCCGCCGTCGCGGGCGTTGCCGAAGGTCGAGTATGTCAAGGGATCGGTGCTTGACCGCGACCTCGTAGACAGCGCCATCGACGGCGTCGACGAGGTGTATCACCTTGCCGGGTTGCCCGGGATGTGGCTGCCGCGGAAAGCCGATTTCCACGATGTCAACTGTGGCGGCACCGAGGTCGTGATCGGGACCGCGTGCAAGCGCGGCGTGAAGCGGCTCCTGCACTGCTCCACCGAATCAATCCTGTTCCGCGCCTTGCGATCGGACGATCGCCTCGCCGACGACGCGCTATTGCCCGACGACATGCCGGGGCCCTATACGCGCTCGAAAATGCTCGCCGAACGCTATGCGATGCAGCAGGCGGCAGCGGGATATCCTGTCGTCATCGGCTGTCCCACGATGCCGATCGGGACCCACGACCACAATTTCACGCCGCCGACGGAAATGCTCCGGCTCTTCCTGAGCCAGCGCGTGCAGCTCTATCTGGATTTCGTCGTGAACCTGGTCGACGTGCGCGATGTCGCGGCAGGGCTGATCCTCGCCATGCAACGCGGGCAGTTCGGACATCGCTACATTCTCGGCGGCGAAGGCATCGCGCTGAAGCAGGTGCTGCGGATCATGGCGCATGTCAGGGGCCGGCGCACGCCGCGCCTTGCGATCAATGGCCGCCTTGCCGAGATCACCGCGGGCATCCTGGAGTTCGTTGCCGATCGCGTAACCCACCGGCCGCCGTCGGGCACGGCCGAAGGGGTGCGGATCGCGCGGCGGGCAGAGGCGCTGTCGATCGAAAAGGCGCAGCGCGAACTCGGCTACGCGCCCGGGCCGGTCGAGCCGGTGCTTCGCGAAACCATTGCGCATCTGCTTGGCTCCGGTCACAATCAGGCGGAATGGGAACCGGCGTCGAGCCCGGGCGCCCAGTCGTTCAATACCACGCGCCGGTTTGGCGTCTGATCCAATCGCCTGATACGGTTGCAATATGTCGCAAGACCCTGGTCAATGGTTCGCGTTTGTCTGGAGCGGGTGGACCGCCACCTGGCCCACCCAGTTGCTCGCCATCATCTGGATTCTATGGGTCATGAGCTGGGTGGCGGCATCGGTCTGGTCCGGCCAGACCAAGAAACACGTCATGACCTCGGACTCGCTGAGGTACCGCATTCCGATCCTCGTCGGCGCGATCCTGTTCCTGCCATGGACCGGACAGGTGCTGGGGGAAAAGCCGTTGTGGCAGTTCGGCAGCTTCGGCATCTACGTAATGGCGGTCCTGACGCTGGCCGGAATCTCCTTCACCTGGTGGGCGCGAATCCATCTCGGACGGTTCTGGTCGAACGCGATCACGCACAAGGAAGGGCACCACGTCATTGACACCGGGCCGTATGGCCTCGTGCGCCATCCGATCTACACCGGCCTGATCGCGGGAATGCTGGTCACCGGCATTGCCGTCGGGACGGTGACGGCGATCCTCGGGGCAGTGCTGATCTCGCTCGGTATGGCGCAGAAGGCCCGCATGGAGGAGGTATTCCTCAGCGCCGAACTCGGCGCGGAGGAATATGGAGCGTATCGCCGGCGCGTTCCGATGCTGATCCCGTTCATGCCGGCCGGTTAGCCGCAGCACGGTTTCTGCTTAAATCAGAATGGCGCCGTAGCCCGAGTGAAGCGCCAGCGGCCGCTCGTAAAGGCTGACGCAGATGTCCCGGGTTGCGCGTTCCGCTCCAACCCGGGCTACGTGCAGACATCTATCACCGTGGTCGCGGAGACGACTTCTCGCCCGAAGCCTGGCCCCGCGAAGGGCGGGGAGTGGGACTTGCCGGTCGCTTTGCCGGCTCCGCGGCCGTCGCCGTTGTTGCGGGCTGCTGCGAGACTGGCATCAGGTGGCGCGGGATGACGACGCGCTGGCCGGCGGTCAGTGGGGCATTGTCGGAGAGCTGATTGGCCTGGATGAGCGACCACAGCGGGACGTGGTTCACTGTGGCCAGACCCTGCAAGGTGTCGCCTGCGCGGGCGTATTGCGGAATGCCGCTGTCCCACAGCTCGAGCGGCGCATCTTGCGGAACGACGTAGCGCAGCGGTGCAGTCTCGCCTTTGATCTGCATCGGTGTCGTCCCGAGTTGCACGACCGCGTTCACCAACTGGTCGTGGATGGTGTCCATCTTGTCGATGTTGATGTGGGTGACTTCCTTGTGGTCCTTCAGGTCGAAGCTCGCATAGTGGCCTTGATAGCCCGACTCGGCGACGACATCGCCGCCCCCCAACACGCTGTCGGACATGAAGATATTGATGAAGCGCTCGACATTGAGCGGCACTTTCCCCGTTGCGTGCGCCGGATCGATGGCGACGATCAGGCTGACCGGGATGTTCTCCTCCTGAAGGACTTCGGCGAATATCACGGAGCAAAGTCCGCCCATCGAGTGCCCAATCAGGACGATCGGAAGAGGATCCTTTTTGTATTCGCGGATCGCCTTGGCGGCGATGAGCCGGCAGATGGTAAACTCGTTAACGTCGGCCTCGACGCCGACCTCCTGGAGGCGGCTGGTCAGCTGATCCATGCCGCGCGAAAAAATCGGGCCCATGGCGCCGCGAAACAGATAGGCGCGCACCCGTGGCGTCGGAGCGGGTTGTTCGGCGGCAGGGGGCGGTAATGCGGCCACCGTGGCAGCGGTATTGGCCTGCTTTGCGGCCGGAGCCGCGAGCGCGAAATGGCAACCGGCCGGCCAGATGCAGGCGACAAGCATTGCCCGAAACACAATGGCCATTAGCGGTTTCGGATTGATCATGCGCCTTCCGCCTGTGGTTTCGGCGCGCAGATACGCCGGCGCCCGATTGCCGGCTGGCCACTTGCCCGCGTTTGAGATGAACTATCGCGCAGGAATTGGCAAGAATTGCGGCGCAACGTGCGCGCCGCAATTCGACAGGCCCGGGATCAGTTACGGACCGCAGCCGCGCTGGCGGCCGCCCGTGGTGGTACGGCGGCGCTTGCCTCACTCGGCTGCCGCCGCTTCGTCGGCGATGCCGGGCTTGGCCGGCCGAAGACGACAGCGTCGATCTCGCTGATCACCTTCTGCTGCATGATCTGGCTCTTTTCGATCGTCAGGTGCCCGACGCCCGGCACGCTCTGGACATTGACGTTGTCAAGCGTACCCTGGAATCCCCTGGCTCTTTCGACCGGAGTGCCGGCGCCGTTGGCGACGTAGAAATTGATGTATCGTCCGACCCGTCCCGAAAGGCTGGTGTGGAACACCGAGTCGAGCCCGATGGCAAGCTTCACAGGAACGCCGAGCTGGTCCAGCCTCGCGACCATATCCGGCAGGGAGGTCGCGCCCGAGGAGTGACCGACCAGGATGACGGTTTTGATCTTGCCGCTGCGGTATTCGGCTGCGGCCTCGTTGGCGAGCGATGACCAGAACACGTAATTGCTGATCGTCACGCGCATGCCCTGCGCCTCTAGTTTCGCGGCAATCTCGTCCAGTCCCAGCGAGAAGATGTTCAGGACCCCGCGGAGCAGAAAGACGTGGGCGGTGGAGGCGCGAGCGGCGGCCGATTCCGGCGCAGCCTGTGCCGGGCTTGCGACGACCGGAAGCAGCAGCAACAGCGCGGTCGCGACGGCGCGCAGCCGCGGAAACAAGTGCCGGCCGACCAGTCCGGTGTGGCCGCGATATGCGTTCATGGCTCCTCCTCGAAGGGCTACCGAATATTGGCGACGACCGTACCCCCAGCCCCCTCGCAACCGCAACAAAAGCGGTACGCGCGGCGTGGCTTTACTGAGGCGGCGTGTCTCGCGAGCAACACGGAGTCAGGGATTCGTTAATCTCTGTCGGGAGCTAGGGGCGTGGGAACTAGGCGAGAAAATGGCGGCCACCGGGAGGCAATCGAAATCAGCAGCGAGGCACGCGCTTTTGATTGCCGCATGTCCGGACGCGCCTGCGCCTGTAAGCTCAATTGCAAGTCGCTGCTCGGGGCGAGACCCGTGATCAAAGCGCTGTTTCGTTCGACCACAAACTTCGATGAACGCCGACATATTGTATCGAGCTGACGACCCCGAAGACCATTCCGCTTAACGGAAAACCACAGGCGGATTCATGCATTGCCGCGACTTGCTGCCACCAATCTCATGCGGCATGATCGCGCTGCAAAATGGTAGACCGCAGTCAATGTGGCTGACGAACCGGGAGGACTTCATGAAACGGATTCTGTCGGGCGCATTCGCCTGCATGCTGGCGGTCTCGGCCACTGCGGTGCTGGCGCAGGGCAAACCGCCGCCGCTCAAGATCGGCGGCATCCTCGACATGTCGAGCCTCTACGCCGACATCACCGGCCCCGGCAGCGAAACCGCCGCCAAGATGGCGGTGGAGGATTTCGGCGGTGAGGTCTTGGACCGCAAGGTCGAGGTCGTGGTCGGCGATCATCTCAACAAGGCCGACCTCGCCGCGAACATCGCGCGCGATATGCTCGACAACCAGGGCGTCGAGATGATCTTCGACGTCGCGGCTTCCGCCACCGCGCTCGCCGCGGGCGAGATCGCCAAGGCGCGGGGCAAGATCATCATCTTCAACGGCCCCGGCTCGATCCGCCTCTCCAACGAGGCCTGCGGCCCCTATACCGTGCACTATGTGTTCGACACCTTCGCGCAGGCCAATGTGACGGGTCTCGCGGCGGTCAAATCCGGCCTCGACACCTGGTTCTTCCTGACCGCCGACTACGCCTTCGGGCAGGATCTCGAGAAGGACACCACCAATGTCGTGGTCAAGACTGGCGGCAAGGTGCTGGGCAGTGTGCGCCATCCGCTGAATACGTCGGACTTCTCGTCCTTCCTGCTGCAGGCGCAGGCCTCGAAGGCGAAGGTGATCGGGCTTGCCAATGCCGGCGGCGACACCATCAACGCGATCAAGCAGGCGGCCGAATTCGGTCTGACCAAGAGCGGCCAGAAACTCTCCCCGTTGCTCGCCTTCGTCACCGACATCGACAGCGTCGGGCTCGACACCGCGCAGGGGCTGTTGCTCGCCGAAGCCTTCTACTGGGACCTGAACGACGACACCCGCGCATTCACCAAGCGCTTCATGGAGCGCACCAAGCGCGTGCCGACCTCGGCGCAGGCTGGCGTCTATTCGTCCGTCACGCATTACCTGAAGGCGGTGAAGGCCGCGGGCACCACGGATGCCGCGGCTGTGATGAAGGTGATGAAGGAGACCCCGATCAACGACATGTTCGCCAAGAACGGCAGGATCCGCGAGGACGGCCGCATGGTGCACGACATGTATCTGTTCGAGGTGAAGAAGCCGTCCGAGTCCAAGGAACGCTGGGACGACTACAAGCTGCTCGCGACCGTTTCCGGCAACGAGGCGTTCCAGCCGCTGGAAAATTCGCGCTGCCCGCTGGTGAAGAAGTGACGCGAAGCGTGGCCGTCATTGCGAGGAGCGATAGCGACGAAGCAATCCATGGCTCCGCAAGCGGCGAGATGAATTGCTTCGCTCCGCTCGCAATGACGGTGGATGGATCTAACTAACAACAACCAAGAAAGCCAAACCCATGACTGAAAACAGCATCGTCCTGCAAAGCCTCGACAACGGCCTGCTCACCATCACCATGAACCGTCCGGAGCGGCGCAATGCGCTGAACCCGGACATGACGCGCGGCCTGGTCGAGGCGGCGCGGCGGGCGGCCGAGGATCACGAGGTGCGCGCGGTGCTGATCAAGGGCGCCGGCGGCACCTTCTGCGTCGGCGGCGACGTGAAGTCGATGGCGGAAGGGCGGGCGCCGCTGCCGTTCGAGGCCAAACTTACCAACTTACGTCGCGGCATGGAGGTCTCGCGGATCCTGCACCAGATGGCAAAGCCGGTGGTGGCGCAGCTCGACGGCGCTGCAGCTGGCGCCGGGCTCTCGATCGCGCTGTCCTGCGACCTGCGGGTGGCGAGCGAGTCCTGCAAGATCACGACCGCCTTCGCCAAGGTCGGCTTCTCCGGCGACTATGGCGGGACCTATTTCCTGACCCAACTCCTCGGCAGCGCGAAGGCGCGCGAGCTGTATCTGACCTCGCCGGTCCTCACCGCGCAGGAGGCGCATGCGCTTGGCGTCGTGACCAAGGTGGTGCCGGATGCGCAGATTGACGCCGCCTCGCGCGAGCTTGCGATGTCGCTGGCACAGGGACCGTCGATCGCGCTCGGCTTCATCAAGCGCAACATCAACAATGCAGAGCATCTGTCGCTCGAGGATTGCTTCGACGGCGAAGCCATCCATCACACCCGCTGCGGCGAGACAGCCGACCACAAGGAAGCGGCCAAGGCGTTCGTCGAGAAGCGCAAGCCCGTCTTCAAGGGCGAGTAGGGATGGCTGGCTACCTCAGGCTGCGCCAGATTTGTCTGGTGGCGCCAGAACTCGAGCCCGTGATTTCAGCTATCGCCGACATCATGGGCCTGAGCGTCTGCTATCGCGACGGCAATGTCGCGAAATATGGCCTGGAGAACGCGCTGCTGCCGGTTGACACCATCCTGCTCGAATTGGTGGCACCGTTTAAGCCGGGCACGGCGGCAGGCCGCTTCATTGAGAAGACCAGCGGCGGCGGCGGCTATATGGCGATTTTCTGCTGCGACGATCCCGACGCGCGCGGCGCGCATGCCAACGCCATCGGCGTGCGCACCGCGAACGTGATCACGCACGCGCCCTATCACGGCGTGCAACTCCACCCGCGCGACTGCCGCGCCGCCTTCATCGAGTTCAACCACACCGATGGCAGCGACGATGTCCTGGGGCCTTATCCGCCGGCCGGGCCGGAGTGGCAGAAGCACATCCGAAAGGATGTGACGCAGGCGCTGACCGAAGTCGAGATGCAGAGCCCGGAGCCGCAAGTGCTCGCGGCGCATTGGGGGCGGATCCTTGAGGTGCCGGTCAGCGGGACCGAGCTACGATTGCCGAATTGTACCTTCCGCTTCGTCAACGGCGAAAGCGAGATCATGAGCGCGCTGACGTTCAAGGTGGCGGACGCGGCGAGGGTGCGCGATGCTGCAAGGAAAAAGGGACTTGCGGTGACCGGCGACGAGTTCTCGTTGGGTGGCGTCACGTTCCGGCTCGCCGCCTGAGCCACGCGCTTCACCGTCATGCCCGGGCTTGTCCCGGGCATCCACGTTCTTCGGCTCCGCGCGAGGGGATGCGCGTGGATGGCCGGGACAAGCCCGGCCATGACGGCGAGTAGCCGCCGTACTATCGCCCCTTGAAATTCGCAACGCGGCGCTCGGCGCTGGCTTTCACGCCTTCCTTGAAATCTTCCGTGGCGCGCAGCCTGGTCTGCTCGATCAGCTCATGGTTGGTGGCGGCGAGCACGCGGTCGGCGAAGTCGCTGCGCATGGTGGCGCGGGTGGAGATGAGGCCGAGCGGGGAGCACTCGGCGATCTCCTGCGCGAGCTTCAGCGCCTCGGCGCGCACCTGATCTTGCGGCACCAGCACGTTGGCGAGTCCCCAGCGATAGGCCTCCTCGCCGGTGACGCGGCGGCTGGTGTAGAACATCAATTCCGCGTTGTTCTTGCCGATCAGTTCGGGCAGCGTGAATGTCAATCCGAAGCCGGGATGGAAGCCGAGCTTGGTGAAGTTTGCCGAGAAGCGCGCCTCGGGGCAGGTGACTCGGAAATCCGCGGAGACGGCAAGGCCAAGTCCGCCGCCGATGGCGGCGCCATGGACAGCGGCGACGATCGGCTTCTTGTTGCGGAAGATGCGCACCGCCTGCACATAGAGATGGTTGATCGGCAGATTGGCGGCCGGATCGGAGGCTGCGCGCTCTTCCTGCTCCTGCCGCGCCGGATCGTTGAAATTGGCGCCGGCGCAGAACGCCTTGCCTTGCGCAGCCAGCACGCTTGCGCGGATCTCGATGTCGCGGTCGAATTCCTCCAGCGCGTCCGCGATCTGGTTGATCAGCGCGACGTCGAAGAAGTTCAGCGGCGGTCTGCGGATTTCGATCAGGCCGACGTGGCCCTGCTTCTCGACGCCGATATCGGTATATTTGCTCATCTGTGGTCTCCAGCAATGCTTCAATGTTTCGGCGCGGAAGGTGCCACCTCTCCCAAGGGGAGAGGTCGATTTGCGCCAGCGAATCGGGTGAGGGGTTCTGCTCTATCTTGAGACCGCAACCCCTCACCCGGCGCTTCGCGCCGACCTCTCCCTCTGGGAGAGGTCGAGTTTGCGCGCGGGTCGATCGTCGGACTCATTGGCGTCAGCGTAACCCAAGCCCGCGGGCGATGATGCCGCGGAGCACTTCCGTGGTGCCGCCCTGGATCGTCAGTTTCGGCGCCGTCCGAAGCGCGAATTCGAGTTGCTTCTCCAGCGTCTCGCGGTTGGAGGCGGTCTCCTCGACGAAGGCGGCGAGGTCGCGCACGCGATGCGGCAATTGCTGCTCCCATACCGTGCCGATGTCCTTGACGATGGAGGCCTCCACGACCGGCTCCTTGCCGGCTTGCAGCATGCCGGCGACCGAGACCGACATGCGGCGCATGGTGTGAAGCTGCGCCACCAGGCGGCCGATGCCTTCGGCGCTGCGCGTATCAGGCTTGTCGCCGACGGCGCGCACCAGCTCGGTCAGCACGTAATAGGTCTCAAGGAAGCGCTCGGGGCCACTGCGCTCATAGGCGAGCTCTGACGTCGCCTGCTTCCAGGCGCCATCGATCTCACCGAGCACGTGATCGTCGGGCACGAAATAGTCGGTGAAGACGACTTCGTTGAACTCGAATTGCCCCGTGATCTGGCCAATGGGATTCACCTTAATGCCCGGCTGTTTCATCTTGACCAGGAACTGGGTCAGGCCATGGCGACGGTTTTCTTTCGTCGGCGGCGAAGTGCGGAAGATCGCGATCATGTAGTCGGCGATATGCGCCGAGGAGGTCCAGATCTTGCTGCCGTTGATGAGGTAGCCGCCGTCGGTCTTGGTCGCGCGCGTCTTCGCCGCGAACAAATCCGAGCCGGAATTCGGCTCGCTCATGCCGATCGCAAAACAGAGTTCGCCGCGGCAGATGCGGGGCAGGATGTCCATCTTGATATGCTCGGGCGCGTACTTCAAGAGGACCGGCCCGCTCTGGCGGTCGGCGACGAAGAAGCGTCGCGTCGGCGCGTTGGCGACCCGCATCTCCTCGGTGACCACATAACGTTCAAGGAACGAGCGCTCCTGGCCGCCATATTTCTTCGGCCAAGTCATGCCGAGCCAGCCCTTGGCGCCGACCCGGCGCGAGAATTCCGGCGCGTCGGTATCTTCGCGGTTGGGCTTGTTCGGATCAAAGGTGCCGGCGGCGATCTCCTCGGCAAGGAAGGCGCGCACCTCTTTGCGTAATTGCTCGCATTCGGGCGGCAGACGGATCGGATCGAAACGTAGGGCTGCAGTCATGGCTCTTTCCGTAAATCAGCGCGAGGCCACCAGCGGCCACAATTCGTCGGCGCCTCTGGCGGCGACACGCTTGCCGAGCTCAACCGCCCAATGGCTTTCCGAGCCGAAATCGTCGCGCCAGGCCAGCGCACGCAGCGAATAGCGATGCAGGATATGCTCCATGGTGAAGCCGATCGCGCCGTGCACCTGGTGTGCGATGGCGCCGCCTTTCTCGGCCGCCTCCGCGCAGCGGATCTTGGCGGACGCTGCTTCGAGGTACACTGCGTCGTCGAAAGAGGTCGCATTCGCAACGGCGTCGGCGGCAGAGGTCGCGGCCGCAAGCGCGGCGGCGGATTCGCCGGCGAGGCGTGCGAGATTGTGCTGCACCGCTTGGAATTTCGAGATCTTCTTCTCGAAGGCGACACGTTCGTTGGAGTAGCGCACGGAAATGTCGAGCATCGATTCCAGCGCGCCCGCGATCTGGAGGCTGCGGACCACGCCGCCCATCAGCATCAGCGTGGTCTGGTCAAAGCCCTTCGGCGCCGGCTTGATCGTGATTGGCTCGACCTTGTCCAGCGTCACAGTGTCCGAATTGTCGTAGCCGACATTGATGCCGGCCTCGATCCGGCCTTTCGCGGCATCGACCAATGCGATCGAGATGCCGCCGTTGCCATGCGCCAGCACTGCGAAATGCTTTGCCGCTTTGGCAAAGGGCACGCCGCGGGCGCGGCCGGACAGGCTGCCATCGGCATTGAGCGTGATGCGGTCCTTCGGGCTCGCGGGAACCACCGTCATCTCGCCGTCGGGAGAAGCGGTCTTCGCTTGCGCGAGCAGCCAGCCCGCAAGCATGGTCTCGGCGAGCGGCACCGCGATTGCAAACCGGCCCGCGGCGTTGAGCACGCCAAAGCCTTCGGCCAGACTCGCGCCGGAACCGCCGAGATCGTCCGGCACCCAGGCGAGCGGCAGGCCGGCCTCGCTCAGCGCCTGCCACAGCGGCGCTTTCCAGCTTCCCGTCGCGTCACTGTTGATGGTCTGGGCGTCGGCGAGATCGGCAAAGATTTTCTCTGCGGTCTCGACGACGATATTCTCACTCTCCGCCACGGCGTTCCTCAAGCTATGGAATTTGGCACGTCTCGGACGCGCCAAACGGTCGCGCCAAGTGCATTTCGTTCTTGCGCTTTATGATGGGGAAAAGCCATAGCCCTGACAAGCGCTGTCCGCAGGGCCGCCTGCGGCCGCGGCATGCGAGCCATGGTGCGGAAGGAGAAATTCCACGCAACGGAGTTCTGGCTTGTCGCCTTGGCCGCGCGATATGGTATGCCAGCGCGGGAACGTTTTGAGCGCAAAAGCTAAAGAGGGAGTGGAGTGCGAATGTCGAAGGATGGTTTGTATGCGATCGTAACGGGCTCTGCGTCCGGCCTCGGGGCCGCGACCGCGCAGATCCTGGCAAAGGGCGGTGGACGCGTCGTCGTCAACTATTCCAACAGCAAGAACGAAGCCGAAGAGACCGCCGATCTTTGCCGCAGCGCCGGCGCCGAGGTCGTGGTGGTGCAGGGCGACGTGTCGCGCGACGAGGATTGTCGGAAGATCGCCGCAGCGGCGGCATCCTGGGGCAGGCTGGATGCACTGATCAACAATGCCGGCACCACCAAGCATGTCGCGCACGACAATCTCGACGGGCTCTCGGCGGAAGATTTCCAACGCATCTACGCGGTGAACACCATCGGGCCGTTCCAGATGGTACGCGCGACCCGACCGCTGCTTGAAGCCGGCGCGAACGCGTCGGGGCGCGCCTCGGCGGTTGTGAATGTCTCGTCGGTTGCGGGTATTTCCGGCGTCGGCTCCTCGATCGCCTATGCCGCCAGCAAGGGCGCGCTCAACACCATGACGCTGTCGCTCTCGCGTGCGCTCGCGCCGCTCATTCGCGTCAACACGGTATGCCCCGGCTATATCGACACGCCCTGGTTCACCAAGGGCCGCGGCGAAGCCGGCGCCAAGCAGGTGCGCGATGCTGTCGTGGCGAGGGTGCCGCTGAAGGTGGCTTCAACGGCGCAAGATATCGCGCAGCTCGTCTGCTTCCTGGCGACGCCGGCCTCGAGCAACATGACCGGCGAATGCGTGCGCATGGATGCGGGAATGCATCTGATTTCGTGAAGCCAACTCTGGCTCGTCATTCCGGGGCGATGCGAAGCATCGAGCCCGGAATCTCGAGATTCCGGGTCTGGTCCTTCGGACCATCCCGGAATGACAATCGCGCCGCTACCGCCTGCCGGGATCGGGAATGACGCCGCTCGCCACCAGCCGGTTCCAGATGAACAGTACGACCACCGCGCCGATGGTGGCGGTGATGAAGCCGGCACCTTGATCGGGGCTGTAATGGCCGATGGCCTGTCCGACCCAGGTCGCGAGAAACGCGCCGGCGATCCCGAGCACCGTCGTCAGGATGAACCCGCTCGGGTTGTTCGGTCCGGGTGAGAGGAAGCGCGCGATCAGGCCTGCGATGAAGCCGACGATGATGATCCAAAGAATGCCGCTCATGGCGGTCGTCCTTTCCTGAAACGAGAAATCAGCCTTTGTCCGCGGCCGCAATCAAACCCGCCGCGACATTTCCTCGTCGCTCGGCAGTCGCCCGTCCGGCGTCAGGTGATTGACCGCGTCAGGCAAAAACTGGCTCAAGCCACTGAGCAGGTCGTCGCGCGATAGGCCGCTTTGCGCGGAGATCTGGTCGATCTGGTCGGCACCCAGCGCGTTGGCGAGATCGCCCGGCGCGACCTGCTTGTTTGGGCCGTTGCTGACCCAGGAATTGGCCTGGTCGCCGAGGCCGTTATCCTGCAGTTGTTTCAGGAGATCGCCGAGCCCGCCGCTCAGGACGGTGCCGGCAGCACCACCGGCGAGCAGTCCGCCAAGGCCGCCCTTGAGCAGATCGCTCAATCCGCCGCCCGCCGCACCGCCGGGCACGTTTGCTGCGACGACGTTGCCGGGCGGAGGAGCGGGTGTCTGAGTTGGCGTTGGCGCCGGCGCCTGCCGTGGGGCCTCGCCGGGCTGATTGGTGAAATGCCTGACCGCCTTCCAGGCCAGCAGTGCCAGGATGGCCATGGTCATTGGCGACATGCCGCCCTTGTCGGATTCGGCGCTCGGCGTGCTGGGCCCGCGCGGGCCATTCTGCATGCCGTTGAGTACGTCGAGTAAACCCATCGTCTTCTCCCGCGTATCTGCCCCGCGCCGAAAACATAACGGCCGCCCATGACGGTTACAAGGCACGGCCGCAGGCTGCGGCTCCGGTTCGGTAGGCACAAAATACCAACTCTGCTATCGATTATGGTCGTGGGGTTGAACGGCGGATGAATGCTTTGGATCGACCGATCGGGATCGCCGGCGCCGGCAGCATCGGCTGTTTTGTCGGCGGCATGCTGGCTGCTGCCGGCCGCAAGGTGGCGCTGTTGGCGCGGCCGCGCGTGGTCGATGAAATCAGGGGTAACGGGCTGCTGCTGACCGGCTTCGACGGGTCAGAGCAAAGGCTTGCTGCGAACGAGATCACGCTGTCCGACGATCCCTCCATTTTTGCCGACGCCGGCACGGTGCTGGTCACGGTCAAGAGCGCGGATACCGCTGGTATGGCTGACCTCATTGCGAGGCACGCGCCTGACGATGCAGTCATCGTCAGCCTGCAGAACGGCGTCGGCAATGTCGGCCTGTTGCGCCAGCGCCTAGCCGGTCGAAAGGTGCTGGGCGGGATGGTGCCGTTCAACGTGGTCGGTCTCGGCGAGGGCAGGTTTCACCGCTCGACATCGGGCGCAATCGTCGTCGAACGGGATGCGGCGGGCACGGCGCAGCAATTATCGGTGCCGGGCCTTGCGATGCGCGCGACGGACAATATCGACGGCGTGCAGTGGGGCAAGCTGATCGTCAATCTCAACAACGCGCTGAATGCGCTGTCCGACATCCCGCTGCGGCGGCAGCTCGCACAGCGCAACTGGCGAAAGCTGTTCGCCGACCAGATGGCGGAGGGGCTCGCGGCGATCAAGGCGGAAGGCATTAGACCGGTGTCGCCGACGCCGATTCCGGCCGGGCTAATACCGCCGCTGTTGCGGCTGCCGGATGCGATCTTCGAGGCGCTGCTCGGGCGTACCATGAAGATCGATCCGCAGGCGCGCTCCTCAATGTGGGAAGATCTCAAGCGCGGGCGACGCACCGAGATCGATTATCTACAGGGCGTCATCACAGATATCGCCGACCGGCGCGGCCTGAAGGCGCCGCTGTCGCGGCGTATCGTCGAACTGGTCAAGCAGGCCGAGGCGGCGGGCAAGGGCTCGCCCGGATTGACGGTCGAGCAAATCCGAGGCTGATGCCTTGAAAAGGCGCCGGCCCCGCACGAATTCCAATGGGGACATGATGGAGGAGGATCGATGAGACGGATCGCCACCGCAGTGTGGTCGGTTGTGACCCTGACTCTAGGTTCAGTCGCGGCGTCCCATGCCGCGCCGCCGACGGTCGTCCCTTCGCCGGGCTATGACGCACGATTGCAGGAGAGCCGCGCGGCATCGCGGGCGCCGGCCTTGGATCCGATTGCGCCTGCGGCCAAGCGGGTCGTGCCGCACCGCGCCAAGCGCACGCATCTGCGCTAAGGCACCTCGTAGCCCGGGTGGAGCGAAGCGCAACCCGGGATCTTTGCCTTAGGGGGCGGCCCCGGGTTACGCTGCGCTTCACCCGGGCTGCGATTCCGAAAGGGTCAGCTCCGCTGCTTCGCCTTGGCGGGCGGCGCCGGCGGCTGCGGGGCGAAAATCTTCTTGAACTCGTTCCAGCTCGCGGAGACCCGCGGCCAGTCGCAGGAAAACGAGTCCTTGGCGCATTTGGCGGCTCTGATGCGCTCGGCCCGCTTGACCGGGCTTGCCACCGGCACTGGCACCCGCACCGTGTCGGTCCGCAATGTCACCTTCTGCACGTCCGGCTGCGGGGGCGGTTGCATTGGCGGCAATTGCACTTGCGCTTCCTGCTGCTGCTGCTGCTTCAAGGCGAGCGCCGCGGTCATGCTCTCGCGGCGCTGCTTTTCCAGATAGCGGGCATATTCCTGGTCGATCTTCTTCTGCTCCTCCGGCGTCGGGTTGGGGCCGGAGATGTCGAATGAGCGGTCCTGCAGGAAGTCATAATAAGTGTAGCCGCCGCCGGGCTTGCGGCGGCCGGCGAATTTCGCGTTGCAGTCGCCAAGCTGCGAGGTCTTGTCTTCCTTGGTCTTTGCCTTCTCGGCGACGTCGGCGCATTCCTCGAAATCCCTCGGCGTGCCGCGCCACCATTGCGCGTCGACGCGCGCGGGCGCAAGCACGGCTGCACCGGCGGCGGCAACACTGAGCATTAGCAAACGCGAGGCGATCACAGAGGCATTCCCAGCCAGATTCGGACGGGCGAGAGAGTTGGGCGGATTGTCGTCATTTTGATGGCGCTTGTCACGGTGGAACCGTGCGTCCACAGGGTGTGGGCGAGGTCTCATAGCGCATCTGGTCACGTCTGGCTTCGACTAAAATTTTCTAGGAATTTCAAGGCGAAGGACAGCATGCAAGCTGGTGGCGTTCGTCGCAGGCGAGGCTGCCGCCTCGATTTACATAGCGGGCTTGGCTCCGGATGGAACCCACACGACCGCGACGAGGAAGCCGCTTACCCCGCCCGGCCGCCACCGCCTTTGCCCGGCCAGGATGCGGAATCACAGCGGCGTCAGCTCGGAACGTTCTCAGGCGGCCTTCACGGTCGCGAGGAATTTTGACACTTCATTGCGCAGCAGCTCCGATTGCCGCGACAATTCGCCCGCCGCATCAAGCACGTTCGATGCGCTGCCGCCGCTCTCCTTGGCGGCATGCATGACATCCGCGATGTTCTCAGACACGTCCCTGGTACCGACCGCCGCCTGCTGGATGTTGCGCGAGATCTCGCTGGTGGCGGCGTCCTGCTGCTCGACGGCGGAGGCGATTGCGCTCGACACTTCGCCCATCGAGCGGATCACGCCGACGATATCACCGATGGCGCTGGTCGCCTCCGTGGTCGATTGCTGCATGTCGCCGATCTGCGCGGCGATGTCGGCGGTCGCCTTGGTGGTCTGCTCGGCAAGCGACTTGACCTCCTGCGCGACCACGGCAAAGCCGCGCCCGGCGTCGCCGGCACGCGCCGCCTCGATGGTGGCGTTGAGCGCGAGCAGGTTGGTCTGGCCGGCAATGTCGGTGATGAGACCGACGATGGTGCCGATCTGCTGCGCGGCGGCCGAGAGTTTCTGCATCTTGTCGCCGGCGGCATTGATTGCCGCGGTCGCCTCCGTCGCGATCCGGGCCGAATCGGTGACGCGTTCGCCGATCTCGCGGGTCGAACCGGTGAGTTGCTCGACCGCGGCGGCGACTGCGTTGACATTCGTGGTCGCCTCGCGCGAAGCGACCGTAACCAGGCCGGACTTCGCCGAGGTGCGATCGGTCGCGCCTTGCAGCGATTGCGCCGACGCCTGCAACTCGGTGGATGCGGAGGCGACGATGTCGACGACACCGCCGATCGCGCTCTCGAAATCCGTCGCCAGTCGGTCCAGCGTCTGGCGCCGGTCGCGGCGTTCGGCCTCGGTGTAGACGGCGAGCGCAATATCCATGTCGAGCAGCGCCGCGTTGACGATCGCGCGCTGCATCGCGGCCTGCCTCGCCGCCGAGCCGCGACTCAGCATGCGCGTCGGCATGCGGATCGCGACCTCGCTCACGAGATCCGACAACAGCGCATTGTAGCCACCGATGTACCAACCCGGCTCGAGCCCGAGCTTGTTGTGAATCTCGCCGATCCGCGTCACGGATGCTTCGTAGTCGGCGTCAAAGCGCCCCTCCAGGATGATGGACCAGTGCTTCATCTGCATCTGCTTGGCATGCATCATGTGCTCGCGGCTGCGGAAGAAGCGCGCGGTCTCTGCGAAGCGACTGACGTGATCGTAGAAGCGGTCAAGGATCCCGGGCAGCGCATCGATGACGAGGCTGCGCGCCTCGCGCAACAGCGCAGTGGTCTTCCGGTCGATGCGATGGAAGGCGAGACGGGTGGCAAGGCTGCCGGCGCTGTTCACAGAGTGCTCCGGATGGGGAAAGAGTGAGGTGGGACGGCCGAAAGCGGCCGCTCTGGATTTTCACGTGATTCGCGGCCGATGACCTTGATCTGGCTCAACCAAGGCTTGTCAGCCGGTTAACTTGTTGTTCACATCTGGCGTGCGCGTATTCGCGGAAGCAGCCCTTCGCCCAGGCGCCGACAGCGCGCCGGAACCCTGTCTCACGCGGATCATCCGCGAGCGGCGCCGACCGCTGCGGAGTCTGGCGATCGGCCTTTCAGTCTGCTATGAGGTGCCGAAACTCCGAGAGAGGGGTTCGCGGTCCCGTAGCTCAGCCGGATAGAGCGGCGGTTTCCTAAACCGTAGGTCGGAAGTTCGAGTCTTCCCGGGATCGCCATTCTTGCCGATGCAGGAAATCCGATAAAGACTGCGGCTTCCTCGACGTACGCGCGTCGTTCCGAGGCCATTGACGGGCACTCATCGAGATCAAGCATGTGTACCAGAATTGCGGAGTGATCGCGCGGTGATCGGATCCGTGTCCACTCCTGGCATTACCGTCGTCGCCGACTTAGAGCGTGCCGGTTCTGGACGAAACGGAATCACCCTCGATCTTGAGCTTGGTTTCCATGAAATCCAGGAAAGCCCGTAATCGTCTGGATTCCTTTCGCTTCCCCAGGAAGGTCGCGCTAACTTGCAGCGACGGGCTCTCCCAATCGGTAAGAACTCGCACGAGTCTCTTCGCTCTTATGTCGTTCTGACACATGATGTTCGGCAGAATACCCAGTCCCACGCCGCCGATTACGAGTTCTCGCGCAACGCCGATGTGATTTACCGATATGCGTCCCACGACGTCGATCACCTTGACGCCGAGGCTGCTCCGGAAAGTCCAGACCCCTTCGGCGCGTTGATGCTCGGTTACGACGCAGTCGAAATGTTCGAAGTCGTCGACACTCGATGGTACGCCCCTACGTTCGAGGAATGCCGGGCTGGCATATACGCCTCGAGTTATGCTCGCGAGATGGCGCACGCCCCCGTGGGCTTCCGGCAACGTCCCCAATTGCACGGCGACGTCGTAAGATTCGACCGAAACATCGACCCAGCGGCTGTTCGTATCGATAGCCAGATGTATGTCGGGATAGTTTACGGCGAATGCGGCAATCGCGCTGCTTAGCCATCCCGTTCCAAAGTCTACAGGCATGCTGACGCGCAGCATTCCACGCAATTCCGTTTGCATCCGGGCAGTACCCAGTCCTGCCTCGTCGATCTCGGCGGCGATCCGTTCGCAGTGCTCGTACAGGGCTTGTCCGATGTCGGTCAGGGAAAGTTTGCGGCCGCCTTTCTTGAAGAGCACGGCGCTCAGTTGGTCCTCCAGGAACATCAGCTTGCGGCTGATGGTGGATTTGGGGATGTCCAACTTCTTCGACGCGCCGCTAATGCTCCTTGCATTGACGACCTCAAAAAACAGAAGCAGCGCGTTCAGATCCAATTTTCTTGCCACGCCGACCTCCGGGCTCGCTCTACTTGTCCCATTTATGGAACGAAGGGGAGGCGAAAATGCGCTATCGTTCCGACTTTGGCAAGTTTAGGCTTCTTTCAACAGCGGAATTGCGGACTTTTCTCCTCACGCCCCTTGGCGTCGAGGCCGGAAAAGAATGAACGCGAGCGCGGTACGGGGAGGAACGAATGATCCAGTTGACCAGGCGGAAACTGCTCGCGTTGTCGGTGGCCTCGGTTTCCGCACCGGCGATTATCCGCAATGCGCTCGCAGCCTCGGACATCAATGTCCGCTGGGCATCGCTGCAACCCGGATTTACGGTGCTGCCCGTCCAATACATTCTCGCCAATCATCTCGGGCGCAAGAACGGAATCATTCTCCCCGATCCCTCGCCGTATACGGCCGTTTCGACCTACTACAACGACTTCACTGCGGGAAATTACGACATCTGCATCGGAAGCTGGGACACCTTCGCTGCCCGTTATCAGGCGGGCGTCCCTCTCAAGTACGTCTGTTCGATCACCGATGCGAACATGATCGCAATGCTCGCGCCGAAGGGCGGCGTCGAGGACGTCTCCAAACTGAAGGGCAGGACGATCGCGGCGTTACAGTCGACAGGCACCTACCGAATCGTGAGAGCATTGATAAAGGTGGCGTTCGGCTTCGATATGGAAAAGGACGCGACGATTCAGAACGTCGACAATCCGGCCGCGTCCGTATCGTTACTTATGGCCGATCGTGCCGATGCCGCCATATCATGGGAGCCCAACATCACGACCGGCCTGATAAGGAAGCCCGACTTGCGCGTGCTCCTGAAGGCCGGCGATGTGTACAAGAAGATATCCGGGGGCATTGAACTACCTTACTTCGGCGTCGCGATCCGGAAAGAACTGGCTGACGCCAATCCCGGGATAGCTGCGAAGATCAGCAAGATGTTCGAGGACTGCCTCGCGGGAATCAACGCCGACACGACGAAGGCGGCCGATCTCTTCGGCAGCAAAACCGGAATTCAGATCGATGTCCTGAAGGAGGCGATGAGTTCTCGCCGACTGGAGTTCGGCTATCGCCCCATGAGCGACGAGCTTTCCAGGTCGGCCGTCATGATCGCAAGCGATTTTCTCGCCAGCAACGGCCTGTTGAGCAAGCCGATCGACGAAAACTTCTTCGCCGTTTGACGCACATGCCGGAAAAGCAGATGTCTATCTCAGCCGCCGCCGGGCAATCGCGAATTCAATCTGGAGATGCAGCCAAGATCGCCAAGCCGCTTGCCGGTTTTGCCGGGGCTTGGCCCAACGCCGAAAGTCGACGGGATATCGTCGCAACCGTCGTCGTGGTCGTCCTGCTTCTTGCGGCAATGGAAGTAACCAGCCGTTTCGTTCCGGACTACATAATGCCTTCGCCGGTCGCCATCTGGAATGCCGCGCGCGAACTGTTCTTCACCGAACCATACCATGTGGCGGCAACACTCGTCCGCCTCGCTATTTCGGTTACGATCGCAATGACGGTAGGCGTTCTCATCGGACTTGCGATGGGAATGTTCACTCATTTGCGGGCCTATCTCAAAGCTGTTGTCGTCATCGATACCGGCATTCCCGCGCTTTCCTGGATGTTGATCGCCGTGTTCTGGTTCAAGAACCCAGAGGCACGAATATTCTTCATCCTGCTGGTTATCTTGCTGCCATTCTATGCACTCAACGTCTACGAAGGGGTGCGAGCGCTACCCAAGGAGCTCGTCGATATGATCGAGAGCTTTCGGCCCTCGCGGTGGCAGGTGCTCCGCTATCTCATTCTGCCGCACATCGTTGCCTACGTTTTCCTGACGACCAAATCCGTCATCGGATACGCGATACGAATGGTGATATTCGCGGAGCTCGTAGCATCGGCGATCGGCATAGGCGCGCGGATGAATCTTGCTCAATCGACGTTTCGGATCGACCAGGTCCTGGCGTGGACCTTCTTCCTCGTAATCCTCAATGTGGCGCTGCAGGCATTCGTGAATGGCTTGGAAAAGCTATTCCTGAAGTGGCGCGCGGAGGCGACCGTAAGATGACCGAAGAAAACATCATCGAACTGCGCGAAGTGTCAAAGACTTTCGGAAGCTACCTCGCCGTCGACAACCTGTCTCTGAACGTCAGGCGAGGAGAAATCGTCGTTCTTCTTGGGCAGACAGGCGCAGGAAAGAGCACGGTGTTGAATCTCATCATGGGAACGACCTGTCCGAACAAAGGACAGATCAGAGTGGCGGGGTTCGATCCCTACGCATCCTTCAAGGCGCTGAAAGGGCGTCTTTCCGTCAGCTTTCAAACCGACCGTCTCTTGCCCTGGCGCACGGCTCTGGAAAACGTCGAACTAGGATTGCTTATCCTGGGAAGACCCAAGAATGAAGCCAGAAGAAGCGCGCGGGAATGGCTGGGACGAGTGCGTCTGGACGGGGCGGACAACAAGTATGTTCACGAGCTTTCCGGCGGCATGCGCCAGCGCGTATCGCTTGCCAGAGCGCTCGCGATAGATCCCGAGATCATATTCCTGGACGAGTCCTTCAGTCAGCTCGATCACGTTACCTCCAAAACCCTTCGCGGCGACTTCCTGCAAATTGCAAGGGAATTGCGCAAGACCTGTCTACTCATCACGCACAGGATCGATGACGCGCTCGAGATGGCCGATCGCGCGCTCGTACTCAGCCCACCCGCCAGAGTGGCTCTAGAGGTGCGCATAGACGATCAGGCCAGGTCGAGCTCGCGCGCGATGGCCGATCTGCACGCTCAGATAGCGTCCGCGATGGGCGCGGAACGATCAACCGACCATTGAACCATCGGAGACCAAGAATGAGCTACCAGGACGTGATCCTGAACCGGGAAAAGGGCTGGGTCGAAATCACGATCAACCGACCGGAAAAGCTGAACTCACTTCGCGAGCAGACCGCTGAGGAAATCCTCGGAATTCTCAATGAAGTCGAGCACCAGAGGGACGTGAGGGCAGTTATCCTTCTCGGCAGTGACAAGGCCTTCTGCACCGGCATCGACACCAGCGAATTCCAGATCACGGAGAACGGCTATTTCGACTTCTACCGTTTTCGGAAGCGAGCGCGGAAGGTGAACCGGCTGTTCAAGGATATCGGCGGCTTCACCAAGCCTCTGATCACCGCAATCGAGGGATTCGCTTTGGGAGGAGGTCTCGAACTGGCCCTCGTCGGAGACATCATCGTCGCGGGCGCAAGCGCGAAATTCGGCCTGCCGGAGATCAAGCTCGGGATGATGCCAGGCGGCGGCGGCACCCAAACCCTACCCCGACTGATCGGAAAGCCTCTCGCGAAGGAGTTGATGTGGACCGGTCGACGGATCTCCGCGGCAGAGGCCGAGCGCTATCGGATCGTCAGCCATGTAACCGATCAGGGCAAGGCGCTCGACAAGGCCAGGGAGATCGCCAAGAGCATCAGCGAGAACGCGCCTATTCCGGTCATGATGACGAAGGCCGTTATTGACCGCGGTGTGGACATGTCGCTTGCCGACGGCTTCGACGCCGAGGGCGACGCATCCTTTCTTCTGTATTTCACAAAGGATCGCGACGAAGGCCTGAAGGCCTTCCGGGAGAAGCGGTCCCCCGAATTCCGCGGAGAGTGACCATGTCAGGAAAGAAGCGTGATATCGTAATCGCCGGCTATTCCGAGACCGCAATCGACTTCAAGAGCGGTCGAAGCGCATTCGATCTAGGAGGTGAGGCGCTGGCAAAATTGCTTGCGGCTACCGGCATTCCGAAGGACGCGATCGACGGCCTCTCAGTGACAGCTCCGCTAAGCGAATGTCCGAATCCGTTCTTCGCCGTCTACATGACCGAAGCCCTCGGCATCACGCCGACGTGGCTCAACTACGGAGGGACCGGAGGGTGTTCCGCTACCGGCGGCGTGGCTCGTGCCGCATCGGCCATTCGCGATGGGTACTGCGAGGTGGCCGTCGTCCTGTCGGCGGACGCGCCGAGCACCGCCTGGCGGGCGAACTACGGAGCTTATCGTTCCGAATTTCAGGACCCGCCCGGCGTTCAAGGTCCTCCTGCGACGTTCGGGCTTCTCATGAGCCGATACAACCATCAGTTTGGGATCAAGCCCGAGGCACTGGGAAAGATCGCCATCACGCAACGCGAGCACGCGCTGCATAACGACAACGCGTACACGAAGTTCAAGACACCGATCACGATGGCCGACTACGAGAAGTCGCGCGTCATCGCGGATCCGCTTCGCCTCCTCGATTGCGTCATGTTCTGCGATGGCGCGAACGCCTTCCTCGTGACGACCGAGAAGAAGGCGCGGGAGCTCGGAATCACGAAGATGGTCTATCCGACAGCATATGCCGAGGTGACGAACTTCAACGGAAGCGATCCGCTCGCGGATATAACAGAGACAGGGTTCTCGAAAATCGCGCCGATCGTGTACGGACAATCGGGGCTCGCTCCGAAAGACATCCGGATGTTCCAGCCCTACGACGATTTCACGATCGCGGTCATGATGAAGTTCGAGGATTTCGGCTTCTGCAAACGAGGGCAGGGCAGCGAGTTCACCCTCGACACCGATCTTTCCCACAAGGGGACCCTGCCTCTTAACACCGGCGGAGGCCAAATCTCCGCGGGGCAGCCGGGATTGGCCAGCGGCGGCCTCAACCTGGCCGAAGCGGTACGTCAAATGTTCGGCGAGGGCGAGGGTCGGCAAGTACCGGATCCGAAGAACGCACTCGTGACGGGTATCGGCGTAATTCCCTACGCGCGCAACTGGGGTACCAGCGCCGCGATGATTCTGGAGGCATGAAGATGGCTGACGAAAAAACCGGACGTCCCGTCCCGAAACCGTCGATCTACGTTGATACCAAGCCCTTCTGGGAGGGGGCGAAGGCCGGCAAGCTGATGCTGCAGTATTGCAAGGACACCGGGCGGTTTCAGCACTATCCGCGCCCGGTGAGCATTTTCACGGGCAGCCGGAATCTCGAATGGCGTGAAGTGTCGGGCAAGGGTACGATCTACGCGTGCACCGTCATTCGCGTGCCCGGTCCCGGTCTGGAGGGGCGCCTTCCTCTTTCCGTCGCGACGGTTGAGCTCGACGAGGGCGTACGGATCCTCGGCAACATCCTGAACAGGGATCCCAATACAGTCGCCATCGGTCAGCGCGTCGAAGTCGCTTGGGATCGGATTTCCGACGACGTTCGATACCCGGCCTTCGACGTCGTTTAAGGAGCGGACATGCGCCTGGAAACCATCCTCCGTGCGCAGGCGGTGCGTCATGCGAGCAAGGTCGCATTGGTCTGCGGATCGGAAAGGCTCAGCTACCGCGAGCTCGATCGGAGAATCCGCAGCGTCGCAAACGGGCTCAGGGAGAACGGTATCGGTCCAGGCGACCGTATCGTCGTATTTCTATCCAACGGTGTGGAGGTCGTCGAGCTCTTCTTCGCCGCATTCTCGCTGGGCGCAATCGTTGTCCCCGTAACGACCCGTCTCACGTCGAACGAACTTCTGCATATATGTTCCGACAGCAGGCCCGCCGCCATCGTGTTCGAAGGCGACGGCGCTGCGATAAACAAAGTATTGCAGGCGAATCCGGATGCCGTCCGGATAACGACGGGAACGAATTGCGTAGGTGCCGTCGAGTATGCCGAACTGCGGAAGTCGGAACCGACACCGGCGCCATCCCTCCCGATCGGCTGCGATGATGCGATCATCATGTACACCTCTGGTACAACGGGCACACCAAAAGGTGCGATCATCACGCATTCGAACGTCGTCGTTCAGCATTGTTTCGTCAATGCGATCGAATGGAGAATATCGAGCGACGACGTCTATCTGGTTACAACTCCGCTTGCCCATCGAACCGGTTTCGCCCGGCTTGCCAATTCGCTGACGCTTGGCGGCACCCTCGTGGTGATGAAGAAGTTCGATTCTCGCGAGGCGGTGGACACGATTGCCAGGGAGAAAGTTAGCGTGGTCGGTATGGTCCCGACCGTATGCAGGATGCTGCTTCCGGAGATAAAGCACGATCCCGGTCGCTGCGCGTCCCTCAGGCGCATTGTCGTCACGGGCGAGGCATTCCCTGTCGAGCTGAAACGCCAGTTCCTCGCGTTGCTCCCGCAGGTTCGTCTCGTGTCGTTCTTCGCGATGACGGAGGTCGGTGGTGTGACCTCCCTGTCCCATGAGGAGCAATTCGACCATGCCGCTTCGATCGGTCGCCCCACGCCTGGCGTCGAGGTCCGCATCGTCGACGACGCCGGCATCGAGGTCAAGACCGGCGAGCCCGGCGAGCTTCTCGTCCGCGTAGGCGAACCTGGGAGATATTCGGTCATGCGGGGCTACTACAACCGCCCCGAAGATACGGCGAAAACCATCAAGGACGGCTGGATCCACACCGGCGACGTCGCGAAGGCGGATGAGGACGGCTACCTCTACATCGTCGACCGCAAGAAGGACATGGTGTTGAGCGGAGGGTTCAACATCTATACCAAAGAGGTCGAGCAGGCTCTGCTCCAGAATCCGGACGTGTCGGATGCGGCTGTCGTCGGGGTACCCGATGCCATCTTCGGCGAAGCCGTCGCGGCATTCATCGAACGATGCGAGGGGACGGGTCCGACTCCGTCGTCGATTGTCGAACACGTTCGCAATCTGGTCGCCGGATACAAAAAGCCCAAATACGTCTTCATCGTCGATGCGCTACCGCGGAATTCGCTCGGCAAGGTCCTCAAGCGAGACTTGAGGGCTCAAGCGGTCGAACTGGTGGGCAAGCCGGGGGGCTGGAACAGAGCGCCTAGTTCCGATTGCATCCAGCAAGGATGAGACCGATGCGACACGATGTTGTCGGAGATCTCGGCGCTCGCTGCGCCCGCCGTCAGGTTTCCGAGTAACACAAGGGTCCAGCCAGCCGCTTCATCATCCTCTCCCCGGTCATGTCTTCGCAGCCGATCGTTGCTCAGACCTGCCGTTCCGGCAGGCGCAGCACGAGCCCGTCGAGGTCGGGCGTGATCCTGATCTGGCAGGACAGGCGGCTGCTCGGTAGGCGGTCGCAGGCCGTGCCGTCGAGCAGGGCGTCTTCCTCGTCGCCAATCGGCGGGAGGCGCGCCAGCCAGCCATCGTCGACATAGACATGGCAGGTGGCGCACATGGCGTTGCCGCCGCATTCGGCCAGGATGCCATCCAGCCCGTGACGGGTCGCGGCCTGCATGGCGCTCTCGCCGTCGCTGGTCTCGACTCGATCGCTTCGGCCATTGGGATGAATGAAGGTGATCGCAGTCATCGCACCTCTCGTCAGGCCGGAGTGATCGTAACCGGCAGGCTGTCGAGCCCGCGCAGCGTGTTGTTGAAGCGCCGCTTCGGCTCCCCCGTGATCTCGATTTTGGCGACGCGGCGCGCCAACGCCGACAGCATCACCTCGCCTTCGAGCCGCGCAACGAGCTGGCCTACGCACATATGGATGCCCGAGCCGAAGCCGACATGGCCGCTGGTGCGTCGGTTGATGTCGTAGCTGTCGGGCTTGTCCCAACGCCGCGGATCGCGGTTGGCCGCGCCGAGGAACATCAGGACTTTCTCGCCGTCGCCGACCGGCGCGCCACCGAGTTCGACCTCCCTCGTCGTGGTGCGGAAGAAGGTCTGGACCGGGCTTTCGAAACGCACCGCCTCCTCGAAGGCATTGCGCGCCAGCGCCGGATTGTCGCGCAAGAGCTGCCATTGATCCGGAAAGCGCGCCAGGCAATAGATGGCTGCACCGAGGCCGTTGACGGTCGTATCGAGACCGGCCGACAGCAGCGAGCGTACCAGGAGCGGCGCCTCGGTGGCGGTGATCTCGCCTTCATCGACGCGCGCGTGGATACAGGCGCCAAAGCCGCCGGGTGCGAGGTTCTCGCGCTGGCATTGCTCGGCAATATAGGCCTGGTGCGGCGCCGAACGCTCGATCGCCTCCTGCCGCAACTGGTTCGGCGGACCGAACGCGTTGAACACCAGGCTGGCATAGGGGAGCAGATGCTCGCGGCCCTCGGCCCTCAGTCCGAGCGCATCCGGGAACACCGAGAGCGGATAGGCTTCCGCAAGATCCTCGATCGCATCGAAGCTGCGCTTGTTCAATAGCGCGTCGACCCTTGCTTCGGCCGCCTTAGCGAAGCCGTCGCGCACTTGCTTCATGACGCTCGGCGACAGCACGCCGCTGAGCACGGCGCGCGTGCGGGTATGGGCGGGCGGATCGGCCTCGAGGATCAGGCTCGGCGGCCGCCAGGGCTTCTCCTTCTTGAAATCGCTCAAGCCAACGCCGCGGCTGGAGCAGAAGGTGAGGGGATCGTTCAGCATCGCATGGACTTCGGCGTAGCGTGCCACGCCGTAGACATTCCATTTGTCGAGATACACCACCGGCCCTGCTTCCCGCAGCACCTCATGGGTCGGGAAAGGATCGGCGAAGAACGCGATCGCGAAGGGATCAACGTCCAGATGCGGAACGGCGCTGGTCCTGGAAGAGGAGCCGAGTGCACTCATTCAAGTCGTCCCTCGTCTTGCCTGCCCTATCGCATCAGCCGGAATTTTCCACCTTCCACCTTGATGAGAAAGGCGGAACGTTCATCGTAGCCGTTGTGGTCGGTCGGACTCATGGTGGAGAGGCCGTTGTTCAAATAGACGTCCTTGCCGCGTTCGAGTTCATCCCGCAGTGCAGCCCGGAATTCTGGCGTACCCGGCTTGGCGGTCTTCAACGCGCTTGCCGCCGCCCTTTTGAACAGCGCGACGGCATCCCACAAATGCGCGGCGAAGATGTTCGGCTTCTGGCCATTCGCCTTTTCGTACGCAGTGACGAGCTCCTCTCGCACCAGCCGGAACGGATCGTTCGCCGGGAGATCCTCAGCGATGGTGAACGCTTCGCCGGTGAACACGGCGCCTTCGACATTGGCGCCGCCGAGCTTGATGAACTCTTCCGTCGCGACGCCGTGGGTCTGGAAAATCTTGCCGGCATAGCCGCGTTCGCGAAGGGCCTGCTGGGGCAATACGGCTGGCGTGCCAGCGGATGCGACGAACACTGCCTCCGGATCGGTCGCCATCACCTTCAAGGCCTGACCGGTCACGCTGGTATCGGCGCGTGCGTAAACCTCATGCGTCGTCACCGTCAGGCCAAGCGTCGGCGCGAGCCGGCTGACTTCCTTGTAATAGCCCTCGCCATATCCATCCGAAACGCCGATATAGCCGAGCGTCTTGATCCCCGACTTCGCGATATGTTTGAGAATGGCGGCTGCCATTAGGTCATCGTTCGGCACGACCTTGAACGCCCATTTCCGGCGGTCGTCCATCGGCTGGACGATGGCGGTCGCGGCCGCCAGCGAGATGATCGGGGTCTTCGATTCCATGGCGATGTCGAGCATCGGCATCGTCACTGGCGTCAGCGACGATCCGATCAGGATGTCGACGCCGTCCTGAATCACCAGGCGGCGCGCGTTCTGGACGCCCTTGGTGGGATCTGACTCATCGTCGAGCGGGATGTAGACGATCTTTTCGCCGCCGATCTCCTTCGGTAGCGCCGCCACCGTTCGCATCTGCGGTTGCCCGAGCGCCGAGCCCGGTCCGGACGCGGAGACGACGATCCCCACCTTGATGTCCGCCTTTGCGTCCACGGCGCAGAGAACCGCGGTCACGAAGATCCAAAGCCCGGCAAGGCCCAGCCTCATTGTAGTCCCTCCCGCAAGAATTCTTTTTTCAAGGTGCGCAGATACGCCGAGGACGTCAGGCACGTCAGCGCTTTGCAATTATCGCTTGTCTCGCAGCGCGCGTCTGTCCCCTTTATTGGTGACACATGCCGGCTCAAAAGGGGGCGGGATGCCGCATGAGACCGCTTCAAACTTGCGGATGTTGCTGATAGGCTTGAAGAAAAATTCGGAGGAAGCGATGGGGTCAGCGGCGGTGGAACCGGGAGATTCGTCAGGCGTCCTTGCGCCGATGGTGCTTGCCATCGGTCGCCCGTCGTTCTCGCAGGTCCTGATGGACACGGTTCGGGCCGTGGGTGGCGTCGGCCATTGCATGGTGTTTGCCTTCGAGGCGGAGCGGACGGCGCGTTGTGCGCTGGGAATCGGGCACATCGCCATCGGGTCGGACCTCGGCGCCGCGTATTCCGAGCATTTTCATCTAGCCGATCCGAACCGGGAGACGATCCTGCACCAACGGGCGGCGCCTCGCCCGGTCGTCCTGCCGAGCTTCTCCCGCCGCATGTACAGCGATGGCTATCGAAAGATATTTTTTGAGGATGCGGAGATCGTCGACAAGATCGCTGCGGCGATCTGGGTCGACAGTGCCTGCTTTTATGTGAATTTCTACCGGACCACTGAGCAAGGCCGGTTTACGCGGAGCGAAGCCGCACGTCTCTGCAACATGGCGCCAGCCATCACCGCGATCGTGGCGCGTCACTGCCAGGAGGAGGTTGCAGCAGAAGCTCCGACAAAACTGCAGACGCTGTTTTCGACCCGCGAGCCGTTCCTCAAGCTGACCGGCCGGGAAAAGGACGTCTGCCTGCGGATCCTATCAGGCTATGGGTCCGAGGCGATCGCGGCGGATCTCGGGATCAGCCTGCACTCGACCTTCACCTATCGCAAGCGAGCTTACGAGAAGCTTGGCATCTCCTCGCAAAACGAACTGTTCGCCATCGCACTGCGCCTGATGGCGCTTCCCCGCTCTGCGCATTAGGGCGCGACGTCACTCGATTGAACCGGTCTGGCCGCAAGTGCACCTCTCCCTAGGGGAGAGGTGCAGAGAGGCAGCGCCACTTCCTGTCCCTGTCCAACGGGACAGACGTCCTTTCTGCTCCTCGGTACCCTTGAGGAATACAGGGAGGGCCAAACCGTGAGCACTGCGCCTCGTATCGATATCGACGTCGCGGCATTCTGGAGCGATCCCTATCCGACGCTTGCCAAGTTGCGCCGCGATGCTCCCATCGCGTTCGTGCCGCAGCTCGGCAGCACGCTGCTCTGCAGTCGCGACGACATCTTCGTCTCGGAGAAGCAGATCGACGTCTTCTCATCGCACCAGCCCGCAGGCCTGATGAATACGCTGATGGGCCACAACATGATGCGCAAGGACGGCGAGGCGCACCTGTCGGAGCGGAAGGCGATCTTTCCTGCAGTATCTCCGAAGACCGTCAAATCTCACTGGACGGCGCAATTCCAGGCCCATGCCGACCGCATCATCGGCGAACTCGAGCCTGCGGGCGCATGCGATTTCGTGCGCGATTTCGCGCTGCCGTTCTCGGCGGAGTGTTTGAAATCGATCACCGGGCTGACCAACATGCGCTTTCAGGACATGAACGCGTGGTCGCAAGGGATGATCGACGGCATCGCCAACTACATTGGAGATCTCGCCGTCGAGGCGCGCTGTCATGCCGCGACGTCGGGCATTGATGCGGCCATCAACGACATGCTGCCGGTGCTCAGCAAGAAGCCCGATCAAAGCCTGCTGGGCGTGATGCTCGCATCCGGCATGCCGATGGAGAGCGTGCGCGCCAACATCAAGCTTTCGATCAGCGGCGGTCAAAACGAACCGCGGGATGCGATCGCAGGCACCGCGTGGGCGCTGCTGACGCACCCCGATCAACTGAGATCGGTCATGGAAGGCAAGATTCCCTGGATGCAGGCATTCGAGGAATATGCCCGCTGGATTTCGCCGATCGGCATGTCGCCGCGCCGCATCGCCAAGCCGTGGAAAATCCGTGACGTTGCCTTTGAGCCCGAGGAGCGGGTGTTCCTGATGTTCGGCTCGGCAAACCGCGACGAAAAGCATTTCGAACGCGCTGATGAGTTCGACCTTGAGCGCGATACCAGCAAGAGCATCGCGTTCGGCGCCGGGCCGCATTTCTGCGCCGGCGCCTGGGCCTCGCGCGCCATGGTTGCCGATGTTGCGCTCCCGGCCGTCTTCGCCAGGCTGAAGAACCTGCGCATTGTTGAGAGCGAACCTGTGCGGATCGGTGGCTGGGCGTTTCGCGGACTGCTTAATTTGCCTGTCGCGTGGGGTTAGGCGGCCCAGAAAATTCGCGTTCGCCGCTTATCCTCACAGAACAGCACGTCCAGGTTTTTCCGAGCGGCTGCGGCCGGCTGTCGCGGCACGTGGGTGCCATGCGATCGTGCGAATTTGAAAAGTCGCTCCTAGTAAACCGCACCGGAAATCTCGATAACGGTTGCTGCAGTGCGGGGTGACCGACAATTGAAGTCCGGCATCGCGCGGAGTACGCTAACGAGTAGCGAACCTGGTTTAGGAGCGCGCCGCGATGAAGGAAAATCCTGAGAAGGAAAATCCTAAGCGAAAAATGCCTCGGCGTGATTTGCTTCGTCTGACCATCGCCGGCAGCAGCGTGGCCGCCGTCGGCGCATTGCTGCCGCGGCAGGTGCCCGCCCAATCGGTCAATCTGAAGGACAAGCGCAGAGCGCGCTATCAGCCAAATTCCGCCGAGGTTCGAGACTTCTACCGCGTCAACAGCTATCCCGGCGCTCGATAGAGGGAGGCGTTCGTGCTGATCAGGAAGGCGGATCGTCGCCAGGGAAGTGCAAAGCCTGTCCTCGCCGGAGACAGGCCAGGCAGCGGATTGGATCGCCGTACTTTTCTGAAGCGTTCGGGCATCGCTGCCGGCACGCTGGCGGCGCTCGGCGAATTCACGCTGAATGGCGTGCGCAAGGTGGAGGCCGGCCCGCCGGCTCCTCCCGGTGCACCCGTCGCGACCCGCAAGAATGTCTGCACCCACTGTTCGGTCGGCTGCTCTGTCATCGCCAAGGTCGCCAATGGCGTGTGGATCGGCCAGGAGCCGGACTATGACAGCCCGATCAATCGCGGCTCGCATTGCTGCAAGGGCGCCGCGGTCCGCGACGACGTCCTGAGCGAGCGCCGCCTGCGCTATCCCGTCAAGCTCGTCAACGGCCGGTGGACGCGGATCTCCTGGGAGACCGCGATCAGCGAGATCGGCGACAAGCTGATGGAGATCCGCCAGAAGGCGGGTCCCGATTCGGTCTATTGGCTCGGCTCGGCCAAGTTCACCAACGAGGCCGCCTATCTTAACCGCAAGTTTGCGGCGTTCTGGGGTACCAACAATTCCGACCATCAGGCCCGCATCTGCCATTCGACGACGGTCACCGGCGTAGCCAATACCTGGGGCTACGGCGCGATGACCAACAGCTACAACGACATCCGTAACTCCCGGACCATCCTGCTGATGGGCGGAAATCCGGCGGAGGCGCATCCGGTCTCGCTGCAGCACATCCTCGAGGGCAAGGAGCTCAACCGCGCCAACATGATCGTGGTCGATCCAAGGATGACGCGGACCGCGGCGCATGCGACCGAATATGTCCGGGTGCGGCCGGGTACCCACATCGCCACCATCTATGGCATGCTGTGGCACATTTTCGAGAATGGCTGGGAGGACAAGGAATTCATCAGCCAGCGCGTCTACGGCGTGGATGATATCCGCAAGGCGGCGGCGAAGTGGAATCCGAAGGAAGTCGAGCGCGTCACCGGCCTGCCGGAGGCGCAGGTCAAGCATATTGCCGAAGTGTTCGCCAAGCAGAAGCCGGCGACGCTGATCTGGGCGATGGGCCAGACCCAGTTCGCCACCGGAACCGCCAATGTCCGCGCCAGTTGCCTGTTGCTGCTCGCCACTGGCAATGTCGGCATGGCCGGCGGCGGCGCCAACATCTTCCGCGGCCACACCAACGTGCAGGGCGCGACCGATCTCGGGCTCGATGTCACGACCCTGCCGCTCTATTACGGTCTCGCCGAGGAGGCCTGGCGGCACTGGTGCCGGGTGTGGGAAGTCGAGTACGAGTGGATGAAGTCGCGCTTCCCGAGCAAGCAGTTGATGGAAACGCCGGGCATTCCAAGCACGCGCTGGTTCGACGCGACCTTGCTGCCGAAGGACCAGATCAACCAGCCTAATCCGGTGCAGGCCATGTTCGTCATGGGGCATGGCGTCAATACTATCACCCGGATGCCGGAAGCGGTGCGCGGCATCGAGAAGCTCGAACTCCTGGTGGTCTGCGATCCCTATCCGACGGCGTGGTCGGTGGTCTCCGAGCGCAAGAACGGCACCTATCTGCTGCCGGCCTGTACCAGCTTCGAGATGGACGGCTCGCGCACCGCCTCCAACCGCTCGCTGCAATGGGGCGAGAAGATTGTCGAGCCGGTCTTCGAATCCAAGAACGACTACGACGTGATGTATATGCTCGCCAAGAAGCTCGGCTTTGCCGACCCGATGTTCAAGAACATCAAGGTCGAGAACGGCTCGGTGTCGGCGGAGGACATCCTGCGCGAGATCAACCGCGGCGGCTGGTCGACCGGCTATTGCGGGCAGTCGCCGGAGCGGCTGAAGGCGCATATGAGGAACCAGCATAAGTTCGACCTGGTCACGCTGCGGGCACCGAAGGATGATCCGGAAGTCGGCGGCGACTATTACGGTCTGCCATGGCCGTGCTGGGGCACGCCGGAGTTCAAGCATCCCGGCACGCCGATCCTCTACAACACCAATCTTTCGGTGAAGGACGGCGGCGGCACCTTCCGCGCCCGGTTCGGCGTCGAGCGCGTCGTCAAGCGCAAGGTGATGGAGAACGGGCAGGAGGTCGAGCGGGAGGTTCATGAGAATCTTCTCGCCGAGGGCTCCTATTCGGTCGGCTCCGCAATCAGGGACGGTTATCCCGAGTTCACGCTGGGCGTGCTGAAAAAGCTCGGCTGGGACAACGAGCTGACGCCGCAGGAGATGGAGATCATCCAGCGCGTCAATTCGGCCGACCCTGACAAGGTGTCCTGGTCGCTGGATCTGTCCGGCGGCATCCAGCGGGTCGCGATCGAGCACGGCTGCTCGCCTTACGGCAACGGCAAGGCGCGCATGATCGCCTGGAATCTGCCCGATCCGATTCCGGTCTATCGCGAGCCGATCTATACGCCGCGTCCGGACCTCGTCGCTGACTATCCGACCTTGCCAGACGCCAAGCAGTTCCGCATGCCGAATATCGGCTTCTCGGTGCAGAAGGCGGCCGTCGATCGCGGCATCTCAAAACAGTTCCCGCTGATCCTGAGCTCGGGCCGGCTGGTGGAATATGAAGGCGGCGGCGAGGAGACGCGCTCCAACAAGTGGCTCGCCGAGCTGAAGCAGTTCATGTACGTCGAGATCAACCCGGCCGACGCCGCCGAGCGCGGCATCAAGGACGGCGGCTGGGTGTGGGTGACGGGCGCCGAGAACAGTTCGCGGACCCACGTCAAGGCGATGGTCACCGAGCGAGTCGGCAAGGGCGTCGCCTGGATGCCGTTCCATTTCGCCGGCTTTTTCGAGGGCGAGGACCTCCGCGCCAGATATCCGAAGGGCGCCGATCCGATCGTGCTTGGCGAAAGCGTGAATACTCTGACGACCTATGGCTACGACCCAGCAACCGGCATGCAGGAGCCGAAGGCGACGCTTTGCCAGATCAGGGCCGCGTAAGGGGAAGAGACGATGGCACGCATGAAATTCCTTTGTGACGCGGACCGCTGCATCGACTGCAACGCCTGTGTCACCGCGTGCAAGAACGAGAACGAGGTGCCCTGGGGCATCAACCGCCGCCGCGTCGTCACCATCAATGACGGCAAGCCGGGCGAGCGTTCGGTCTCGATGGCCTGCATGCATTGCACGGACCCGCCTTGCGCGTCGGTCTGTCCGGTGAACTGCATCTTCCCGACCGAGGACGGCGTTGTCTTGCACAACAAGGATCAGTGCATCGGTTGCGGCTATTGCTTCTACGCCTGCCCGTTTGGCGCGCCGCAATATCCGCAAGTCGGCAATTTCGGTACCCGCGGCAAGATGGACAAATGCACCTATTGCGCCGGCGGCGGCGGACCAGAGGCACCAGGGAGCGCGGCGGAATTCGCCAAATACGGCTCGAACCGGTTCGGCGAGGGCAAATTGCCGATGTGCGCGGAGATGTGCTCGACCAAGTCGCTGCTCGCCGGCGATGGCGACATCATCGCTCAGATCTATGGCGAGCGGGTGCGCAAGCGCGGCTATGGTTCCGGTGCCTGGGGCTGGACCACGGCGTACCACGAGGACGTCGGGGTCTGAGCGGACAGGCTCATGCGGCCCGCGATGGGCGCGGGATGAGAACAGGGTAACGGTCATGACGTTTCTCGCACGCTTTCGTCTGGCGACCTTCGTCCTGGCGCTGCTTGCGATGTCAGCGGCGGCGCCCGTGTTCGCACAAGAGCGCGGTCCCGATGGCGCACCCAATCCGACCGCAAGCGTCACCAGCCAGCACGAATTGCTGCAGCAGATGCCGCGCATCACCGGCCGCATCGACATTCCCGACACCAGGGCCAGCGTACTGATCCAGCCGGCGGGCCGGACCTGGGAATATTTCCACCAGGTCCTGCTGCGCTGGGGCGGTGCGATTGTGATCCTTGGCACGGTCCTGCTGCTGGCGATCGCCTATCTGATCCTCGGACGGCTCCCGATCTCAGCCGGGCGCTCGGGGCAGAAAGTGGTCCGCTTCGAGGCGTTCGAGCGCTTCGCGCATTGGCTGACGGCGGCCTCCTTTGTCATCCTCGGACTGACCGGATTGAACATCACGTTCGGCAAGGCTCTGCTGCTGCCGCTCGTTGGGCCGGATATGTTCGCCGCCATCTCGGAGGTCGCGAAGTACATCCACAACTTCACGAGCTTTGCCTTCGTGGCGGGCCTTCTCCTGATCATGGTGATCTTCTTCAGGGACAATCTCCTGGAGAAGGTGGATATCGACTGGCTCAAGCAGGGCGGGGGCTTCATCAAGAACAGACATGCGCCGGCGGGCCGCTTCAATTTCGGCGAGAAATTGGTGTTCTGGCTGTCGATCGCGGCCGGCATTGCCGTGTCAGCGTCGGGATTCCTGCTGCTGTTTCCGTTCTATGGGACCGATATCCTCGGCATGCAGCTCGCACAGGTGGTGCACGCCGTGACGGCCATTCTGTTCATCGCCCTGATCCTCGGCCACATCTACATCGGCACGGTCGGGATGGAAGGTGCCTTCGAGGCGATGGGCACCGGCGAGGTCGACCTCAACTGGGCCAAGGAACATCACGACCAATGGCTCGCCAAGAAGCTTGCGGGGGAAGGGCGCGCCGAACCCACGGCGACGCCGGCGGAATAGCTGCTCATTTTCAATCGTGACTGCCGCGGCGAGGCGGTGGCGCGTCGTCGCGCTCGCGCAGATAGTCGTCGGTGGTGCGGACGGTCGGGCTCGCCACGCCGTAGGATTCAAAGCCCTGCTCGGCGACGAAGTTGACGCGGCAATCGTCGCACATCTTGATGACGTCGAGCTTGCGCGGTGAGCCCTTGTACATCCAGTGCTTGCCTTCGAGCTTGGCGGCCACGCGCTCGATCGTGCTCTTGACGCCGAACGGCTTGCCGCAGCGGATGCAGCAGAACGGCTCTTCTTCCTTGAGGATGCGGGCAGGGGCTCTTGCCGCGCCGAAATCGAGCCGCGGCACCAGCGTGATCACGTTCTCCGGACAGGTCGACTTGCATAGGCCGCACTGGACGCAGGCGTCCTCCACGAAACGCAGCAGCGGCCGCTCGGGATCGTCGCGCAAGGCGCTGGTCGGGCAGGCCGATACGCAGGACAGGCACAGCGTGCAGCCGGTTGCATTGACTTCCACCGCACCGAACGGTGCGCCCGCGGGCAGCGGGATGATGTCGGCAGGCGCTGGCGCCGCGCGATGCAATTCGCCGAGCGCAAAACGCAGCACGTCGCGTTTCTTTCCCGTGGCCCGGAAACTCGCCGGGCGCGGCGCCGGCGGCAATGACGGGATCGCGCGCAACGTCTCGAGCAGCGTGTCCGGATCGTCTGTCTCGATGGTGGCGATCCGCTTTCCGCCAAAGCCGAGTCCAGCCAGGACCGGATCGGCGATCGCCATTGTCCGCGTCAGGCCCGCAACGTCATGGCGCGGTTTTGCCCGCAGCAGGAAACGCATCGCAGACGCGCCATAGGCGAAGGCGGCGGCGATGCTCTCGAGCCCGAACTGCGTGACCTCGTTGACCGCGAACGGCAACACGTTGGCCGGCAATCCATCGCCGAACCGCGCCAGCGCGTCGATCAGCGGCGCACCATGTGCGTCGTCATGCACCAGCACGATCGCCTGCTCGCCGCCGGCTTCGCGATAGGCGATCAGCAGCGCGCGCAATTTGCGCATCAGCGCGTCTTCCGGCGGCAGCGCGTAGGAGGCGGCGCCGGTCGGGCAGGCCGCCGCGCACTGGCCGCAGCCCGCGCAGATATTCGCATCGATCGCGACATGATCGCCGGCCGGCGTGATCGCGCCTGCGGGACAGAGATCGAGACAACGGGTGCAACCGACGCGCCCCGAGCGCGAATGCGCGCACAGCTTGGCGTCGAACGTGACGTAGCGCGGCTTCTCGAACGTGCCGACGAGATCGCGCGCCTTGAGCACGGCCTGCAGCATCGCCGCGGGGGAAGCGGGATCGGCGCGCAGATAGCCGTCGCGCAATTCCGCGGCCGGGAACAAGGACACGCCGCCGGTCAGGTCGAGGATGATATCGCAGTTCGATCGCGCATTGTTGCGCGAAGGGCCGAACAGCAGCGTGTCGCGGGAGGAGGGTGCGCGTTCCGCGAAATCGTCGACCACGACCTCAAAGGCGCCAAGATGGCCGCGTGCCGCGGTCACCTTTCCCTTCGCTACCGGGAATTCGTCCTTGCGCGGTGGCGCGATGGCAGCGGGCGGCTCGATCAGCACGGTGACGTCGAGATGGTCCTTGAGCAGATTGCCAGCCTCGATTGCGCTCTCATCGCGGCCGCAGATCAGGATGACGCCGCCGCTTTCGAGTTCGAGCGATGGTGCCGGCGGTGCAGTCTCGGCCGCCGCCGCAAGCAGCGCCGCCATTTTCGGCCCCGCGCGGTCGGCATCGCCGGACCAGCCGGCGGTTTCGCGGATGTTGGCGAATTGTATGGATTGTGTGCGGCCACTTTCTTCGGCCACGTCGGAGAACAACGCCGCTTCCTGGGTACAGGCGACCGTGAGCGGGCCGTCTTCGGCGGCGATGGCTCGGAAGCGATCAATCTCGGCGCGACAGAGTTGCGCTGCCGTCATCGGCGAGTGACGACAGCCGCGGCTGATTGCATCGCCGTCGAGCGACATCGTGCCCTCGCACGAACAGATGAAAACACGCCTCTCGGTCTCAGACATGCGGTCACGAACCCGTGTAGCCATACGGTACAGCCGGCGAAACTGGCCGGGAAGATGTGCAAAGTATATACTGCCTCTCAGGCAAAATACGATGGCGGCATAGCGACTTGCAGGGAGCATCGGATGAGTGCGCCGCGCGATTTCTGGCTGGCTTGCGGCCATCATCTGCTCGACCGCGACAAGAGCGGCCGGCTGCTGGTCACCGACGACTTCCTGAAAGCCTATCTGGCGCGGCCCGAACTGATGCCGCCACCGGAGGCCTGCGCGGCGGAGCAGGAACTGCACCGCGTGCTGCTGAGTCACCCGCGGCTGCCGATCTCGGCCGCACAAGTCGATGCGATCGCCGACGCTGATGCGCGCGAGAACTGGCAGATGATGATCGCCTGGCGCGATCACCTGGTAAAGCACGGGAGCCTCGAGGCCGCTTATCTGGCGATCATCAGGCGCAACATCGCCTTTCCCCAGCTCTTCATCGGCCAACTGGTGCAACTGGTCCTGCGCAACGCGCTGGATGATTGCCCCGATGCTTTCATCCTGCGCGCCGCCGAACTGTTCTTCCGGCCGCAGAAGCTCATGATCGAAGGAGCCTCGGTTCTCGCCATTGACGAGGAACGGGGCTCGCTAACCGGCCGGCATTCAGCGTCGCCGCTGATGGCGCTGCTCGGGCTGCCCGAGGCCACTGAGGTCGACGTGCTGAAGGAGTCCACGGCGGGCGGCTATTGGGCGCGCAGCGACCGGTTCGACATGGCGCTCGACCTCGCCGCCAGTGGGCGGGGGATGGCCGCGCTCGGCGATGTGATCGCCCGTTGGCTTGCGCATCTGCTGGCGGTCGAGGTCAAGGTCGAGCCTGTGGCGGAACTGCGCGAGGCATCATGGAACTGGTATGTCGGACTGAGCTCCGACGCCACTCGCATCGGCGACGCGATCTGGCATGGCGACGATCTCGATGACGGCGTACGCGCTCAGTTGATCGGCCTGTTCCGGCTGACGTTCCGCGATCCCGCCTATATGATCGAAAAGGTCAGGGGCGAGCCGGTTTATTTGCTGCTCGCCATGACCACCGATGGGGCGTTGCGGCTGAAGCCGCAAAACCTCATCACCGGCTTGCCGATTGCGAACGCGGAGGCAGTCAATTGATATCGACGGCGCTGGAGCGCATTTCCGTTGGCGTTGTGGTCGAACGGCGCAAGGGCAGGAGCGCCTGGGCCGACGTCCTGTGGCGACCGGTTTCGGTCCTCGTGGGAAGCCCCTCGGCGGCGCCGTGGACGCCGCTCGATAGGCAAGGAGAGGTGACGTTGTTCTATGCCGGCGAGGCGGTGATCGAACTGCACCGCACCGAGACCGGCAACTATCGCGACAATCTTGCATCCGGCTCGCCCACCCTGTGGGTCAATCTGCGTCCGACCGGCTCCGAGCCGCCTTACGAACTGCTTGCCGTCACCGCGGATCCGGCCGAGGGCGAGGCGTTCACCGACGCCGGCAGCAATCTCGTCGAGGCGGTACCGATGCCCGCCGGCATTGCCGAGATCATCGAACGATTTGTCGCCCGGCATCATGTCGAGCGCCCCTTCATCAAGCGGCAGCGCGACCGGCAGGGGCCGCTGACTTAGGACAAGAGAGAGTGCACCGTGGCTGAAGAGCACAATGTTTTCCTTCGCTGGGCGCGGCTGAAGCAGGCCGCAAAAGAGCGCCCAGATACGGAGGCCGCTTCGACGGACAATCAAGAAGCAGCCGCGCCGCCTGCAGCCGACGCGGCGGGCGATGAGCCGTTCGACCTCGCCAGCCTGCCGTCAATCGAATCGATTGTTGCCAATACCGACATTACCGCGTTCCTGCGCGCCGGCGTGCCGGCCGAATTGACCCGCGCGGCATTGCGCCGGGCCTGGACTAGCGATCCCGCTATTCGCGACTTCATCGGCATCGCGGAGAACCAGTGGGATTTCAACGACCCGACCGCAATTCCGGGGTTCGGCCCGCTCGGTCCGACGGAAAACGCCACTGACCTTCTCGCGCAGGTCTCGCGGCGGCTGGAGCAGATTCCGGATACGCTCTCGGACATGACGTCGCCCGCCGATACGGTTCGGCCCGCGGCGGCTAATTCCGCCGAACCCGTTCTCGATCCTCCGCCCGCGACAGAGGGACCGTCGCTAGCTGACGCTGCACAATCGAATGAAATGCAGGACCTTGGCTCGCAAGGCGAGCAAGCCCCTCGCGAGCAAGCGCTAGAATCTCCCCGAAAGCGGCGTCATGGCAGCGCATTGCCGCAATAGCGATCGACAGGGCGGCATGTCTTTTTGGATCGAACCATGACGGATTCAATTTCAAAGGGCACTGCACCGCGCATTGTCGACGAGATCGATCGCGCTCGGGCGCAGGAATACGCGCTATTGGCGACCTTGCTGACGCGCAGCCCGGACGGGCAGCTTCTTTCCCGTCTCGCCGGCCTGCGTGGCGATGCCAGCCCGATCGGAATAGTGCATATCGCGCTGGCCGAAGCGGCGGGGCGGACCGATCAAGAGCGCGCGTCGCGTGAGTTCTTTGCGCTGTTTGCTGGCCTGGGGGACGGAGCGCTGCTGCCCTATTCGTCGCATTATCTTGCCGAGACATTGTACGGGCGGCCGCTCGTTCGGGTGCGGGAAACGCTCGATAGTCTCGGCATCGAAAAGGCGCCGGAACGGACGGAGCCGGAGGATCACGCCGGATTCCTCTGCGAGATTATGGCGGGTCTGGCTGGCGGCAGCATCGCGGCGCCCAATGGTGCCGACCGCGACTTCTTCGAGCGGCATCTTTCGCCCTGGATCAGGCGCTTCTTCATCGACCTGGAACGGGCAAAATCGGCTGATTTCTATGCATCGGTTGGCGCGCTCGGGCGCACCTTCATCGACATCGAAGCCGAGGCGTTCGCGCTTTCGGCCTGAACGCCGCTTTTGCCTCCGGCTGAGACTCATTCGCTGCGGAACTGTGGTACAAAATGACGTGAAGAGGAGAAACACGATGCGCGCGTTCGTCCTGGCCTGCCTGTTTGCGGTCGTTGCCGCGGTTGGAGCGGCGGTGATTCTCGACAATTTCGTCCAGGAATCGGCGACCTCGGCCTTTGCCTTGCCGAGCGCCAGGGTTTAGCGCCGCATTCACATCGGCGTGGGTCTCGAAACCTTAAGCTGATCGTACGGACTCAATTGAGTGGAGAGGGAGATGCCTCATATGATCCGCTCAATGATTTCAGTCTTCGCCATTGCCGTTGTAATTGTTGTTGGAACCCTGTTTTGGCGAGCGCATTCGCATCCGGTTGAATTGACCTCCGCGGCCATGCCGCCGCTGGCGCAATTGCACACGATGGCCGGCGTCGAGAAATTGCCTGCTCAGGAGATCGAGGATCAATCGCTGGTCTATCCGACACCGACGAGATAGGCTGACGCGATAGTCCGGGCTTGGACGGCCGGTTTGAGAAACGGGACCGGCCCATGATAGGGCTAGGCGGAGAATGTCTCCGTCCATTGCCGGCCCGCCATGCGCCCCCGAACCATCGATCTCAATCTGCTTGTCATGCTCGAGGCCCTCGTCGCCGAGCGCGGTGTTTCCAAGGCTGCGCGGCGCATGGGATTGACGCAGTCGGCGATGAGCCACGCGCTGCGGCGGCTTCGCGGCACCTTCAATGATGAGCTGTTTGTCCGCTCCCCCGACGGGATGGAGCCGACGCTGCGCGCGCTCGAACTCGCCAATGCGACGCATGCGGCGCTGGAGCAGATCGAGCGGACTATCGACAAATCCGCAAGCTTCGATCCCGCGACCGCGGAGCGAACCTTCACGCTGCGGATCTCCGAATATGTATCGGGCCACCTGCTGCAGCGCTTGTGTCCGATCCTGCGCAAGGAGGCGCCCGGCATCCGCATCAATGCGGCGCATTTCACCGGCGATCCGCGCGAGGACGAGATCGTCGGCGACGAAATTCACGTCCGGCTTGCCTCGTCGGGAAATCCGGAAGGCCGGCGCGAGCGACTGCGCGTGCTCGACGAACGCTTCGTGGTGCTGATGCGGAAGACCAATCCGGCGCGTCGCAGCAAGATGACGCTGCCGTTCTACGCCTCGCTCTCGCATGTCAAGGTCGCCGGCACCATCGGCACCAATGTGATCGATGATGCGCTGCGCATCCGCGGGCTCTATCGCCAGATCGTGTTCAATGTGCCGAGCTGGCGGGATGCGCGCCATATCGTGGCCAACAGCGATCTCGTCGCCGCCATACCGGCGCGATGGGCACGCGACCGGGAGACGCCGCTGCCCTGCGTCGCGGTCCGCTTTCCGCTTGATGACGTCACCTTCGCGATCGACCTCGAATGGCATCCGCGCTTCGCGCTCGATCCTGGCCAGACCTGGTTCCGCGCGCTGATCGCGACGCAGTTCTAGCGCGGCACGCCCTCACCTCTCCCGCTTGCGGGAGAGGGGGCGCAGCGTCCATCCTGGGCGCCTTCTGTATGAATTCAGCTCATATTCAACATGAAAATTATGAGTTTTATTTATCTGACCGGTTTGTGACATCGTGGGCCGACAACAACACAAGAGACGGCGGGAGAAACGCGGGTGGCCCTTCAGAAGCGATATCTTGTCTACATCGGCCTGTTCGTGCTGATGTTCATCAACTATCTCGACCGGGTTAATCTCTCGGTCGCGGCCAAGTCGATCTCGGAGACCTACGGTCTGACGCCGATCGACATGGGCTACATCTTCTCCGCCTTTCTCTGGACCTATCTGATCTGCCTGATCCCGATGGGCTTGCTCGCCGATCGGTATGGTGGCCGCGCCGTCACCTATACGACGCTCGGATTGTGGTCGCTGGCCGGCATCTGGACCGGCCTTGCGACGACCTACTCCTCGCTGTTCGCCTCGCGCCTGGTGCTCGGCGTCGGCGAATCCGCAAGCTATCCCGCCGGCGGCAAGATCATCCGCGAATGGGCGCCCGAGGGCGAGCGTGGCATCGCCTCGGCATTCCTCAATTGCGGCGCGCATGCCGGGCTTTGCGTCGGCTCGGTCGTGGTCGGCTCGCTGATCGTCGCGTTCGGCTGGCGCGAGTCGTTCTACATCACCGGCGCTGCCGGCGTCGTGCTCGCGCTGCTCTGGTTCGCGCTGTATCGCCAGCCGGAACGTGCGTCGTGGCTCAGCGCACAAGAGCGCGATTTCATCCTGAAGAACCGAGGCGCCATCGCCGCACGGGGGGCCGGCGAGTTAAATCAGTCGGCCGCGCTGAAAGGACTTCTGAGCAGCCCCTCGATGTGGGCGCTGGCGCTCACGCAAGGCTGCGCCGGGTATACGCTCTATCTCTTCATGACCTGGCTGCCGAGCTATCTCGCCGCCACGCGTGGCATGGATGTGCTCAAGTCGAGCCTGTTCTCCGCCATTCCCTATGGCGTGGCCGCGATCCTCGGCCTTGGCCTCGGCTGGTTCAGCGACAGCCTCTTGAAGAAATCAGGTCGAGGGAATGCCGACCGGCGCAAGCTGATTGCGGCGATGCTGCTGCTGTCGTCAGTGATCCTCGCAGCTCCGCTGGTCGATTCGATCTGGGTCATTACGATGCTGATCAGCATTTCGCTTGCCTGCGTGGCCACCGCGATGGCGATGAACATTGCGCTGACCGCCGACCTGATGACTGACGGCCGCTACAACGGCGCCGCTACCAGTCTCTTGATCATGGGCGGCAATCTGTTCGGCACGGCCGCGCCGATCGTCACTGGCTATGTGGTCGCGACCACCGGCGGTTATTCCGGCGCGTTCCTGATTGCGGGCGTGCTGCTGCTCGGCGGTGCCGTGGTGATCACCTCGGGGGCGCGGACGCCGATCCGGCTTTCAGCCGCGTCGGAAGCGAGACTGCAGGACCGCGCGGCTTCGGCCGTCTAAGGGAGCAAATCATGAAGAAGCTGACATTCACCGCGGTCTCGCGGAACTACTTCAACATGCCGGTCTGGATCGCCAAGCACCGCGGCATGTTCGCAGATGAAGGGCTCGATGTCGCGATCGAGCTTTATGAGGGCGTCGACGAGGTGACGAATCGCATTCGTGATGGCCGCGCCGAGCTCGGCTACGGGATCACCGAGCACGTGATCCTCGACAGCGAGGCCGGCGGCTTCCTCGAAATCGTCGGCGGCAATGTCAATCGGCTGCCGTTCTCCTTCATCACCGGCAAGAACATCAGGACGGCGGAGGATCTGCGCGGCAAGACCGTCGGCGTCTCCTCGATCGAGGCGGGCAGCTCGTCGCTCGTCATGAAGCTGCTCGCCGCACGCGGCCTCGAATACCCGCGCGATTACAAGATCCGTGCGGTCGGCCCGATCCTGACGCGCTGGCAGATGCTGCAGTCCGGCGAGATCGATGCCGGCCTGCAGGGCGCGCCGCTGAATTACATGGCGATCGACCAAGGCTATCCCAGCCTGTGCGAGCCGCGGCAGGAGGTGCCGTATTTCCAGTTCACCTCGCTGAACGTCGACAGCCGCTGGGCAAAGGCGAATACGGACGCGCTGCACCGCTTCATGCGGGCCTTCGTGCGGGCGCATGAGTGGTTCTTTGCCAACCGTGCCGGCGTTAGCCCGATCGCGATCGCCGAAACCGGGATCGCGCAGCGCTATGCCGAGCGCGCCTGGGACGAATACACCAGGGATGAGATTTTCCCCCGCGATGGAGATGCGAACGACGCCGCGGTGCAGGCGCTGATCGAGATCAGCTCCTTGATCCGCGCGGTGCCCAACCGCGTCAAGTCGCAAGCCGCCGACTACATCAACCGCAGCTATCTGCACGCCGCGCAGCACGACGTCGCGGCGGCCTGACGGTCACGACCATGTCGACCTTATCTGATATCGACTACGGCAGCCGGCTTCGCGCCGGGCTGCTCATTCCATCCGGGAATTCGGTGGCCGAGCCGGAGATCCGCGCCATGCTGCCGCGGCAAGTCTCCATGCTGGTGACACGGCTGGCGTTGCGCGGCAGCTCGAAGCCGGAGCTGATGCGCATGCTCGATCGGCTTGAGGCCGCCTCTGAGCTGCTGGCGGACGCCGAGGTCGATGTCATCGTATTCCATTGTACGGCGGTCTCGACCTTCGCGCCGGAGCTCGCCGGCGGAATCCGTGAGCGCATCCAGTCGGCCTTCGGCATCCGCTGCTTCACCACGGCGGATGCGATCCTGGCGGGATTGACGCGCCTGAACGCGAGGCGGGTCTCGCTGCTGACGCCCTATATCGATGAGGTGCACGCGCGCGAGATCGCGTTCCTGGAAGCCAGCGGTTTCCAGGTCGCGGGCGGCGCCAATCTCGGGATCAACACCAATTCGGAAATGGCGGGCCTCAGCCCCGAGGCGATCCTCGACTGGGCCAAGGGCGCGATCGATCCGCGCGCGGATGCCTGCCTGATCAGTTGCACGGCCATCAAGTCGGCGCCGGCGATTGCCGAGCTCGAGAGGGTCTCAGGAGTCCCCGTGCTCACGAGCAATCAGAGCATGGTGTGGCACCTCATGAGGTCGAACGGCATCGACCGCGATGTCGCGGACTATGGTTGCCTGTTTTCGACCGGCCGGGTCGTAAGGGGCGCAGAGCGGAAGCCAATCGCCGCGAATCGTTAAGGCAATTCACAGGCGTGGAGGTGGCCCACGTGGACCAGCCGCGCAGATAACTTTTCGTCGCGCGGGTGATCAGGTACATCCAGGCTTCGTTCCCTGCCGCCTGCGGCAGGGAGATGATGTGCTGGCATGTCCCAAGGCTTCACGGATGAAGAAGACGAAGAATGTGCAACCGGGCGCTCCCGCCCTTGAAAAGGGGCTGGATCTTCTGGAAGCGCTGTCGGCTGAGGCGCGCGGTCTCAGCCAGAAGCAGTTGGCCGAGCGGGTCGGCCGCTCCGTCGGCGAGATCTTCCGCATGCTGGTGGCGCTGGAGCGCCGCGGCTATGTCACGCGCGATCCGGCGACGGGTGAATACACGCTGACGCTGAAACTGTTCCGGATCGCCTCGCAATTCCCGCCGGCGGAGCGGCTATTGAAGGCCGCGCTGCCCGTGATGGAGCAGCTTGCCGGCCGGGTGCGGTTGTCCTGCCATCTCACCGTGCTGCACGGCGAGCAGTTCATGGTGATCGCGCGGATCGAGCCGGAATGGCTGATGGGCTGGTCGGTCAAGGTCGGCGCCGTGTTTCCGCTGACCCAGCAATACGCGTCGGCGAAGGTGCTGGCGGCGTTCCAGCTCGAAGGCCGGCGCGAGGAGCTTGCGGAAGTCATCGCTGCCAATGATCGCATCAGCGGCAAGAAGGCGCTCGCGGCGCTCGACCGAATCTCGGCGGAGGGCGGCAATTTCTCCAACGACGACGGCTATACGCGTATCCTCGCCTATAGCTGCCCGATCGTGGAAGCGTCGGGCCGCGCGGTCGCTGCGCTGACCGTGCCCTTGGTGCGAGAGGGCCGCATCTCCGCCGGCGAAGCCGCCACCATCGCCACCGAGTTGCGCGCCGCCGCGAAGATCGTGTCGGAGAAGATCGGCGGCGTGCCTTAGAAGTCGAGTGGCAGGCACGGTGGAGGTGTGCTCCCTCTCCCGCTTGCGGGGGAGGGCCGGGGTGGGGGTGTCTCCGCGAGGCGAGACTCTTCGTGTGGACAGAGCCCTCACCCGGATCGCATCTGACGATGCGATCCGGCCTCTCCCGCAAGCGGGAGAGGTGAAGGGAGCGTCTCTAACCTACCGTCATGCCGCCATCGACGACCCAGGCGGCGCCGTTGACATGCACGGCGGCGTCGGAGGCAAGAAACGCGACGACATCGGCGATATTCTCCGGCTTCCCGTACGGCGCACCACCGCTGCGGCGTGGCGTGACGGACCGCTCGCGCGCCTGGTCCTCGAGCTCCTGGATCATCCGCGACTCGATCGGCCCCGGCAGGATCGCGTTGACCCTGATCTTCGTTCCTGTCACCTCCAGCGCCGCGGTGCGGGTCAGGCCGAGCACCGCATGCTTGGAGGCCACGTAGCCGGCGAGCCCCGCACGGCCACGGATCGCCGAGGTCGAGGCGGTGTTGACGATCGCGCCCCGGCCGCGCGGCCTCATCCTCGCCAGCACGTATTTGAGACCGAGGAAGATGCCCTTGACATTGACCTGCATCAGCCGGTCGAACGTATCGTCAGGGTATTCGTGCAGCGGTGCGACCACGCCCTCGATCCCGGCATTGTTGGCGAAGATGCCGATCGGACCCAGCTTCTGCTCGATCGTTTCGATAAACGCCAACGTCTCCGGCGCGCTGGAGACGTCGGCGCGGACGGCCAGCGCCTTGGCGCCGGCCGCTTCAACCAGGCGCGCCGTCGCCGCGGCCGCCGCCTCATCGATATCGACGATCGCGACGGCCGGGGCGGTTCGGGCCAGCGCGACCGCGATCGCCCGCCCGATGTCGCCACCACCACCGGTGACGAGCGCTACGTCGCCCTTCATGATTTCAGGAAGTCACAGCCGCCTTCCTCCAGCGGCCGCCACGCTTCGCTCGGCGGAATGGTCTTGATCAGCTTGTAATAGTCCCAGGGATACTTGGACTCTTCCGGCTTCTTGACCTCGAACAGATACATGTTGTGCAGCTTGCGGCCATCGGCGCGAACGCTGCCCTTGCCGAACAGGGGATCGTCGGTCGGCAGCTTCTTCATCTCCTGCACAACTGCCTTGCCGTCGCTGGACGCACCAAGCGCGTCGACGGCCTTGAGGTAGTGCAGCGTGGCGGCATAGACACCGGCTTGCAGCGCGGTCGGATAGCGGTCGCCGTTGCGCGGCGCGAAGCGCTTGGCCCAGGCGCGGGTATCGTCGTTGAGATCCCAGTAGAAGGATTCGGTGAACTGCAGGCCCTGCGCCGTCTTCAGCCCCAGCGAATGCACGTCACTGAGATAGAGCACGGTCGCGACCACGCGCTGGCCGCCCTGCGGGATGCCGAACTCGACCGATTGCTTGATCGAATTGATGGTGTCGCCGCCGGCATTGATCAGGGCGATGACCTCTGCCTTCGAGCTCTGCGCCTGCAAGAGGAAGGAGGAGAAATCCTGGCTGTTGATCGGCGTGCGCACGCCGCCGACGACATTGCCGCCGAGTTTCTGCACGACGTTCTTGATGTCCGCCTCCATCGCGTGCCCGAACGCGTAATCGGCGGTCAGCGTGAACCAGGTCTTGCCACCGCTGCCAACGACCGCCCGCGCGGCGCCGGACGACAGCGCGTAGGTGTCGTAGGTCCAGTGCACAAGATTTGGCGAGCATGATTTGCCGGTGAGATCGGACGAGGACGCGCCCGACACCAGGAGCGTCTTGTTGTTCTGCTGCACGACGTTGCGCACCGCGAGCGCCACCGAGGAATTCGGCGCGTCGATGATGGCATCGACCTTGTTGCGGTCGATCCATTCGCGCGCGATGTTGGCGGCGAGATCGGCCTTGTTCATGTGGTCGCCGCTAATGACTTCGATCGGCCTGGTCATCTTGTGCGGCGAGGCCTGAAAATCCTCCACCGCCATCTTCGCCGCCAGCAGCGATCCGGGTCCGGTGACATCGGCATAGAGGCTCGACATATCCGTAAGCACGCCGAGCCGAAGCGGCCCGGGCTCCTGTGCCTCTACGCCGAAGCTGGCAAGGCCCAATGCCATGCCGCCAAGGCCGGCCATCAGCCGGCGCCGGTTCAATGAAATAGACTTTATCATATCCAAAACCCTCCCTTGTATGGTCCGCGCTCTCGCACGGATGGTTGCGCCCGCGCGTGCTTGGCGCGCGGGTCGATGTTGTCGTTTACGGAATCAGGCGCTCGATCAGCCGCCGGTCTTCGACCTCGAAACCGCCGCCATAGACCTCGGACACCATGAATTGCGCGCCCAGGATTTCCGGCTTGAGATCCGCGATCGGGTCGTATTCGCTCGCGTGCAGCGTCATCGAGGCGCGGCCGGGCAGCGGCGCGGAATATTTCAGCGGCGTGCGGCGATAAGCGATGTCGGCATAGGCCGTCTCCAGGCGCTCCGGATGCGGCAGGCGGCGGACATGGATTTCGCCGGCGGGCAGCTCGTTGCCGTCGACGATGCGGACGACCGGCGCCTTCGGATCGGGCGTGAAGGAAAAGTCCGCCAGCGCAATGCCGCGCCGCCTGACCGATCCGTTGATCGAGCCGTCCGGCTGCTCATTGAAGGTGTAGTGCGCATCCTTCTTGGTGTAGCCGAAGACCTCACGGCCGGCGCAGATCCCCATCGGGTCGCTGCAATACATGAAGATATGCGTCTCGGTGAACAGGCCCTTGTAGCGCACGGGAACGGTGATCATCAGATCGAACATCTGCCCGGCATGCACCGCCAGCGAATGGCCCGGCGACACCATGAAACGGAAGGCGACGCGGTCGCTCGCGATCTCGAACGGGGTATCCGCAAGCAGGCTCGCCACCTTGCCCGGCGCGACGCGCGTCATGATCTCGACCGTCCGCAACGTGCAGCCCCACTCCACGGGATAGGCCGGCGAGTAGGGTGGATTGACCCCGCTGTTCGGCTTCAACCGGTAATCGCCGAACATACGGCGCCGGGGATCGTTGGGATCGGTAATCAGGTCGGTCATCTGGGCTTGCTCTCCATCGGCTGCATGCTCATCGCATGGCGCTCGCTTGCGTGTTCCGCATCAAGACCTTCTGCTGGTCGCCCATGACGTGGGCGTGGAAGGCTATCGCGGCCTCGGACAGGTCGCTCTCCGGAGCATATTCCGGCGCGAAGTTGCTGTAGCGGTCGACGCCACGCACCAGCGTGGCGCTGTCGTTCGTTCCCACCACCTGCCGCACATGGGTCGGCAGATAGCGGATGGCAAAGCCGATCCGGCGCTTGCCCGATGGGTTCGGGTCGCTGCCATGGATCAGGCGGACGTGATGCAGCGACATCTCGCCGGGCTGAAGCTGCAGCATCACCGCCTTGCTCTCATCGACGTCGACCGCGATCTCCTGTCCGCGCGTCAGCAGGTTGTCGGTCGCAAAGGTGTCGCGGTGGGCGACCTGCTCCAGCGTCTGGGTATCGGGAATGACGCGCATGGCGCCATTCTCGGCAGCGCTTTCGGACAGCGCGACCCACGCGGTGACGATATCGGCGGGGTCGAGCCCCCAATAGGTCGAGTCCTGATGCCAGGAGACGAAGCCGGGATCGCGGGCCTCCTTGATGAAGAAGGTGGAACTCCAGCAGAGGATGTCGGGGCCGATTACGCTTTCGACTGCATCGAGAATGGCCGGATGGCGGATCAGGCCATCAAGCCAAGTGAACAGCAGATGGCTCTTGTGGCGCATCGATCCTTTGAGCAGGCCGTACGCGGCCTCATGCGCCTCCAGTTTCGTGCGAATGCCTTCGACCTCGCCCGCCGACATGACCCTGATCGGCGCGTAGTAGCCGTGCTCGCGGTAGTGGTTGATGGCAGCTTCGGGCAGGACGGCCATGGTTTCCTCATTTCATATATGTATTCTTATTTGCATATATGAAATCAGATCAAACCCGAGTCAAGCCATGGATGTGCGGTTCCGCGGGTCCCGATTGCGTCCGAATCGGGACTAGAGTGTTTTCGAGCGAAGTGGGCACCGGTTCGCGTGAAGAAAACGCGTCAAAACAAGAATCTAGAGCTTCGGTTCTGATTCCATCAGAACCGAAGCGCTAGAAGCGCCATCCAGAAAGCGGTTGCCAGCCCCGCTAGGTGGCGAAAAGATGGAGTCAAACCGAAAAGGGAGTGCTCCGTCGTGCATGTGAAAGACAAGGTCTGCGTCGTGACCGGAGCGGCTGGCGGTATCGGCGAGGCCGTGGCGCGGGCCTATGCCGAGGCTGGGGCCCGCGGCGTTGTCGTCGCCGATCTCAAGACCACGCGCGAGCGGCTCGCGAGCGTCGCCGGCGATATCGACGGGCTGGCGGTGACCGCCGATGTCGGGCTGGAAGAGGACATCAAGGCGCTGGTCGCGGCGGCGGAAGCCAAATATGGCCCGGTCGACATCTTCTTCTCCAATGCCGGGCTGTCGCGCAAGGGACAGGAGACCGCCTCCGATGCCGACTGGGATGTGAGCTGGCGCGTGCACGTGATGAGCCACGTGTTCGCGGCGCGGGCGCTGGTGCCCGGCATGCTCGCGCGCGGCTCCGGCTATCTCCTCAACACGGCGTCCGCCGCGGGTCTCTTGGCGTCGCTGAACTCGATGTCGTATGGCGTGACCAAGAACGCCGCGGTCGCGCTCGCCGAGCATCTTGCCATCCAGTATAGCGACCGCGGCATCCGCGTCTCCGTGCTGTGCCCGCAATCGGTGCAGACGGGCATGACCACGCCGGGCCCGAGCGCGGCGCGGGTCGATGGCGTCATGCAGCCGGCCGAAGTCGCGCGCATCGTGATCGAGGCGATGGCGGAAGAACGCTTCCTGATCCTCTCGCACCCGCAGGTGCAGGAGTACATACAGCGAAAAGCGTCCAATCGTGACCGCTGGCTCGCCGGCATGCGCCGCTTGCGCGACCGGATCTACGGCGCGCCGTCGTCAGCGTAGACACTCTTTCCGTCATTGCGAGCGAAGCGAAGCAATCCATGGTGCCGCTTGCGGAGATATGGATTGCTTCGTCGCTGTCGCTCCTCGCAATGACGGGCTCACACACCCTTCGGCGCGAATTGTTTGAGTAGGCCCGCGTAGCCCTTCGCGGCTGGAAGCGCGTAGGCGCCGCGGCGCGAGGTCGTGAGCCTGAGGCCGACCAGCGCCTCGGCCTGCTTTACCGCGGCGGCGACGCCATCGATGACGGGGACGCCGAATTTCTGCGACAGTGCGGCCGCAAGATCGGCCATGCCTGCGCAGCCCAGCACGATCGCCTCCGCGCCGCGGTCCAGCGCCTGCTCGATCTCAGCGCGAAGCTTTTCCTCCGCGCCCGAGCCCGGTTTTTCCAGATCGAGCACCCCGACGTTGCATGCTGTCACCGAGACCCGTTCGGCAAATCCATAGCGACGCACTAGCTCTTGCAGCGGCACGACCGAGCGCGGCAGCGTGGTGACGATCGCGATGCGCTTTGCGAGTTGGCCGGCGGTGACCAGCGCCGCCTCGCAAATGCCGACCACCGGGAATGGCGCCGCCGATCGCGCCGCATCCAATCCGGTGTCGTCGAAGCAGGCGATGATGCCGGCATCAGCGTGCTGCGCGCCGAGTAGCGCCTGGATCAGGCCGGGGACCGCGAAGGCCTCGTCGTAATATCCTTCGATCGAGACCGGCCCGATCGCCGAGGTCACGGCAGCAATCTCAGTGCCGGGAGATGCCACCGCGCGCGCCGCGGCGGCGATGGTCTCGGTCATCGTGACGGTGGTGTTGGGATTGACGATCAGGATTCTTGTCGGTGCCATGGCGTCATCGTAGCCAAGTTGAAGCCGCCTGGCAAAATTGGTCACGTCCCATGACCTTCCTCAAGGAGCCTGTGGCCGCTTGCGGGCCGCTGTGGCATGCTCAGCGCGACTTCCTTATGCCAAGTTGCACAGGGTCCTAACCTAGGGAGGACGGCCATGGTAACTTATGTCGTGTTGGCGAAGTTCACCGATCAGGGAATCCGCAACGCCAAGGACTCTCCGAAGCGAGCGGAAGCTTTCAAGGAAATGGCGAAGACGTTCGGCGTGACGGTGAAGGAGATCTGCTGGACCCAGGGGCGATATGACGTCGTGACCTTCCTCGAGGCGCCGGATGAGTCGTCCGCCATGTCGCTCAGTCTCAGCCTCGGCGCCCTCGGCAATGTTCGCAGCGAGACGCTGCGGGCGTATTCGGCGGCCGAGATGACGAAGATCATCGGCAACATGCTCTGACATCACTGCTGTTGCCAACGTGGTTGTTCGGGCCGCCGCCGGCCGGCGCTCCGAGGTGGCGGGTCGTGTGCAGCCGCTTACTGCTGAGCCTGCCTCTCGAGCAGGTGATCCTTGACCAGGCGCACGGCGCCCCGCCGCCACGAATAGTCGGCGCCCATGCGAAGCCCGCTGTCGGCCCGCGAAACGACGGCGCCGGTCCTGATGTCGCGGACTTGAAATCCGATCGTGTATTCGGTGCGGCTGAGCCGCCGCACCACGCCGATCAGCGATTGATCCGCGCCGAGTTTCAGGGCGATGCCGACTTCGCAGCCGCCGCAGTCGCGCAGCGTATGCGTCTTGACCGCTTCCGCGTTCGTGCCGCTGGTCTCGATCACCCGGTAACTGCCCGATTGCGCGAGCAGTTCGCGAACGCCATTGGTGGCATCGGCCAATTGTGCCGCATCCGAAGCCGCGACGCCGCTTGCCTGAGCGGCGGCAGTGGTATCTTCCAGCTCGAAGTCGAACACCGCAAGCGCGATAGGCGCAGACGCAATTGCCGCAGAAGCTGCTAGCTGCGCCGCAAGTGCCGCACGAATGTCGCGGGACAGGAAGGTCTCGGCGCGATCCCACGCCTCGTCATTGTCGCCCCGAAACGTGTAGCGCCTTTCGAACAGGATACGGTTGGCGCCGACGTCGATGACCGCAGCGCTTGCGAACTGGACCAGGGTGCTCATCTTCTGCACCGCGCCTGTGATCAGGACGTTGGCGCCGCCTTGCGCGGCGGCTTGCATGCGCTCGGCGGACGTCGCCCGATCGTCCGTCGAGGGCGGAACGAGGCGGTAGTGTCCGTCCGCCTCGACGTCGCGTCTCAGCGCGGCCATGAACGCCTGCAGGCGCTTTTGATGGGCGGCGGTCTGATCGATAGGCTCGCCCGAGGTGTCGAGATAGCCGAAGTCTTCAATCGTGACGCCCAGAGTCCGGGCTGCGGGCGCTCCGGTATCGGCATTGGCGGAACCGAAGCCCAGCAAGAGCCCAAGCACGGCAACGGTGAGCAAACCAAGACGGGATCGGCGCATCGGCGGACCTTTCAGTGATCATGCGGGCGTCCAGGCTATGCCGACCAGGCCTGCCGCTGAAGCTGAGACCTCCCGACGGTAGCCGGGAAAACTTCACGACGTCATTCTCGGTTGCGAGCAGCGCTTTCCGCCGCTTGCATTCTGCCGTTAAATGTATGGGTCCCGCTCGTAGAGCGGGAGTCCAAAATTGTCCGCGCGAGGGGGATCCGCAAGATGTGGGACCACAGGAGCGATCTGAAGGTACGGTTGATGCTGCGCGTTGCGGCCGTATCTGCCCTCTGCTTTGCGGCCATCTCGGCCTATTTCCTCATCGACGCCGATAGGTCCGTGCGCGCCAGGACCAATGCGATCGCCGAAGTCGCTGCAAAGACGCTGGAGCTGCAGCAAAACAAGATCCAGTGGGTGAACAATCCGCGGCCCGAATTTCCCGACCTCGACAATGTCGCGACGGCGGTCATAACGCCCGGTCTCTGTCTTGCGTTTCGCGCCAGCGATGGCGATATCCGGCAGCGCTTCTGCGGCGGCGCGCCGAACGAGGACAGCGCTCCGCCACAAATATTCGCGGCGTTCTATCGCAGCCTGTTCGATCCCGGCCGAGAGGCCACGCGGCCCGTGATGTCTCGCGGCGCCATCATCGGCGAGGCCGTCGTCTGGGTCGATCCGGCCGTGCTCACGGCCGGGGCCTGGCACGAAGCGGGCCGTCTGATGACCGTGCTCGCGCTCGCGCTGCCGTTATTGTGCGCGCTGGTCTATGCGGCCCTTGCACGCGCGCTGCGTCCGACGCGGTTGATCCGGAGCGGTCTCGAGCGGATCGCCGCAGGCGACCTCACCGCGCGCCTGCCGCCGTTCGATCTTGCCGAGCTTTCGACCATCCGCGACGTGTTCAATCACCTCGCGGAGAGCCTCGGCACGGCGCTGTCCGAGCGCAGCGAATTGACCCGCAGGCTGATCGCGCTGCAGGACGAGGAGCGCCGACATCTTGCGCGGGAGCTGCACGATGAATTCGGGCAGTCGCTCGCCGCGATCCGCGCGCTGGCGGCATCGGCCCGCCATACCGCGGGACAGGATTGTCCCGCCATGCTCGCCGAATGCGACGGCATTGCGCGCATTGCGACCGACATGATGGAGACCCTGCGCGGCGCGCTGTTCAGATTGCGTCCGCCCGACGTCGAGGAACTTGGACTGGCGGCAAGCCTGGAAGGTCTGGTCGCCGGCTGGAACGGGCGCAGCCGGGGACAGCCCCGCTTCGAAATCATTTTTTTCGGTCGGTTGGAGAATACGCCTGCGGCGGTCAGCGCCAATCTCTACCGCATCGTGCAGGAAGCGCTCACCAACGCGGCCAAGCATGCGGGCGCGACGCGGGTCATGCTACGACTGAGCATGCGTGAGGCGGAGGCTCCCTCGAATGAGGGCGCCACAATCGAGCTCGACATCGAGGATGATGGCCGGCTCGGCGATCCCGCCGTCAAATCCGGAATGGGTTTGCTCGGGATGCGCGAGCGCGTCGCCGCCCTCGGAGGGTGCCTGAGCTTTGAAGCCGGGCAAAACGGCGGCTCCGCCTTGCGCGTCGTTATTCCCGTCGCGCCGTCCGGACAGCATGGCGCCAGCCTGGAGCGTGCGGCATGAATGGCGGCGGCCACGCCATCATGCTGGTCGACGATCACGCCGTCGTTCGCGAGGGCTATCGCTCGGTGCTGCAGAAGCAGCCGGGATTGCGCGTCGTTGCCGAAGCCTCCGATGGCGCCGAGGCCTATCGGTTGTTCAAGGCCACCCTGCCCGACCTGGTCATCATGGATCTGAGCATGCCCGGCATCGGCGGCATCGAGGCGATCAGGCGCATCCGGCAATGGGACAAGCGCGCCAGGATCCTCGTGTTCACGATGCACCAGAACGCGGCCTTCGCGGTGCAGGCGATCCGTGCCGGCGCCAGCGGCTATGTCACCAAGACAAGCCCGCCCGAGACGCTGGTGCACGCCGTGATGGACGTTCTGGCCGGAAAGATCGCCATCAGTCCTGATATCGATCATGAGCTGGCGCTCAGCCGGCTTGCTGGCGAAGCCGCTGCCGCGGATGTTCTCTCCGCGCGCGAATTCGAAGTGCTGCGCATGCTGCTGGCCGAGAGGACGACCGAGGAAATCGCCGAGGCGCTTCACATCAGTCCCAAGACGGTGGCGAACCTGCACTCCCTCATCAAGGACAAGCTCGGCGTCGGCTCGGATATCGAACTGGTACGGCTGGCGCTGCGGCAGGGGATATTGACGCAGATCGATCTGGGAGAGGCGTGAGGGGAGCGCTCACTGAACGGAAGGCGCCTTCAAAGGACCGAATCCACCCACGCTGCGAATGCATCGAGCACCTCGTCCATCACCTCGCGGTCGTTGCGGCCTGAACGGACCAGCACATGGAAGGAATGATCGGCTTCCTTCACCAGATGCAGCGTCGCCAATGATCCGAGCTCCTTGACCACCGGCTCGAGCAGCTTCAATTCCGCCAACGCATCGCGCGTGCCCTGCAGGAACAGCATCGGGATTTTGATATCCGCGAGATGCTTTGCCCGCTCGGTTGATGGCTTTCCGGCTGTATGCAGCGGGAAGGCGAGAAACATCAGGCCGCGCACGCCGGCAAGCGGCTTGATTGCCTGAGCCTGCGAGGTCATCCGTCCGCCGAAGGATTTACCGCCGGCAAAGATCGGCAGCCCGGCGCACCGCTCTGCAGCTTCCGCCACCGCGGCGCGCACGGTGGCATGCGCAATCGCGGGCGGATCGGGGCGCTTGCTGCCTTTCTCCATGTAGGGGAACTGGTAACGCAACGTCGCGATGCCGCGCGCGGCAAGGCCTGCGGCAATCGCCTCCATCGAGGCATGCGTCATGCCGGCACCGGCACCGTGGGCAAACACGTAAGTGGCGCGCGCCTGCGGCGGACGAAGCAGCAGCGCCGAGACCGCGCCGGCATGTTCGACTTCGATTCTGAGGGACTGCGCATGGGTTTCCATCGGGGTGGTATGTAGCCCGGGTGGAGCGTCAGCGTAACCCGGGATTGTTGCCTCCTCGTCATTGCGAGCGAAGCGAAGCAATCCATGGCGCCGCACAGGGATAGATGGATTGCTTCGCTTCGCTCGCAATGACGGCGGATACGAGCAGTCCCGGGTTGCGCTGCGCTCCACCCGGGCTACGGGGCCAATCAGCGCAAGCAGCGAGTGCGACACGCCGCCACAAATGGTTCGCGAGACATCGGCGGCAGATTGTGCGAAAAGCCGAAAATGCTGCATGATACGCCACTTATCGCGACGATTGTCGCAGGGCTTGGGCTCGCTTTTGTGTTCGGTGCCCTCGCCCAGCGGTTCCGACTTCCACCATTGGTTGGCTATCTGCTCGCGGGAGTTGCGGCCGGCCCCTTTACGCCCGGCTTCGTGGCGGACCAGTCGCTGGCAACGGAGCTGGCGGAACTAGGCATCATCCTGCTGATGTTCGGGGTGGGCCTGCACTTCTCTCTCAACGATCTCCTGTCTGTCCGCGCCATCGCGCTGCCCGGTGCCGTCGTCCAGATCGCCGTCGCGACGCTGATGGGGCTCGGACTCGCCCTGGCCATGGAATGGTCAGTTGGAGCGGGCCTCGTGTTCGGGCTGGCATTGTCGGTCGCCAGCACCGTCGTGCTGCTTCGCGCGATGCAGGAGCGGCGATTGATGGATACCGATCGTGGCAAGATCGCCGTCGGCTGGCTCATTGTCGAAGATCTGGCGATGGTGCTCGCGCTCGTGCTGCTGCCGGCACTTGCGAGCGTGCTCGGTGGCAACGGCGATGCGCAGACCGCCGGTCCGCTCGCGGCGCGCCTTGGTCTTGGACTCACGGGCACATTGTTGCTCACAGTCGCCAAGGTCGGCCTGTTCATCGCCCTGATGCTGGTGGTGGGGCGCAGGCTCATCCCCTGGATCCTCCACTATGTTGCGCACACCGGCTCCCGCGAGCTGTTCCGGCTCGCCGTGCTGGCGATCGCGCTCGGCGTTGCATTCGGTGCGACCAAGCTGTTCGACGTTTCGCTCGCGCTCGGCGCCTTCTTCGCCGGGATGATGCTGACGGAATCCCCACTCAGCCAGCGCGCCGCGCAGGAGTCGCTGCCGCTGCGGGACGCTTTTGCGGTGCTGTTCTTCGTTTCCGTCGGCATGCTGTTCGATCCGATGAGCGTAATCCGCGAGCCGTGGCCGCTGATCGCCACGCTCTTCATCATCACGATCGGCAAGTCGGTAGCAGCCTTCCTGATCGTGCTGGCGTTCCGGCACCCGGTCTCTACGGCGTTGACGATCTCGGCCAGTCTTGCCCAGATCGGTGAGTTCTCGTTCATTCTGGCGGAGATCGGCGTTGTAACCAATCTGCTTCCCAAGGAAGGTCGCGACCTGATCCTGGCCGGAGCGATCCTCTCGATCATGCTCAATCCGCTGATCTTCGCAGGCGTGGACTGGCTGATAGCGCGCCATGATCGGGACCGGTCATCGGGGGAGACAGCCGCTCCTGCCGCCCGCGAACCGATCCCGGTCACGAGCCTGACCGATCACGCGATCCTGGTCGGCTACGGCAGGGTCGGGAACATCGTCGGCAGTGCCATGAAGGAGGCGGGCCAGCCGTTCCTCGTCATCGAAGATGCCGATGCGGTCGTCGCCGGGCTCAAGCAGAACAATATCGAGGCGATCATGGGCAATGCGGTCCGCGCCGACGTGCTCGCCGCCGCCAATCCGTCCGCCGCCCGATATCTGGTGGTCGCGATTCCCGAAGCGTTCGAAGCCGGACAGATCGTTCAGCAGGCGCGCGTCGCCAATCCACAAATCCGGATCATCGCCCGCGCCCATTCGGATGCCGAGGTCGATCATCTCAAGCGACTGGGCGCCGATACCGTCATCATGGGCGAGCGCGAGATCGCACGGGCGATGATCGAAAGCCTGCAGCGTGTGCCCGACATGCGGCAGATGGAACCGCAGCACGCCGCAACCATGATCGCTCTGCACGGTGTTCCAAATGCCCCGGCAGATCGCTAGTATGCCGCTGTCTCGCGTGGAAACGCAGCCGACAGAAGAGGGACAGAATGGGCGCGCTGGCGGAGCTGAAGCGGATCATCGAAACCGAATCCATCGATGGGATCCACTTGTTGAACAGTCCGCACGACAACCCGATCTGTTCGCTCTCATATGACGAAAGCATACCCTGCATTGCAGTGGTGTGGCGGAAATACGCGACCAGCGCCCAGCTTCGCTTCGTTCATGAGATCATCCTTGGCATGCTCACGCAGCATGCCGCCGACAGGATCCTGGGCGATGATTCGGACCTGCCGATCGTCCACGCGGAAGATCAGAAGTGGATCGTGGAAAATTGGCTGCCGCGGGCACGCGCGGCGGGTCTCAAGGCCGTTGCCACTGCCGTGTCGCTGACATTCTTCGGCAAGGTCTCGATCGGAAGCATCCATTCGAAGCTGGCTCGGGAAATTGCGATCAAGGACTTTCACAACATCCACTCGGCCCGCATGTGGCTCGGCAGCCTAGGCCCGCAGCAACTGGCATAGCCGCGCCGAGCCTTACGCCACTTTGCGCGGGGAAAAGGCGATGTCCTTTCTCCTCTAAAGCGAGCGTCATTTCGCGGCGCGCTTCTCGACGTGCGTCGCGAGCCAATCGATCAGCCAGTCGGCGACCTGCAGATTGTTCTTATCCTGCATCAGCATGTGGGAGTTGCCGTGAATGCCGATGTCCGGCAGGGCGACGACTGCAGCGTCGATGCCGGCGGCCTTGGCGGCCTGCACGAAACTTCTGCAGCCTTCCAGCCGCTTGCTCCACACCTCCGACTGGCTGACGAAGTCTCCGAACAGGACCAGCGTCGGAATCTGCTTGAGCGCCTTCATATCGAAGTCGCCGCCCGGACAGGCTCCCGGCTCGATCGAGATGATGGCAGTTATTCCCTTCGGACTCATCGCCGCCGTCTGGAACGGGAAGATGCCGGATTGCGAATGGCTGATGAGTACCGTCTTGCCGAGTCGCTCGGACAGTTCGGACAGCGCCTCACGGTCGGGACCGGCGGCGTCATCGAATAGTGCCAGTCCGGCACCATCTGCTTCCAGAACTCGTCCTGCGCCGCCAGCGGAAACTGCAGCCCGGGAAACACTTTTGGATATTCGGTGCCGAAGCGGAAGATCGCCCAGGCCGGCTCATGACCGGCGGAGATGAAAGCGGGCAGCGTGTCGGGCGCAGTCTTGCCGGTTTTATCAACCGACGCACCATCCTGTCGCTGCTTGCCGGCGCTACGCTATTGCCTGGCCTACCCAGGATGGCTTTTGCTGCCGGTATCCCGAGCGCCCGATCCATGTCGCTGTGCCGTTCTCGGCGGGCGGCGCAGTCGATATCGTCGCGCGCACCGTGATGCAGCAGGCCGGCCCGCAGCTCGGCCAGCCGATCGTGATCGAGAACCGGCCCGGCGCCAGCGGCAATATCGCGACCGGCTTCGTCGCCAAGTCCGATCCCGACGGCTACAACGTCTTGATCGCAGCCAACAACCTCGCGACCAATGAGGCATTGTTCGACAGGCTGCCGTTCAACGCGGAGAAGGACCTGGAGCCGGTCGCCCTGGTCGGCTATTCGCCGTTGATCCTGGTGGTGCAGCCGCAATTCGTGGTCAAGACGGTCAAGGACCTCGTCGACATGGCCAAGGCGACGCCGGACAAGCTCACCTTTGCCTCCGCCGGCACCGGCACCTCGGGCCATCTTGCGGCGGAGATCTTCAAGCAGGTGACCGGCATCCAGGCGCTGCATGTGCCGTACAAGGGCGGCGCGCAGGTGGTGGTCGACATCATAGCCGGCCGCGTCTCCTTCATGTTCGTCGATCCCGTGCAGGGCATGCCGCAGATCCGCGCCAACCAGTTCCGTCCCGTCGCCGTCAGCTCGCGCGAGCGACTGGTGCTGTTGCCGGATGTCCCGACGGTCACTGAGGCCGGTTTCCCCGGTGTCGAGGCCACCGTCTGGTGGGGCTTCCTGGTTCCGGCCGGCACGCCCAAGGAGATCGTGTCGCGGCTGAACAAGGAAATCGATCTCGCGCTCGCCGATCAGAAGGTGAAGGACAGCCTTCGCGAGATGGGCGCCGTGGTCAAAGGCGGTTCGCCCGAGGATTTCCGCGCCTTCATCAAGTCTGAGACCGAACGCTGGGGCAACATCATCCGCACCGCCAAGATCAAGGCCGAATGACTCGTTGGCGCTGCAAGCGCGCTCGGTCTCACCTCGCTCCGCTTGCGGGGAGCGGTCGACATTCAAGCGCAGCTTGAATTTCGGGTGAGGGAACTCTCCGCGAGTCCATCTGTCACGGTGTTTGCGCAGGCTGCCTTTCACCCCAACCCTCCCCCGTAAGAACGGAGCGGGGAGAGGGAGAAGTCCGTGCCTAGCGCAATACCAGCCCGGTTGCCGCCTCAAGCTCGGAAATCGCCTGGTCCGCGCTGACCACCTTGATTGTGGTCATGCCCATTTCGCGCGCGGGCTTCAGGTTGACGCCGAGATCGTCGAGATAGACGCAATTGCTCGGATCGACCTTCAGCGTTTCTACCATCAGCTTGTAGATGCGCGGATCGGGCTTGCGCAGGCCGATCTTGGCGGATTCGATCACGTGATCGAACAGCGCCATCACCTCGGCGACATAGAGTGTGCGGCCGCTTCTGCTTCCGATCGCGTTCGCCGGCAGATTGTTGGTGATGCAGTCGGTCTTGAATTTGGCATTGATGCGCTTCAGCGCTTCTACCATTTCAGGGCGTAGGTCGCCCTGCAGCAGCGGCAGCACGTCCCTGCCGCGCACCTCGGCGCCGAGCGCCAGCGATTCGGCGGCGAACAGCATATCGAAGGTTTCGATATCGATCTCGGCGCGCTCGAATTTCGCCCAGGCGTTTTCGAGGTGGTTGGCGGCGTTGGTGCGGCGGACGATGTCGGCGGGCAGGCCGCGTTCGGTCTCGAACCGGGTGAATGCCTCGAACGGCGAGGTGGTCAAGACGCCGCCGAAATCCCAGATCACTGCCTCGATCATTTCCTGCTGCCTGTCGTTATGTGTGTTGACCGAGCCGCTAACACGGATCGATTTACGGAGCCAGAGCATATTCGGTTCTGACTGAATCAGAACCGAAGCTCTAGATTCTTGTTTTGACGCGTTTTCTTCACGCGAACCGGTATCCACTTCGTTCGAAAACGCTTTCGCCTGAATCCGCCGGCTTGGCGATGCGCGCGACGCAAGCTATTGCTGTGCTCATGAAAGCAATCGCGACATTTGCAGCGCTCGCGCTGCTCGCCTCCACGCCGGCCTCCGCCATTGTCGGCGGCGGCGTGCCGTCTGCCGAAGGCGTCGGCCGCTCCGTCATCACCATCGTCGGCTCGCGCGGCAATTTCTGCACCGGCGCGCTGATCGCACCGAAGGTGGTGCTGACGGCGGCGCATTGCGTGCAGCCCGGCGCGGACTACAAGATCGTCGAATATGGCCCGGACCGGCAGCCGCAATTGAAGGATGTGAAGAGCATCGCGATCCATCCCGCATTCAGGATGGACGCCATGACGTCCCATCGTGCCACGGCCGACGTGGCGCTGCTGCAGCTTGCCGCGCCGGCCGCCGGCAAGGCGCCCGCGGCACTCGGTGCGCCGAACATTCCGGTTGTCGTCGGCAGCCGCTTCACCATCGCAGGGATCGGCGTCACCGTGCGCGGCGATGGCAAAAGCGGCGGCATGGTCCGCGTCGCCGGCCTGATCGCGACCGGCCAGCCGGGCACGCTGCAGATCCGCCTGGTTGATCCGCTCGCCAAGGGTGCGCGCGACGGGCTGGGGGCCTGCACCGGCGATTCCGGCGGCCCGGTGTTCGAGGACAAGCAGACCGGGCCTGCGATCATCGGCGTCATCAGCTGGTCGACCGGACCGAACAATGCCGCCGGCTGCGGCGGCATCACCGGCGTCACGCCACTGACGCTGTATCGCGACTGGATCTTGCAGACCGCAAGGCAGTGGGGCGCGGGGTTCTAGCTCCTGGCGTCATTGCCGGGCTTGACCCGGCAATCCATCCTTCCCACAACACTCATTTCTCGATGGATGCGCGGGTCAAGCCCGCGCATGACGAGAAGAGATCAATGCCCCGCCGCCTTGGTCGCGGCGGCGTTGTTCAGCACGATCAGCGCATCCACCGCAACGCCCAGCTTCGTGTTGATCAGGAACGGATTGATATCGATCGAAGCGATGCGGTTGCCGGCATCCGCGATCAGGTTGGAGAGCCCGACCAGCGCCTTCACGGCGGAGGCTTCGTGCAGTGCCGGCCTGCCGCGATAGCCCTTCAGCTTGATGCCGGCTTTTGTCTTCGCGATGAGCTGTTTTGCTTCTTCCGCGTCGAGCGGCGCGCCGGCCAGCGCGACGTCCTTCATTAGTTCGATATCGACGCCGCCGGTGCCGAACAGCACCACGGGGCCCATCTCGGCGTCGAGTGAGGCGCCGACCACGAGTTCTAGATCGGCCTTGACCTGCTGCGCGATCAGGATGCCCTCGAGCTTCGGCTTGTTCTTCAGCTTCCTGACCCGCGCCGTGATGTCGTTGAACGCCTTCTTCACCTCGGTCGCGCTGTTGAGGTTCAGCACCACGCCGCCGATATCGGACTTGTGCAGGATATCAGGGCTGACCACCTTGGCGACCACAGGGAAGCCGATCTTCCTGGCGATCGTCGCAGCTTCAGTTGCCGTCTGCGCGATCTCCTCCTTCGAGATCGGAATGCCGTACGCCTTGAGCAGCTTCTTCGACGCGACCTCGTCGAGCGCAGCCGTGCCGTTGGCGCCGTTCAGCGCCTTCTCCAGCATCGCGCGCGCGGATGCTGACGAGCTCGAGACGATATCAGGTACTTCCTTGCGAAGCTGCGCGTATTCGATCAGCGACTTGATCGCGCCGACCGCGCGGTCGAGCCCCTGCAGCACGGCGACGCTCTGCAGCGTCTTGCGCAGAGCCTTGGTATGTTCGGTGAAGCCGATCGACATCGCGCTGATATAGATCACGGGCTTGCCCGCCTTGGCAGCCATCTCGTTGACGATGCGAAGATTGCGTTCACGCAATTCATGCGGCGCCTTCGGCAGTTCGGCGTCGATGATGACAATGTCGGTATCAGGGTCATCGATCATGATCTTGATCGACTTCATGTAGACGGAGGGATCGACCACGGCGGCAAAGCCGGCGTCCAGCGGATTGCCGACAATGCTGCCGGGACCGAGCATCTTGGCGAGTTGCTCGGTCGCGTTCGGGCTGAGCGGCGCGAAGTTCAATCCGGCCGCATAGAACGCATCGATCAGCAGTCCGCGCTTGCCGCCGGACAGCGATACCGCGGCGAGCCGGTTGCCCTTCGGCAGGTCGGCATGCACGAAGCATTCGGTGGTCTCGATCAATTCATCGAGGCCACGGACGCGGATCACGCCTTCGCGGGTCGAGATCGCGTCAAAGGTTTCGATCGAGCCGGCGAGCGCGCCGGTATGCGCCATCGCCGCGGCGCGGCCACCCTCGGAGGCGCCGAGCTTGAGCGCGATCACCGGCTTGCCGGCGGCACGCGCGGCCTTGCAGGCATCGCGGAACGCCTTCGTGTTCCGCACGCCCTCCAGGTACACCACGATGACGCGGATGCTCGGGTCAGTGGCGAAATAGGTCATCAGGTCGGGCGTGGTCAGCCCGCTCTCGTTGCCGGTCGTCACCATGTAGCCGACACCGACGCCACGATCCTCCAACGTCTGGCGGATCGCCATCACGATCGCGCCGGATTGGCCGGCGATCGCCACCGGCCCGGCTTCCATCGTGACGATGCGGTCGTCGATATTGGTGAAGAGGTTTTCGCCGGCGCTCAGGTTCCCAAGACAATTTGGTCCGGTCACGGCAAGCCCGGTCTCGTGCACCGCCTGCTTCAAGTCCACCGCGAGGCGCTGGCTTTCTTCGTCCTGCAACTCGCTGAAGCCGGAGGTGACGATGGTCGCCGAACGCGCGCCGGCGGCAGCTGCATCGCGGATCACCTGCACCGCAAAGCGCGCCGGCACCAGCACCAGCACATGATCTGGCTTGTCGGGGAGGCTCGCGAAATCCTTGTAGCAGGTGACGCCCCAGATCGTCTCGCGCTTGGCGTTAACCGGATAGAGCCCGCCGCGGTATCCGTATTTGATCAGGTTGTTCCAGATCCGCTCGGCGTAATTGCCGGGCTTGTCGGTGGCGCCGACCAGCACGATGTTGCGCGGGTGCAGCATCGCATGGATCTGCTTGACCACGTCGCTGGCATCACGCGACGGCGACCATTTCTCAGTCGGAGCAGACGCGGGGCTGAATTGAGCTTCCATGGACTCTGCCTTGTCGTTTCCTGTGGCGCTGCAGCGAACACTGTGCGCCATGTTTTTTTGCTATTTCTATTGAGCCCTGCGCGGCGTGGCAACTCACCTTGGCTGCATGCCGCTACGCTTTGATGCGATATCCCACCGCGCGGACAATATTCACGGTGTTGTCATCCGCGAGGAGTGGGATTCGATCATCGTCGCGTGCAGGAGATAGCGTTCCGGCCCCGATGTCAGCGCGTCGAATGGCCAACAGGTCGAGAGCACCAGCTCGTATCCGTTCGAGAGCGGATCGATGCCGGAGGCATCGAAGCGCACCACGGAGCTTCTGTCGGCGCGATAGCGGAAGGTCTTGCCGTCGCTGCGGGTGATATCGATCGCGTCCCCGATGACGACATCTTTCAGGAAGCGGAAATGGGTGTCGCGATGCGCGGAGTAGACGGCAACGCCGCGTTCGCCGGCGTCGGGTGTGAGTTCGACATGGCCCGGGCCGAAGGCGAGCGCCTGACCGCTCGAGCCCGCGAGCACGATAGTGCTGGCATCGAGCCGCTTCACCTCGATGCGTGCGACCGGCCAGGTATCGGCCCATGACCATGGTTTCGTCGGATGCCCGGTCGCGATGGTTTTGGTCAAGGCGCGTTCGAGCAGGACCTGAGCGAGGAGGGCTTTGGCGTGGATGTAGGCGCCCTGGCCGAACAGGATAAGGCCGGGAAGGGCGAGGAGGAAGGGGGCAAGGAAACGCGACATTTGACCGATACTCCGTCGTCATTGCGAGGAGCGCAGCGACGAAGCAATCCATCTCTCCGCAAGTGGTGGCATGGATTGCTTCGCTGCGCTCGCAATGACGAGTGTGGATAAAGTCCCGCGCGCGGCCTTCGGGACGGGAGGCCGCGCGCGCCAAGAGGAGGTGGGGACGCCTCCTCTGTTCATTCGGCATCAGTGGGCGAAGTTCTGACGCCGGATGAATGCGAACAGGAGCAGGCTGAGCGTGAGCAGGATCGCGCCCGCGATCATCTTCAGTTCGGCGTCGGTCGCGGTCTTCGGCAGCTTGACCGTGTCGGGCGCCTGCACCACGGCCGGGCGTTTCAGGGCGGCGAGCTGCGCCCGGCCATCGCCTTCCGCGCGCCGCTCGATCGGTGCCACCGGCAATTGCGGGCCATCACCGAAGACCTTTGCGAAATCCCAGCCGGCGGGCAGGTTGAGCGGCAATTCGCTCACTTTCAGCGGCTCGCCATCGGGCCGGCTCGGAGTCTTGTCGACCGCAACCAGGCTGGTGAGCCGGGTCACGAGCTGATGCTCGAGCGCCAGTGCGAGGATGGTCTTGTCGACATCGTCAGGACTCGCCTGCCGCGTGGTGCGCGCAACCTCGGCATCGTCGATCTTGCGCCGCGCCCACAGCTTCGACAGGCCCTTGCCTTCGGCGGCGTTCGCCAGCGGCAGCGTCACGAGCCAAGGGCGATCGCCGATGCGGCCCTTGATCTCGACCGAGCCTGCGAGCTTGTCGAGCCTAGCCGCCAGCACCAGCGGCTCGCCGCGATAGAGGTCGGGAAGGATCGCCGGCGTGACCTCGGCATGCGCCTCGGAGAATTTGGCCGAAAGATTGGTCACCGCGGGATTCTCGAGCTTGGCGAACAGCGCGCGCATGCGCTCCTCGACCTGGTCGGTGGAGCCGATATGGGTAAAGGCGCCGCGGCCAAGCTCGGCGGCGCGCGTCATCAGATAGGTGTTGGGCGCCGAGCCGATGCCAACCATGAAGATACGCGAGCGGCCGCGCATCGCCGTGATCGTCTCGAACAATTGCTGCTCGTTGCCAACAGCGCCGTCGGTCAGGAACACGACCTGGCGGACATGATCGGAATCACCATCCGAACGGTCTGTCAGCGCCGCCCGCATCGCCGGCACCATTTCCGTGCCACCATTGGCCCGCAGCGCGCTCACGAAGGCGGTGGCGCGGCCGAGATGCTCGCTGTCGGCCGGCACCGCTGATGGAAACAGCGCGTCCATGGTGTCGTCGAAACGGATCACGTTGAAGCGGTCGTTCGGCTGCAGCCGTCCGAGCGCGTAAATCAGGCTCGCTTTTGCCTGCACGATCGAGGTGCCGCCCATCGAGCCGGAATTGTCGATGACGAAGATCACTTCGCGCGGTCGCGGCTTCTGCTCGGCCTCAATGACGGCAGGCGGGGTGACGAAAGCGAGCAGATAGTCGGCGTCGCCGACATGCTCGCGGAACAGGCCGACTGATGGCGCCTTTTCGGCGGCAGGCTTCCAGGTCAGTTCGAAATCGCGGTCCGCCGGCACGAGCCCCTCGGCGAGCTTGATGACCCGCGTCGCATCGTCGACGTCTTCGATCTTCACGATGTGATGATGGCTTTTCACCTCGCCGAGCGGAAAGCCAGCCTGCAGGCGAACGGTGATGTTGGTCGGATTGACGGGCGCATGCTTGGCCGGGTCGAGCACCGTCGGCGTGATGCGGTCGCGATCGGGAACGGGATCGGACTTCGTTGCACCCCAGCCGCCGCCATCGGGGCGAAGGTCGACGCTCTGCACGATCGGCGCGGGATTGTAGCGTGGTGCCACCACCATCGGCACGCGCAGCGAGAATTCGTTGCCGGACTGCTGCACCGGCTCCTGATATTCGATCTGCACCAGCACGGTCTCGCCCGGGCCGATATTGGCGACCGAGTTGGTGAAGATGTTCGGCCGCTCCTGTTCGGTCAGCGCGGCCTTCTGGCCGTTCCGTTTGGCCTGCTCATAGATCACGCGCGCTTGGCGGCGCTCCTTGATGTCGCCGACCACGATGCGATCGCCGACCACCATCTTCAGCGTGTCGACTGCGCCGCCCGCCGGTAGCGGATAGACGTAGACCGCTTCGACCCAGTCCTTGGTTGGGTTGCGGAAAATTTGCGTGACGCGGGCGCGGATGGTGGGGCCCGACACCGTGAGGTCGACATCCGTGCCGAGCCTGACGGCGTCGTCATAACCCTCGTCGGTCTTCAGCAGCAGCGACCCGGAACGGGCATCGCCCGGCTTGATGTACGCTGCCGGTGGTTTGATCTCTGCCGACCGGGCGGGCGCGAAGTTCACAAAGAGTGCTGCGAACCCGATCATGAGCGCGGCAATGCCTTCCGCCAGAGAGAACAGCGCTATTCGCATCCTGCGCGACAGGCGCGGGCGGCCGGTCGCGATACAATCGCACGTCGTCATTTCCTTCTCCCGAGGGACGTCTTGGATACGCAAAATCTTCGGGAAAGTGCGTCGAGGCGCGAGCAGAATGATCGGCATTGTTCAGCCGCGGGCAGGCGCCGTACGCCGCGCCGTCGGCGGCTTTGTGCGGTTTTGTGCTGAAATGTACGGTCTGGTAGAGTTGGCGTGAATCAGCATGGGGTGACGATGCCGACGCCGGACAAGCAGCTTTCCGAGGAACAAAGTCGGCAGATCGCGGAGCTGATCCGCGAGGAATTGGCGCGCCGGCGCATCTCGCGGCAGGCGCTGGCCGAGCAGGCCAAGCTCAGCCTGTCGACGCTGGAAAAGGTGCTGGGCGGGCGCCGCCCGTTCACGCTGCAGACCACGGTGCGGCTCGAACAGGCACTCGGCGTCTCCTTGCGCAAGGTCCAGCCCGTGCCGGCGCCGCCGGTGGCCAATGGCGAAGTCGCGCCCGACGGGCTGGGGGCCTATTCGCGGCGGGCGGTGCAGTGGATCGAGGGCACCTATCTCACCGTCCGGCCCTCGTTCGGGGCCAAGGACGCGGTCTACGCCTATCGCACCGAGATCGCCTGGGATGACGCCGTCTCGTCGCTGATTTTTCGCGAGGGCGAGCGGCTGGATGCCGCCTACACCCAGTTCGGCGAAGTCGCCGTCCCCAACCAGTCCGGCTTCGTCTATCTCGTCACCAACCGGCACGGCCAGCATCGCCTGATCACGGTGTCCAGGCCGCGTAACACCGGCGAGATGTACGGCATCATCACCACCCTGCTCGCCGGCCGCGGCTCGCTGTTGACGCCGATCGCAGCTCCGATCGCATTCGTGCCGATCAGGAGTATCGCCAATCCCTCGGTCGGGCGGGTGTCGCCCGATGACGAGAACTACGCGCTCTATCGCGAGCATCTGCGCCGCACCGTCGACGAACCGTTCGCGATCTTCCTGCCGGGTTAGCGACGCGCTACGAAGTGCGGTGCAGGGGCGAGGGTGAAACGATGGCGGCGAGCAACACCGCGAGGATGCCGGTCAGGAACACGCCATCAAACGTGCCGGCGCCGCCGATCGAGGCGATGGGCGCGCCCAGGCTGCCGATCTTGTCCAGGTTGAGGATATCGGCGCCGATCAGCGTTCCGACTGAACCTGCGATATAGGCGAGCGGCGCGGCATAGATACGCGAGAGCAGGAGCGCGATGATCGCGACGCTGACAACGGGCACGAACACCGGCACCGCGATGCCGATGCCCGGCACCGGCGTCGCCAGCCAATGGACGATGAAGGCGATGATGGCGGTGCCGATCGCGGCCCTGACCCAGAGCTCGTATCTGACGACCAGGTAGATCGACATGAATGTCGGAATCACCGCGCCGCCGACATTCACGGCCAGGATCGTGCTGGGCGCGGTCACCAGCGGCACGACATAACGCATGCCGAAGAAGTCGACGATCTCGCCGGATCTCACCGGCGGTCCCGACAATTCCGTGATCGGAATATTGACATAGCTGCCGATCAGCGAGCCGAACAGCAAAAGGAACGCAGCTCCTGGACTGACACCGAGGCTCAGATAGGCATAGCGGAGAATACGGAGCTGGATCAGGATCACCAGCACCAGGGCCAGGAACACCAGGATCGAGAACGATCCCGGTGTCATCGGCAGATAATGCATCTGGCTTTCCACGATCGGCGGCTCGCTTTGTTGGGCCACTCGTTCAAGTGGGGAGCCGTCCGCACGATCTCAAGGACGACACGCACTCCGGCCCACCTCGCCCGCTTGCGGGGGGAGGTCGAAATTCAAGCGCAGCTTGAATTTCGGGTGAGGGGGAGCCTCCGCGAACTCATCTGTTAGCGTGCTCGCGGAGAGAGGCGCCCCTCACCCCGACCCTCTCCCCGTAAGAACGGGGAGAGGGAGGACTGACGCCATCGATTCACGACTAACCACCCGTCTCGGCGCTGATGATGTCGCCGAACAATTCCCACTGCCCCTTGGTGAACCGCATCATCTTGAGCTGCTCGATGGGGGCGAAGTCATTCGGGCCGGTGTTGATCTTGATGCCGGGGATCAGCGTATCCGGTGCGAAATCCTTCAGGCTGGCGGCCTGCTTCATCACATTTTCGCGGGTGAGATTGTCGCCGCACTGTTTCAGCACCTGCACCAGTGTTTGCGCCGCGGCGTAGCCATAAACGGTGTTGGTGTCGGTGACGTTGGCGCCCGGCATGTATTTATCGATGAACGCCATGAACTTCTTCATGCCCTCATCGTCCTTCCATTGCGGGTCGGACGCATCCTTGAGATAGCCCGCCGACAGCACGCCTTCGGATGCATCGAGACCGGCCGGCTTCATGACAGCGCCGATCGAGATCGAGACGTCGGTCATCAGGTGCATCGGCTTCCAGTCCAGTTCGGCGATCTTCTTGATCGCTTGTGCTGCGAATTTCGGCGTCGCGATGTTGACGAAGATGTCGGCGCCGGTGCCCTTCAGCTTGACGATGTGGGAATCGATCGAGGGCTCGGTGGTCTCGTAACTCTCCTCGGCCACGATGAGTTTTGCGGCTTTGTCGGCGAAGATCTCCTTGATTCCAGCAAGATAGTCTTTGCCGAAATCGTCATTGGCATAGAAAATCGCGACCTTGGCATCGGGCTTGTTCTTGAGAATGTATTTCGCGAAGATCCTTGCTTCGACCCGGTAGCTGGGCTGGAAGCCCATGGTCCATGGAAAATCCTTCGGATCGTTCCACTTGCTGGCGCCGGTGGCGAGGAAGAGCTGCGGCACCTTCTTGGCGTTGTGATATTTCTGCACCGCGGTCTGGGTCGGCGTGCCCAGCGCGTTGAATACCAAAAACACCTCGTCGCCTTCGATCAATTTGCGGACCTGCTCCACCGACTTCGGCGGCGAATAGCCGTCGTCGTAGGAGATCCAGTTGATCTTGCGACCGTTCACGCCGCCCTGGTCGTTGATCATCTTGAAATAGGCTTCCTCGGTCTTGCCGATGATGCCGTAGGCCGAAGCCGGGCCGCTATAGGCTTCGACATTGCCGATCTTGATTTCGGTGTCGGAGGCGCCGGTGTCGTATTTCTTTTGCGCGAATGCGGCTTGGGTCGAGAGCAGGGAGAAGGCCGCGACGGCAGCAAGCAAAGCGATTTTCTTGTTCTGCATAAAGCAATTTCCTCGGGCTTTTTGTGGTTGGGGACGAACGCACGAAAATCGCCACCGGTCCCGGCAGGCGGCGGCGAAACCTGTTGGCGCGCTAGAGCATGATCCGGAAAAGTGGATACCGGTTTTCCCTCGCGACAAACGCGAAGCGTTTGCGCGGAGATCATGCTCGATGTCACGAAGCTTGCGCCAGATCGGTCGGCTTCTGCTCGGCGAATTGCTTGCGCAGCGTCGGCTTGTGGATCTTGCCGGTCGCATTGCGCGGCAGTGCCTCGACGAATTCGATGATGCGCGGGCATTTGAAGCGCGCCAGATTGGCCGTGCAATGGGCGTGGATATCCGCCGGCGTCAGCGTCTGCCCCGGCTTCACTGCGACGATCGCCATGCCGACCTCACCCCATTGCTCATCGGGAATGCCGATCACCGCGGCCTCGGCGAGCGCCGGAATCTGGTGCAGCACGTTCTCGACTTCGGCCGGATAGACGTTCTCGCCGCCGGAGATGTACATGTCCTTCCAGCGGTCGACGATGTAGTAGAAGCCCTCCTCGTCGACGCGCGTCGCATCGCCCGTATGCAGCCAGCCGTCGGTGAAGGAGGAGGCGTTGGCGTCGGGCCGGTTCCAGTATCCCGGCGTGATGTTCGGCCCCCTGACCCAGAGCTCGCCGAGTTCGCCCACGGCAGCGTCGGTGCCATCGGGACGCACGATCCGCACTTCCGTGTGTAGCACCGGCTTGCCGGCGGAGCCCGCCTTGCGCGCGGCATCCTCGCGGTCGAGCGCCATCACCGCGGGCGAGGTCTCGGTCATGCCATAGCCCTGCTGCAGCGCCACGCCGCGCGCTTCCCATACCTTCAAGAGCGGCACCGGCATCGGTGCGCCGCCGACGCCGCCGATGATCAGCCGACCGAAATCGGCGCTCGCAAACGACGGATGCTGCGCCATGAACTGGTAGATCGCGGGCACACCGAAGAAGGCGTTGATGCGCTCAGTGGGATCGCTGATCAGCCGCAAGGCTTCGCCAGGATCGAAGGCGCGCATGATCAAGACGGTGCCGCCGGCATGCAGCACCGGGTTGGTGTAGCAATTGAGCCCGCCGGTGTGGAACAGCGGCAGCACGCAGAGGAACACCGAGGATGGCGAGATGTAGGCGAGGCCGCCGAGATTGACGCAATTGAAGAACGTCATGCCGTGGGTGATGATCGCGCCCTTCGGCTGCCCTGTCGTGCCCGAGGTGTACATGATGGTCGAGATGTCATCGAGCGTGACATTCTCGAACGTCTCGATCGGCTGTGCCGCTGCGATGCCGGCTTCATAGGAGCCATCAGGGCCGAGCAGCAGGGCCGATGGCACGTTGCAGAGCCTGGCGACGCTGAGCGCGGTTTCCGCGAGATCGCCATCATGGATCATGACTTTCGGCGAGGCGTCGCCGACGATGAACTGCAGTTCCGGCACCGTGAGGCGGGTATTGAGCGGCAGGAACACGGCGCCCAGCCGCCCGCAGGCGAACTGCACTTCCAGCGTGTCTGATGTGTTCAGCGCCAGCACCGCGACCCGGTCGCCGCGCCCGACCTTCAGCTGATCGCGCAGATGCGCAGCCAGCCTCGAGATCCGCGCATCGGATTGCGCATAGGTGAAGCGTCGGTCGCTGCCGAGGTCGACCATCGCGACCTTGTCAGGTGTCCGCCGGCCATGATGAGCGATCCAGTCGTAGTAACGAACCGGCAAATGTCCCTCCCACGGTGGGCGGTCTGGCGCCGCCTGATCATGATCCGCAGGGGGACCAGTGGACGGGCCGGGGCTGGAATCTGTCTTGCGTTTAGTGGCTGGACCGAGGGTAGGATCGGCGTCCATTCGCCGCCGGCAGCCACTTGACGCAAGTTGGCGCGGCGATTTCCGGACATCGTTCCGGACACAGGAATCGACGGAGCAGAGGGATGGCGAGCCCATTCTACACCAGCGAGCACGAGGCCTTTCGCGAGGCGGTGCGCCGTTTCGTGCAGAAGGAGATCGAGCCTTACGCCCACGAGTGGGACGAAGCGGGCGAGTTTCCGCGCGAGCTCTATCGCAAGGCTTCCGAGATCGGTCTGCTCGGGCTGGGCTTCCCGGAGGAATATGGCGGCATTCCCGCCGACCAGTTCATGAAGATCGTGGCCTCGCAGGAACTGGCGCGGGCCGGCGCCGGCGGCATCAGTGCGAGCCTGATGAGCCACACCATCGGTTCGCCGCCGATCGCGCGCGCTGCCCGTCCCGAGGTCAGGGCGCGTGTGCTGCCGGAAGTGCTGCGGGGCGAGAAGATTTCCGCGCTCGCGATCACCGAGCCGAGCGGCGGCTCCGATGTCGCGAACTTGCGCACCAAGGCGCGCCGCGACGGCGATCATTACATCGTCAGCGGCGAGAAGACGTTCATCACCTCGGGCGTACGTGCGGATTATCTCACGGTCGCCGTGCGTACCGGCGGCGAGGGGCGCAGTGGCGTCAGCCTGCTGCTGATCGAGGGTGATACGCCCGGCCTGTCGCGGACCAAATTGAAGAAGATGGGCTGGTGGGCCTCCGATACGGCGACGCTGCATTTCGACGCGTGCCGGGTGCCGGCCGAGAACCTGATCGGCGAGGAAGGCCAGGGCTTCAAGATCATCATGCAGAATTTCAACAGCGAGCGCATGGGCATGGCGGCAAGCTGCACGGCCTACGCCCGTGTCTGCCTCGAGGAGGCGATCGCCTATGCCAAGGAGCGCAAGACCTTCGGCAAGCCGATCGCCCAGCACCAGGTGATCCGGCACAAGATCGTCGACATGGCGCAGAAGGTCGCAGCGTCGCAGGCGATGCTGGAAATGCTGGCCTGGCGGCTGGAGCACGGCGAAAGCCCGGTCGCCGAGATCTGCATGATGAAGAACCAGGCGACCCAGACCATGGCATTCTGCGCCTCCGAGGCGGTGCAGATCTTCGGCGGCGCCGGTTTCATGCGCGGCGTCAAGGTCGAGCGGATCTACCGGGAGGTCAAGGTCAACGCCATCGGCGGCGGCACCGAGGAAATCATGAAGGACCTCGCCAGCCGGCAGATGGGATTGTGAGAAAGACTACACCACCGTCATGCCCGGGCTTGTCCCGGGCATCCACGTCTTTGCTCCGGCGTGATCGGATAGGCGTGGATGGCCGGGACAAGCCCGGCCATGACGAGCGACCAAGAACGCCGATCGGAGTCTGAACAGATGATCTTCACCGCCGACCACGACGAACCCCGCCGCGCCTTGCAGAAATTCATCGCGGCCGAGATCAATCCCTATGTCGACGAATGGGAGGACGCCGGGATCTTCCCGGCGCATGAGCTGTTCAAGAAGCTCGGCAGTCTCGGCTTCCTCGGCCTCAACAAGCCCATCGAATTCGGCGGCCAGGGGCTCGATTACAGCTATGCGCTGATGATGGCTGAAGAGTTAGGGGCCATCAGATGCGGCGGGGTACCGATGGCGATCGGGGTGCAGACGGATATGGCCACGCCCGCGCTGGCGCGGTTCGGCTCCGACGAGGTGCGGCGCGAGTTCCTGGTGCCGGCGATCGCGGGCGATCAAGTCGCCTGCATCGGCGTCTCCGAGCCCGGCGCCGGTTCCGATGTCGCCTCGATCAAGACCAATGCGCGCTCCGATGGCGACGACTACGTCATCAATGGCGGCAAGATGTGGATCACCAATGGCACGCAGGCCGATTGGATCTGCCTGCTCGCCAATACCAGCGATGGCCAGGTCCATCGCAACAAGTCGCTGATCTGCGTGCCGATGAAGAGCAAGGGCGTCACCATCGCGCGAAAGCTCGACAAGATGGGCATGCGCTCCTCCGACACCGCGCAGATCTTCTTCGACAATGTCCGGGTGCCCAAGCGCAACCGGATCGGCGAGGAGGGCAAGGGCTTCACTTACCAGATGATCCAGTTCCAGGAGGAGCGTCTGTGGGGCGCCGCCGCCTGCCTGAAGGCGCATGAATTCATCATCAACGAGACGATCGAATATACCCGGGGCCGCAAAGCGTTCGGCGGCTCGATCCTCGACAACCAGGTGGTGCACTTCAAGCTCGCGGAGATGCAGACCGAGGTCGAGCTGTTGCGCTCGCTGATCTATCGTGCCGGCGAAGCGCTGGTCGCGGGCGAGGACGTCACCCGTCTCGCCACCATGGCGAAGCTGAAAGCCGGCCGGCTCGGCCGTGAACTCACCGACGCCTGTCTGCAATATTGGGGCGGGATGGGTTTCATGAACGAAACCCCGGTCAGCCGCGCCTATCGCGACAGCCGCCTGACCTCGATCGGCGGTGGCGCTGACGAAGTCATGCTGATGGTGTTATGCAAGATGATGGGCACATTACCCAGCGTGAAGGGAAACGCCTGATGGTCACGCTCTATCACTGCGACGGCGCGCGTTCGTTCCGGCCGCTCTGGATGCTCGAGGAAATGGGATTGGCCTACGAGCTCAAGATGCTGCCGTTTCCGCCACGGGTGTTCGCGAAGGACTATCTGGCGCTCAACCCGCTCGGCACGATTCCCTTGCTGATCGATGGCGAGACGCGGATGACGGAGTCTTCAGGCATCTGCCATTACCTTGGTACCAAATATGGCCCGACACCGCTGATCGTCGGAACCGACGAGCCCGCCTACGGTGCCTTCCTCAACTGGATGTATTTTTCCGATGCGACGCTAACCTTTCCGCAGACTCTGGTGCTGCGTTACGCCCAGCTCGAGCCGGAGGAGCGGCGCAATCCGCAAGTGGCCGGCGACTACGCCAAATGGTTCTTCGGCCGTCTGCGGACGGTGGAGGCCGCGACCGGCAAGGCCGAGACGTTGTGCGCCGGCCGCTTCACCGCCGCCGACATCGCCATCGGCTACGCACTCCGGCTCGCCGACAATATCGGGCTCGCCAAGGATTTCGGTCCCAATGTCGCAGCCTATTGGGCGCGGCTGCAGCAGCGCGAGGCATACCAGCGGGCCGTCGCGGCGGAACGCAAGGCCGGCGTGGAGCAAAACGTCGCGCCGCGGGTGCGTGGGTAAAGCGCCCGCCCCGGCCGTCACTGCGAGGAGCGACAGCGACGAAGCAATCCATTTCTCCACTCGTGGTGGCATGGATTGCTTCGCTTCGCTCGCAATGACGGAGAGAGCCGTTTCCTCGCCCCAATTGTAACGGTGACTTCAGCCAGATTTCGGCTATGGTGGCGCCGCAACGGCCGGGAAGAGCCGTGCGAGGAGGAACCACCATGGACGACCAGGCCCGCGAAGTAGGCCATCTGATGCTGATCACGCCGGAGCGCGTGTTTTACGCCGGACTGCTCGGCCGCCCGCGCGAGCGCTGTCCGGGCGCATTCCATGTCTATGTCGCGATCAAAGGCCGCCTGCACCTTGCGACCAGCGATGGCCGCGAGTCCTATGGTGATCTCGTCGTGACCATGCCGAACCTGCGCCATACCATCGCGAGCGACTATCGCTCGGCGATCTGCGTCGCCATCGAGCCTGAGAGCGTTCGCGTCGGCGCGCTCGAGTCGTTCTCAAGGCTGTTGACGGGCTCGGAAAGCCAAATCTTCGCCGACCGCATCCGCGCCGCCTATGCCGCGCTCGGACGTCGGCAATATAGCGACAACCTCTCGAACGCCGAGTTCGACATCATGTGCTTCGGAGAGGGGCTGCCGCAGCGTGTGCTCGATCCGCGCGTGGTGCGGGCCATCATGCGCATCGGCAAATTCTCCGGCGAGCCGGTGACGGCGGCGGATTGCGCGGCGGATGCCGCGCTGTCGCCCTCGCGCTTCCTGCATCTGTTCAAGGAGGAGACCGGGATCTCGTTCCGCTCCTTCCGTGCCTGGAAGCGGGCGCGGCATCTGTTGCATTTCGCCAACCAGGACATCAACCTGGCGCATCTGGCGCAGGACATCGGCTATCCCGACTCGACCCATTTCAGCCACTCGATCCGCCGCTTCTACGGCCTGAAGCCGCGCGCGATCTTCTCCGGCTCGCGCGATCTCGCGATCTATCGCAGCAGCGGATCGTTCACGGAAGCGGTGGTCCCCTAATCGTCATGCCCGGGCTCGTCCCGGGCATCCACGTCTTCCTTTGGTGTCGCCGGCACGTGGATGGCCGGGACAAGCCCGGCCATGACGGAGAGAGCGTCTACAATTCACTCCTGGGTCCAGCCGGTCGCTGGCCGCCTTCCGCCATCAGTGCGACAGCAGCACGGGCAGCGGCGGGTGTGACATCATGCTGAGCGTGGCGCCGCCGAGCACGAATTGGCGGAAGCGGGAATGGCCGAACGCGCCCATGACCAAAAGGTCGCTGTCATGGCTCGTCAGCGCAGCCTCCAGCGCGTGCGCGACCGAGCGGCCCGCGGCATCGACGGTGTCGAGGATCACCTCGACGCCGTGACGGGCGAGATGCTTGGCAAGTTCCGGCCCGGACCGCTTGGTGTCGATGCGCTTCTCATTGGTCACCGTCACGATGTGGACGCGCTTGGCCTGCTTGAGCAGCGGCAGCGCATCCGCGACTGCGCGTGCGGCCGGACGGCTGAAATCCCAGGCCACCGTTGCCGTATTCAGGATGAACGGCTTGCGGCTGGTTTGCGGCAGCAGCAGGACGGGGCGTCCGGATTCGAAAATGATCGGCTCGGCATTCCAGGCGCCGAACAGGGCATTGTCCTGGACCGGAATGATGGTGAGGTCGCGAAGCCGCGCATACTCGACCAATAGCTCGCGCTGCTCGGAGGTCAGGCAGCGTTCCAGGATGCGCTCCTCGAAGACGCCGCGCTTTTCCGCGGCGGCCTGGAACGCTGCGAGCGCGGCCTCGGCCTGAAAGCGTGATTTCTTTTCATCGGTCGCGGCGATTCCGGGAACGTCGAGCAGCGCTGGGCTCAGGAAGCTGCCGGGCACGGCGACGCGGATCTCGCAGGCGATCGCGGAAATCTTGGCACCGACGGCGGCGGCGAAATCGGTCGCAAGATCGATCGCCGCCGGCGGCGTCGTTTCGGGGTAGCTCGCGAGCGTCAAGAGGAGGTCTTTGTAGGCCATGTCGTGTCTCCCAGAATCTGGGGAAACTCATAGCCCCGTCGCGGCGTCCGGGTTTGATTCAGAGCAAACCTCCATGCGCGCTATTGCCACGGCGACCGGCCTGCCGCCGCGGCAATAGCCAGTCAACGCAAGAGGCCCCCGGCCAAATCCCGCATCATGCAAAAAACTGAGCCATTCAAACACCTTGGACTGGATGCATGAGCGACAAGGCCGTTATCACCTGCGCGCTGAACGGCGTGCTGACCGATCCAAAACAGCACAACGTGCCGGTGACGCCGGAACAGATGGCGCGAGAGGCCAAGGCGGCCTTCAACGCCGGCGCCAGCATCATGCATATCCATCTGCGCCAGCAGGCACCTGGCAAGGGCCATCTGCCGTCCTGGGAGGTCGGCGTCAGCAAGGAGATCCAGCAGGCGATCCGCGAGGCCTGCCCTGGCGTCATCATCAATCACACCACGGGCACCTCCGGCCCGAACTATCAGGGCGCGCTCGATTGCGTCCGTGAAACCAGGCCCGAGATCGCCGCCTGCAATGCCGGCTCGCTGAATTATCTGAAGGTCAAGGCCGACAACACTTGGGCCTGGCCGCCGATGCTGTTCGATAACGCGGTTGAGAAGGTGCAGGATTATCTCGACGTGATGAAGGACGCCGGCACGATTCCCGAATTCGAATGTTTCGACGTCGGCATCGTGCGCTGCGTCGGCATGTACCGGCAGACCGGCATGTATTCCGGCCCGCTCGAATATAATTTCGTGATGGGCGTTGCCTCGGGCATGCCGGCCGATCCGGAATTGCTGCCGATCCTGCTCAAGCTGAAGGCGCCGGACGCGCATTGGCAGGTCACCGCGATCGGCCGCGCCGAAATCTGGCCATTGCACCAGCGCGCCGCCGATCTCGGCGGGCACTTGCGCACCGGGTTGGAGGACACCTTCTATCTGGCTGATGGCACGAAGGTGACCTCCAACGGCCAGTTGATCGAGGCGATCGCCGCCTGCGCGCGCAGAGCTGGCCGCGAGATCGCCAGCCCCGCCGAAGCGCGGCAGATGTTCGGGGTGAGGCACTAGGGCTGCTCCGCTGTCATTCCGGGGCATCGCGAAGCGATGAGCCCGGAATCCATCGGGCCGCATGGACCTGTGGCGAAATGGATTCCGGGCTCGCGCTACGCGCGCCCCGGAATGACGACGGCGGGTGGAGGGGAGGGAATCAAATCAATGGACAATCTCGCAGCAACCGGCGGCGTGTCGGGTCCGGGACAGATCGGCCGGGTGGCGATCGGCGATCTGCTCAAGCGCGCGGCGCGGCGCTTTCCTGATCGCGTCGCGCTCACCGACGGCGCGCGGCGCGTCACCTTCACCGAGCTCGAACGCGACGCCAATCGCTTCGCCAACTACCTGGTGCAGCGCGGCCTGAAGCCGGGCGAGAAAATCTCGACCATCTGCAACAACTCGGTCGAATTCGTCAAAGCGCTGTTCGGCATTCACCGCGCGGGCCTCGTCTGGGTCCCGATCAACACCATGCTCGGGCCTGCCGATATGGATTACATCCTCGGCCATGCCGAGGTCCGCTTCGCGCTGATCGACGACAATCTGCATGCGCAAGCGGACCGGCGCGCGACGCTGGAACAGCGCGGCATCGGGATGGTCGCGATCGATCTTGCCGGAAAAGTCGCGGCAACCGGCCTTGAGAATTTCAACGATCTCATTAAGGGTCAATCCGACATCGAACCCGAGATCGAGATCAACGACCGCGATCTCGCCATGATCATCTACACCTCCGGCACGACGTCGCGGCCGAAGGGCGCGATGCACTGCCACCTCGCCGTGGTAATGGCCGTGATGAGCAATTGCATCGAGATGCAGCTCTCCCGCGATGACGGCATCACTGGACAATTCCCGCTGTTCCATTGTGCCGGCCATGTGCTGCTGCTCAGCTATCTCTCGGTCGGCGGCCGCATGGCGCTGATGCGCGGCTTTGATCCTGTCGTCTGCATGGAGGCGATCGTCCGCGACAAGCTCACCGTCTTTGTCGGGCTGTCGCTGATGTATCAGGCGATCCTCGACCATCCGCGGCGGCGGGAATTCGATCTTTCGGGCTTGCGCTGCTGCATCTACACCATGGCACCGATGGGCAAGCCGCTGCTCGAACGCGCCATCGCCGACCTGTGTCCAAACTTCGTGCTCTCCAGCGGCCAGACCGAGATGTATCCGGCGACCACGATGTCGCGGCCCGAAGTGCAGCTCAATCGCTTCGGCAATTACTGGGGCGAATCGCTTGTTGTTAACGAGACCGCGATCATGGACGACAACGGCAATCTCTTGCCGCGCGGCGAGATCGGCGAGCTCGTGCATCGCGGGCCGAATGTAATGATGGGCTATTACAAGGACCCGAAGGCGACCGAAGAGGCGCGCAAGTTCGGCTGGCACCACACCGGCGACCTCGCGCTGATCGACGACAATGGCGAGGTGCTGTTCCTCGATCGCAAGAAGGACATGATCAAGTCCGGCGGCGAGAACGTGGCTTCCGTGAAGATCGAGGAGACGCTGCTCGCACACCCCGCGGTGCAGAACGCCGCGGTGGTCGGCCTGCCGCACCCGCAATGGGGCGAAGCCGTCTCCGCCTTCGTCAAGCTGAAGCCGAATGCTGCGGCTGGCGAAGCTGACATCATCGAGCATTGCCGAAAGCATCTCGGTGGCTTCCAGGTGCCGAAGCTGGTGCGTATCCTCGACGAAATGCCGATGACGGCAACCGGCAAGCTGCGCAAGGTCGAACTGCGGCAGGCGTATAGTGAGTATTTCTCGGAAGCGAAAAGCGCATGATGCTTACCAAGAACACCCCTGTCATTCCGGGGGCGCGCGCAGCGCGAGCCCAGAATCCATTTCTCCATGAGCGTCCGCGGCCCGATGGATTCTCTGATGTGCAATTGCACATCATAGCTCGTCCTTCGGACGCCCCGGAATGACGGAATAGGCTGAGCTATGGCCATCATCGAAAATACCATCTCGCCCTCCAGCGCCGCCTTCCAGGCCAATCGCGACGGCATGCTGGCGCTGATCTCCCGGATGCGGGCGCTGGAAGAGCGCACCCGCGCGGCATCCGCCGCCGCAAAGGACCGCTTCCACAAACGCGGCCAGCTCCTGCCGCGCGAACGGGCGGCGCTGGTGCTCGATCCGGGCTCGCCCTTCCTCGAACTGTCGACGCTCGCCGGCTACATGTTCGACGTCGCGGATGCGGAGAAAAGCGTGCCTGGCGGCGGGCTGATCGCCGGCATCGGCTTCGTCTCCGGCATCCGCTGCATGGTCAGCGCCAATGATGCCGGCATCGATGCCGGCGCGCTGCAGCCCTATGGCCTCGACAAGACGCTGCGGGTGCAGCAACTGGCACTCGAGAACAAGCTGCCTTATGTGCAGCTGGTCGAGAGCGCCGGCGCCAATCTGTTGCGCTACCGCGTCGAGGATTTTGTCAGGGGCGGCAACATCTTTCGCAACCTGGCGCGGCTCTCGGCAGCCGGCTTGCCGGTGGTCACGGTGACGCATGGCTCGTCCACCGCCGGCGGCGCCTATCAGACAGGATTATCCGATTACATCGTGATGGTGCGCGGCCGCACCCGCGCCTTCCTCGCCGGTCCACCGCTGCTCAAAGCCGCTACCGGCGAGATCGCGACCGAGGAGGAACTCGGCGGCGCCGAGATGCACACCTCGATCTCCGGTCTCGGCGATTACCTCGCCGAGGACGACCGCGACGCCATCCGGATCGCGCGCGACATCATGGCAAGTCTCGAATGGGACCGGGGCAAGCCCGCGAGCGCGTCGTTCAAGCCGCCGCGCTATGGTGCGGAAGAATTGCTCGGCATCATGCCGATGGACCACAAGCGCCCCGTCGACATGCGCCAGGCGATCGCGCGCTTCATCGACGATTCCGATTTCACCGAGTTCGGCGCCAATTATGGTCCCGCCACGATCTGCGGCCATGCCCGCATCGAAGGGCAGGCAATCGGCATCATCACTAACAACGGCCCGCTCGATCCCGCCGGCGCCAACAAGGCGACGCACTTCATCCAGGCCTGCTGCCAGTCGCGCACGCCGCTGCTCTATCTGAACAACACCACCGGCTACATGGTCGGCAAGGCCTATGAGGAAGCCGGCATGATCAAGCACGGCTCCAAGATGATCCAGGCGGTGACCTCGGCGACGGTACCGCAGATCACGATCTATTGCGGCGCCTCGTTCGGTGCCGGCAATTACGGCATGTGCGGCCGCGGCTTCCATCCGCGCTTCTGCTTCTCCTGGCCCAATGCCAAGACCGCCGTGATGGGCGGCGAGCAGGCGGCCGAGACCATGGCGATCGTCACCGAAGCGGCTGCCGCACGGCGCGGCAAGCCGGTCCCGAAGGAGAAGCTGGACGCGATGAAAGCCGAGATCATCGGCGTGTTCGACGGCCAGATGGACGTGTTCTCCACCAGCGCGCGCGTACTCGACGACGGCGTGATCGATCCGCGCGACACCCGCAGCGTCCTCAGCGAGGTGCTTGCGATATGTCGCGAGGCGGAAGCCCGCAATCCTCAGCGCATGCAGTTCTCGGTGGCGCGGCCATGAGTCGTGAAGGGGGCGGGATGTTCTATCGGGTCCTGATTGCCAATCGCGGCGAGATCGCGCTGCGGATCATGCGCACCGCGCGCCGACTCGGCTACGGCGTCGTCGCCGTTTATTCCGATGCCGACCGCGATGCGCTGCATGTGCGCGAGGCCGATCACGCGGTGCGCATTGGCGAGGCGCTGCCGTCGCAATCCTATCTTAACATCGATGCGATCATCGCCGCCGCCAAAGCCGGCGGCGCCGGCGCCGTGCATCCCGGCTACGGCTTCCTCGCCGAGAATGACGAGTTCGCGCAGGCCTGCCGCGACGCCGGCCTCGTCTTCATCGGCCCGTCGCCGGAAGCGATCCGGGCGATGGGCAACAAGGCGGGCGCCAAGGAGATCATGCAAAAGGCCGGTGTGCCCTGCGTGCCTGGCTACCAAGGTGCCGACCAGAGCGACGAGATCATGCTGGCGGAAGCGCGGCGGATCGGCTTTCCCGTGATGATCAAGGCGGTCGCTGGCGGCGGCGGGCGCGGCATGCGGCTGGTCACAGACGCCGCGTCGTTCCCGGATGCGCTGCGCAGCGCGCGCTCGGAGGCGCTCGGGGCCTTCGGCGATGCGACGGTTATCCTGGAGCGCGCGATCGTCGATCCCCGCCACATCGAGATCCAGGTGTTCGGCGACCGCCATGGCAACGCGATCCATCTCGGCGAGCGCGACTGCTCGGTGCAGCGCCGGCACCAGAAGCTGATCGAGGAGGCGCCGTCTCCGGCGGTGTCGCCCGAGTTGCGGGCGCGGATGGGCGCCGTCGCGGTCCAGGCGGTGAAGGCGCTTCGCTACGAGGGCGCCGGCACGCTGGAATTTTTGCTCGACGGCAACGGCGACTTCTATTTCATGGAGATGAACACGCGCCTGCAGGTCGAGCATCCCGTCACCGAGGCAATCACCGGGCTCGATCTGGTCGAGCTGCAGTTGCGCGTCGCCCGCGGCGAGTCGCTCGGCGGGAAGCAGGAGGACATCACATTCTCCGGCCACGCGATCGAGGTGCGGCTGTGCTCGGAGGACGCGGACCATGACTTCGTGCCGCAATCCGGCAGGATGGCGCGCTGGCAGATGCCGGAAGGCGTCCGCGTCGAGCATGCGCTGCAGTCAGGTTCTGAGATCCCGCCGTTTTATGACTCCATGATCGCCAAGATCATCAGCCATGGCGCCGACCGGCGCGAAGCCCGCAGCAAACTGATCGTTGCGCTGGAGCAGGTCGAAGCCTTCGGCGTCACCACCAACCAGGGCTTTCTGATCTCCTGCCTGCGCCATCCAGCCTTCGGCAGGGGCGAGGCAACGACGTCGTTCATCTCAGCGCATCGGAGCGAACTGCTGGCGCCGCGCGCCGACGGGAGCGCGGATGCGGCGCTCGCGGCGCTGCTGCTCTACGTCACCAATCCGCACGCGCCGTCGTGGCGGAGCGGCCGCTCGCTCGCTGCGACGTTCCCGCTCGGATTGCGCATCGATCTCGGTCGCGGCCTCCGCGAGGTCGAGATCGTGCGCGAGCGCGACGGCTCTTACGTCGCCGATGTCGCGGGACACAAGCATCGCTTCGAGATCGATGAACTCGGTCTGGACGCGATCCGCTATCGCACCAACAGCCTCATGGCCCGCGCGAAATTCCTGCGCGACGGCGATCGTCTCTACATCCTCAATCACGACGTCACACTCTCGGTCCGCGATCTGACGCTGGCGCCGCCCGAGGCCGCCTCGGGCGCCAATAGCGACGGCAAGGTCCGCGCCGCCATGAACGGCCGCGTCGTCGCGGTGCTGGTCAAGCCGGGCGAGCAGGTTGCCGCCGGCCAGCCCGTGATGACTTTGGAAGCGATGAAGATGGAGCACGTGCACACCGCTAGTGTCGCCGGTACGGTGTCGGCCATCGACGTTGCCGAGGGCGAACAGGTGACGACGGGCAGGATTGTCGTCGAGATCGAGGCGGCGGCTTAGCCTCAACGCGTAGGGTGGGCAAAGCGCGGCGTGCCCACCATCACGAGCACGACACTTGATGGTGGGCGCGCTGCGCTTTGCCCATCCTACGGCGCGTTGGCGCGCCCCGTTCCCTCATTCAGCCAGCATGCCACCTGATGTCTTGCGCCAGCTTCCACCAGCGGCGGGCGCTCCAGCTTGCAGCGATCCATCGCGTAGCGGCACCTTGTATGAAACGCGCAGCCGCTAGGCGGGTTGATCGGGCTCGGCACGTCGCCTTCGACCAAGGGCGTCAGTCGCTTCACCCGCGGATTGGCCACCGGCACTGACGCCAGCAATGCCTGTGTGTAGGGATGGCGCGGGTTGGCGAACAGTTCGGCCTTGTCTGCGATCTCGACGATGCGGCCGAGATACATCACGGCGACGCGGTGGCTGATATGGGCGACGACGGCGAGGTCGTGCGCGATGAACAGATAGGAGAAGTTGCGCTGCCGCTGCAGGTCGATCAGCAGATTGATCACCTGCGCCTGGATCGAGACGTCGAGCGCGGAGACCGGCTCGTCGCAGACGATCAGGCTTGGCCCGAGCGATAGCGCGCGGGCGATGCAGATGCGCTGGCGCTGGCCGCCGGAGAATTGGTGCGGATAGTTCTTCATCTGGTCGGGCCGCAGGCCGACCTGCTGGAACAGTTCGGCGACGCGCTCCTGCTTGCGCTCGCCCGAGGCCAGTCCGTGCACGCTTAGGGGTTCGCCGACGATGTCGCCCGCGGTCATGCGCGGGTTGAGCGAGGCAAACGGATCCTGGAACACGATCTGCATCGAGCGGCGGTGGGCACGCAGCTCCGCTTTGCTCAGATGCGTGATCGCCTCGCCGTTCAGCCGGATCTCGCCGCTCGATGGCTCGACCAATCGCAGCACGCTGCGCGCCACCGTCGACTTGCCGCAGCCGGATTCGCCGACCAGCCCCAGCGTCTCGCCGGGAGCCAGTGAAAAGCTGACACCATCGACCGCATGCACAGTGCCGACCTGCCGGCGCAGCACGCCGCCGCGCACCGGATAGTGCTTCACGAGGTCGGTGACCTCCAGCAGCGGGCGCGCTTCGGTCATGAGGCCTCCGCCATCTCGCCCGCGCGCCAGCAGGCGGCAAGGTGCCTGCCGCCGAAATCGCCGAGCGGCGGATATTCCTCCCGGCAGCGCGGGATCGCGAACCGGCAGCGCGGCGCGAACGCGCAGCCCGTCGGCAGCTTCGTCAGCGACGGCACCATGCCGGGGATTTCGACCAGCCGCACATCGGCTTTTGCGTCGAGCGACGGCACGGCCGGGATCGAGGCCATCAGGCCGCGCGTATAGGGGTGCAGCGGATTCTCGAACAGTGCCTCGACGCTGGCTTCCTCGACCTTCCTGCCGGCATACATCACGATCACGCGCTGCGCCGTCTGCGCGACCACGCCGAGATCATGCGTGATCAGGATCAGCCCGGTGCCGAGCTTCTTCTGCAGATCGACCATCAGCGCCAGGATTTGCGCCTGGATCGTGACGTCGAGCGCCGTAGTCGGCTCGTCCGCGATCAACAGCGCCGGCCGGCAGGCAAGCGCCATCGCGATCATTGCGCGCTGGCGCATGCCGCCCGAAAGCTGGTGCGGATATTCCTGCGCGCGCCGCTCCGGCTCGGGGATGCGAACGAGGCGCAGCATGTCGACCGCCTGCTTCCAGGCCTCCTTGCCGCTGATCTCCTGGTGCAGGCGCAAAGCTTCCGTGATCTGGTCGCCGATCCGCATCACCGGATTGAGCGAGGTCATCGGCTCCTGGAAGATCATGGAGATGCGATTGCCGCGGATCCTGCGCATCGCTTCGTCATCGAGCGCGAGCAGGTCTTTGCCTTCGAGCACGATCTCGCCGCCAACGATCTTGCCGGGCGGGTCCGGCACCAGCCGCATCACCGAGAGCGCGGTCACGCTCTTGCCGCAGCCGGATTCGCCGACGATCGCCAGCGTCTCGCCGCGGCGGACGCTGAAGGAGACATCGTCGACCGCCTTGAACAATCCCGAATTGGTGAAGAACACCGTTTTCAGGTTCTTCACCTCGAGCACCGCTTCTGCCTTGCCTGCTCCGCTCATCAACCGCGCTGCCTTGGATCGAGGATATCGCGCAGGGCGTCGCCGAACAGATTGGTGCCGAACACCGCGAGGCTGATCGCGATCCCCGGAAAGATCACGAGCCACGGCGCGACGCGCACATATTCGGCGGCCGATTCCGAAAGCATGCGGCCCCAGGACGGATAGGGTTCGGGTATGCCAAGGCCAAGAAACGACAAGGATGCCTCCGTCAGGATGGTGGAGCCGAGCTGCGCGGTCGCGAGCACGATCAGGGGGGCCAGCGTGTTCGGCAGCACGTGGCGGAACGCGATCCGCATCTCGCTCATGCCGATCGATTTCGCTGCCTCCACGAACGGCAGTTCGCGCAGCGCCAACGTGTTGGCGCGGATCACGCGCGCCACCGTCGGGATCAAGGGGATCGCGATCGCGATGATGACGTTCGGCAGCGACGGGCCGAGCGCGGCCGTCATCACCAGCGCCAGCACCAACAGCGGCAGCGACTGCAGGATGTCGGTGATGCGCTGGAACAACAGATCGACCCAGCCGGAGAGATAGCCGGAGGCGAGCCCGACGATGACGCCGATCGACGCGCCGAGCGCGGTCGAGCCGAGACCGACCGCGAGCGAGATGCGTGCGCCATGGATGATGCGGCTCCAGACGTCTCGGCCGAACGAATCGGTTCCGAACCAGTGCAGCGCATTGGGCGCGGCCAGGCGGTGCGCCGAATCGACGGCAAGCGGATCGTAACGGCTGATCAGGTCGGCCGAGAGCGCCATCGCGACGAACAGCACCATGATGACGAGGCCGATCGTGCCGAGCAGGTAACGCTGCGCAAGGAACGTCAGCCGTCGCCAGCCGTGGGTGGCGTCAGCACCGGCACGCTTCAGTTCGGCATCGAAGTTGATGACAGCCAAGAGCTAGTCTCCGTAGCGAATGCGCGGGTCGATCGCGGCGTAGAGCATGTCGACCGTGAAGTTGACGACGACCACGACGACGGCGATGAACATCACGAGGTTCTGCACGATCGGATAATCGCGCCAGCGCAGCGCCTCGACCAGGAAACGCGCGACGCCGGGGATGTTGAACACCGTCTCGGTGACGATCAATCCGCCGATCAAAAACGCCGCCTCGATGCCGATTACGGTGATCACAGGCAGCACCGCGTTCTTCAGCGCGTGGTGATAGTTGACGGAGGCGTCCGATGCGCCCTTGGCGCGGGCGGTGCGGATATAGTCCTGCCGCAGGATCTCCAGCATCGAGGAGCGGGTGATGCGCATGGTCAGTGCCGCGCTGCGGAAGCCGACCGCCATCGCCGGAATGCAGTAGATCGCGAACGCCTCGGCCCAGGTCTGCGGGTTCGGGTTGTAGATCGGCATCCAGCCGAGCATCGACACTGACGCCATCAGGATCAGCAGTCCGAGCCAGAATGACGGCAGCGACAGCCCGCTCAGGCTGACCACGCGCAAGGCATAGTCGAGCCGCGTGCCCTGATGCACCGCGCTCAGTACACCCAAGGGAATGCCGATCGAGGCCGAGAACAACAGCGCCAGCGCGGCGAGCCTCGCGGTGATCGGGATTCGCGGCAGGATCTCCTGCAGCGCCGGCTTTTCCGAGACATAGGAATAGCCGAGATCGCCGTGCAGCAGGCCACCGATCCACTTGAGATATTGCAGCACGATCGGGTCGCTGAGGCCGAGTTCCTTCTCCAGATTGGCCTTGTCGGCGGGATCGACATAGCCGGCGGCGTCGAACAGGATGTCGACGATGTTGCCGGGCACGATGCGCAGCAGCACGAAGATGATGACCGATATCCCGAACAGGGTCACGAGCATCAGGAAGAGGCGCCGGACGATATAGGCTAGCACCTGGCCGCTCTCCTCTTGTCCTCTGCGCCGCTACAGCAGGACGGTCGCGGTTACTACCTCCCCCCAGCGGGGAGAGGTCGGCGCAGCGCGCCGGGTGAGGGGCCGCGGCGCCCTCGATAGGGCGTAACCCCTCACCCGCGCCTTCAGCGCGACCTCTCCCTTTGGGAGAGGTGGGGACTCCCGAGGCGGAGGCTGACTCGATCCCATCTCGTCACCTCGCGGACGCTACTTGTCCATCCAGACGTCTTCGTAACGGTAGCCGTTGTAGGAGCTGTTGGACATGACCGTCACGTTCTTGACGTAAGGTTGCCAGCAGGTTCCGGTGCGGCTGTGCAGGATGATGGGCCGCGCCACGTCTTCCTGCAGTTTCTTGTCGATCTCCCACACCAGCTTCTTGCGCTTCTCGGGATCGGTCTCGGCCGACTGCTGGTCGAACAGCTTTTCGATCTCGCGATTGCAGTAGTTGGTGTAGTTCCGTTCGGAGTCGCAGGAATAGTTCTCGTAGAACGACTGGTCGGGCTCGTCGACCGCGTTGCCGGTGAGGTTCAGGCCCAGCGAATAGTCCTTGCGCGCGACCTTCGGGAACCATTGCGCGGTGTCGACGACATCGAGCTCGGCGTCGATATAGATGGTCTTGAGCTGGTCGATCAGGATGATGGCGGGGTCGCGGTAGATCGGGATGTTGCGAGTCGAAACCTTGATCTGCAGATGCTTGTCGGGGCCGTAGCCCGCCTTCTGCATCAACTTGCGCGCATGCTCGCGGTTGGCGTTGACGTCGGGCCCATAGCCCGGGATCGTCTCCAGCATCTCCTTCGGCATCGCCCACAATCCCGCCGGCGCGGGCTGCATGGTGCCGCCGATGTCAGCCTGTCCCTCGAACAGGATCGAGATGAACGCCTTGCGGTCAAGGGCCAGCGCCAGCGCGCGGCGGATGTCGAGATTGTCGAACGGCGGCGCCGACGAATTGATGATGATGTTGGTGGCAACGTTGCTCGGTTCCACCACGCAGATCGCATTGGGCGCCTGCGATTTGACATCCTTCAAGAGCGGGATCGATACTTCAGTCGGGAACGTCATGTCGAACTTGCCGGAGACGAAGCCAAGGATCGCCGTCGAGCGGTTCGGCACAATGGTGAATTCAATGCCGTCGAGATAGGGCAGGCCCTTCCTGAAGTAGTCCGGGTTCTTCGTCAGCTTGATCGACTCGTTGGCCTTGAACTCGACGAACTTGAACGGACCCGTGCCGATCGGCTTGGTGCGCATTTCCGCCGGCGAGACATGGCAGGGATAGATCGGGCTATAGCCGGAGGCGAGCAGCGACAATAGCGCGGGCTGCGGCCGCTTCAGGTTGAATGAGGCCTCGTAATCGCCATTGATGGTGACGTCATTGACCTGATCGTACCAGGATTTCCGCGGGTTCTGGCGGAACTTCTGTTGCGACTTGCCCATCAACAGGTCGAAGGTGCATTTGACATCGGCCGAGGTGAACGGCTTGCCGTCATGCCATTTGACGCCGTTGCGAAGCTTGAACGTCAATTTCTTCTTGTCATCGCTCCAGGCCCAGCTCTCCGCGAGTTCCGGCACGATCGTATCGACGCTGTTCTGCGGAATATGCTGGTTGAAGATCACCAGGTTATTGAAGATCGGCATGAAGGGAACGTTGAACGAATAGCTTGCGCCTTCGTGGATCGAGGCGCTGCCTGGACTGTCGCGGTGATACATCCTGAGAATGCCGCCGGACTTCGGTGTCTCCGCCAGCGAAACATCGCAAGCCGCAAGCCAACACAGCGCTGCCACGGCCAGCGCTCGCACGCTCCGCATCATTTCCTCCCGACGTTCGGTCTCTATGGCCGATTTGGCATGGAGGATACCATGGTGTGAGGTCTGAGCAACCAGCGTCGTATGCATGAGGATCGGCAATTCGGATGAAATGCCGAGCCTGCGACATTAGGCGCTGCAATGCGGGCCGCTATTCTGCCGCTTGTGGCGAGGGCAGGCCCATGCCGGCGAGACCGTCGGCCTCTGTCGCCGAGATCGTGGTGCGGATCATCAGCCGCGGCTCATGCGCCGGCCACGGCCGCCCGCGATGCATGGTGGCGCGGTTGTCCCACATCACGACATCGCCCTGCCGCCATTTGTGCAAGTAGGTCGTTCCCGGCACGGTGGCTGCCGCCATCAGTTCATCGATCAGCTTCTTGCCCGCAGCAGGCGCCATGCCTTCGATCGCATAGGCGTGCGATGCGAGATAGAGTGCGCCGCGGCCGTTGGCGGGGTTGCGCCACACCATGCGCCAGCACACCGGCGGCAGCACCGCCATCTCCTCAGGCGTTGCAAGGCCGGGCGCGATCTGGTCGCGCGAATGCGCGTAGGAATGCCAGGCGAAGGAGTTTTCGAGCTGCTTTGCGAGTCCCTCGTCCAGCAGTTCGAACGCAAGGCGGGTGGAGACGAATTCGGTCTCGCCGCCATGATCGGGAATCACTCGTGCCGACAGGATCGAGGTCAGCGCCGGCACGCGCTTGAAGGAGGAATCGGTGTGCCAGAGCTGGTTGGCCTTGCTGCGCAGCGCCTGGCGATGATCGGGTGGCACCACGTTGCCGTCGGGACCGATGGTCGTGAGGATCACGAAATGCGATCCCGTTCCCATGGAACCGACCTTTGTCACTTCCGGCGGGCCGAAACGGCGCGAGAACGCCAATTGCTTTTCGTCTGACACGTCCTGGTCGCGAAACACCAGGACCGAGTGCGCTTCAAATGCTGCACGCACTGCAGCATAAGCGGCCTTGCTTCTGGCGACATCGCCCAGCGTCACACCGCGAATTTCCGCAGCGAATCCCGGACCAACCCGGACCACGTCCATCGGCCATCCTCCCTAGCCTTTTTGTTGCTCAAGACTTAGGGCAAAAGCTGCAGCCGGGCAACGCGGCGACGTATCAACCCATCGCGATGAGGCTCTGCCGCTCGCGTCGGCTGGTGGTTTCGACTCGATACGTGACAAGCGCGAAAATCGCCCAGCTTGCATGAAAGAGGACTCCCGCAAGAACGACCAGGATCCCCGGAATGGGGCCGATCGCGGCTCGCTCCCAAACTTCGGCAAGGGTGGTCAGCGGCGCCGGATGGATCGCGAGCTTGCCGTAATAGGCGATGGCCTGGATGGCGAAGATCCAGCCATAGGTGCGGCGCAGCCTTCGGCCGATCGCGCGCGCATAGCTGATGTGATAGCTCGGATTGCGATAATCATTGGCGAGCAGCTCGGTCCAGGTCGAATTCGGGTCAAGCCGTTCGCCGCGGATCATCGGCGCGTAAAAATCGGTCTCGAGCAGGCGCGCGCGGGCGCGCCAGACATTGAAGTAGCGGTAGCGCCGGGCCTCGAACAGCAGGAACACGGTGACAAGCAGGCCGACGAGGACCATCGGCAAAGGCGACGCGTCGGCGCTGCTGTAGGTGGCCGACAAGGCAATGCCCGTTGTGACCACCGCCCAGTTGGTCGAACTGTCGAGGCGCGTGCGCCAGACTGTGCTTCGGTAAACCTCGCCGCGATAGAGGTGGGCGAGGGCGCCAATCTCTGCGGCAGTGAATTCGAGCCTTGGGGCCGATAGCGGCGTGGGCTCGCGTGGCTCGGGCAATGCCATGGCGTGCCTCCCGACGAAGCTGGCAGACGGGCAGGCACTATAGCGCAGACACGCCCCACCGAGCGAGTCCAGCCTCGGCGCACACGTCCACGCCTTCGTCGCAGCGCGAGCGCAGATGGCCAGCTCACACGATGCGCGAGGTCTTGTTGCCCCAATAGCGGTCGCGCAACAGGCGTTTGTAGAGCTTGCCGGTCGGCAGCCGCGGCAGTTCCGCCTCGAAATCGATCGAGCGCGGCACTTTCTGGCGCGACAGCGATTGCGCGCAGAACGCGATCAATTCCTCGGCAAGATCGGGTCCCGGCACCACGTCATGCATCGGCTGCACCACCGCTTTCACCTCCTCGCCGAGATCGGCGTTGGGCACGCCGAACACGGCGGCGTCCGCGACCGTGGGATGGGTGATCAAGAGGTTTTCGCACTCCTGCGGATAGATGTTCACTCCGCCGGAGATGATCATGAAGGTCGAACGGTCGGTGAGATAGAGATAGCCGTCATCGTCGACATAGCCGACGTCGCCGACCGTGCTCATGCTGCCGTCCGCCGAGCGTGCCTCACGCGTCCTGGCGGGATCGTTGAAATATTCAAAGGCCGAGGCGGTCTTGAACCACACCGTGCCCGGCGTCCCCTTGGGGCTCGGCTGCATGTTCTCGTCGAGGATATGCAGGTCGCCGAGCAGCACCTTGCCGACAGTGCCGCGATGGGACAGCCACTCCTCGGTATTGCAGGCGGTGAAGCCGAGACCCTCGGTCGCGCCGTAATATTCGTGGATGATCGGCCCCCACCAGTTGATGATGTCCTCCTTCACGAGCGCTGGGCAGGGGGCGGCGGCGTGGATCGCGATCTCAAGCGACGACAGGTCGTAGCGTTTGCGCACCTCCTCCGGCAGCTTCAGCATTCGCGAGAACATCGTCGGCACGAGCTGGCTGTGCGTGATGCCCCATTGCTCGACGAGCTGCAGATAACGCTCGGGATCGAAGCTCTCCATGATAACGACGGTGCCGCCGACGCGGATGGTGAGATTGACGGCCGCCTGCGGCGCCGAATGATAGAGCGGCGCGGGCGATAGATAGATCATCCCCTCGCGGTAGTGCCAGAGTTTCTGCAGGAAATCGAACAGCGGCAGTTGCTGTGACGGCGCTTGCTCCGGCAGCGGCCGCAGGATGCCTTTGGGCCGACCTGTGGTGCCGGACGAATAGAGCATCGCGGTGCCGATCGCTTCATCCTCGATCGGCGTCGCAGGAAGGCCCGCAGTCACCTGCTGTAGCCCGACGATGCGATCGCTTTCGCCCTCGCCGTCGGCGACGATGCAGAGCTCGACCTGCGGACATTCCTTCAGCGCCTCGCGCGCGACGTCGAGTTTTGCCCTCGACGTGATCAGGATGCGCGACTGGCTGTTGGTGAGGATGTAGGCGAGCTCGCTTGGGGTCAGATAGGAATTCACGCAGGTGAAATAGAGGCCGGAGCGCTCGCCGGCGCCGCAGGCCTCCAGATAGCGATTGTTGTTCTCCATGAAGATCGCATAGTGCTCCAGCCGCTTCAGGCCGCATTTTCGAAACAGGTGCGCCAGGCGGTTGCTGCGCACCTCGAGCTCGCGATAGGTGACGGTCTCGCCCGTCGCAGCCATGATGAAGGCCGGTTGCAACGGGCGCAGATAAGCGTGCTTTCCGGTATACATCAGTGGAAAATGTCCCTCATGCTGCCAGCAGAAGAATCTCGCGGACCTGCTCGGGCCCTGCGATAGCGCGCGGATTGCGCGGAACCCACGGCGTCTTCATCGCCTGCGCCGCGATATGGTCGAAATGTTCGGGGCCGATCCGCACGTCCTGAAGGCTGCGCGGCAGGCCCAGTCCGCGGATGAAGTTGTCGAGCACGTCGCCGGCGTCCTGACCGGGATGGCCCATGGCGGCGGCGACCTGCGCCTGCCGCTCCGCATTGGCGGACTTATTCCAGCGCATCGCCGCCGGCAGCATCACGCAGGAGGTGTAGCCGTGCGGCACGTCGAATTCGGCGCCGAGCACATAGCCGATGCCATGGCTCGCGCCCATCGGCACGCCGGAGGCGAGCGGCCCCGTCGACAGCCAGGTGCCGATCTGGCAGTCCAGCCGCGCGTCGATGTCGGTTGCATCGGCTTTGACCTGCGGCAGGGCTTGCGCCAGCATCGACAGTCCCTTCAGCGCCTGTGCATCGGCATAAGGGTGCGATTCATTCGAGCAGATGCCCTCGACGCAATGATCGACCGCGCGGATGCCGGTCGAAAGCCACAGCCATTCCGGCGTATGCAGCGAAAGCCAGGGATCGAGGATGACGGCGCGCGGCATCACCAGGGGATGGGTCAGCAGCTCCTTGACCCGTTTCTTCTCGTTGGTGACGCCGGCGATCGCGGTGAACTCGCCGCCTGCGATCGTCGTCGGCACGCTGATCTGGCGTACGATGGGTGCATTGATTTGAGGCGTTACGCCGTGGCTGGTGCGGACTTTGTCGATGTAGTCGGCCTTGCGGATGTCGTTGGCGAGGCATAGCTGCACCGCCTTGGCGCCGTCGGTGATCGAGCCGCCGCCGATCGTGACGATAAGGTCGGCTTTCGCGGCGCGCGCCTGCTCGGCTGCCGCGACCACGGCGGAGCGCGGCGTATGCGGCGGCATCGCATCGAAGGTGCCGGCGCAGGCTGCGCCCAGCGCGGCGCGGATTCGCTCGATTTCGTCGGTCGTGCGGTTGAGCGTTCCGCTGACCATCAGGAAGGCGCGCTGCGCGGCCACACGCGCCACCTGCTCGACGATCGCCTCAGCCGCCTGGCGGCCGAACACGACCTCCTCCATTGCGCCAAATACGACACGTCCTCGGTGCACGAGCCGACCCTCCCTGAAAGATTTATTTTCTTTGACGACAATCTAACGGAGCCGGAACGGCTCGTCATGCCCTTAGATGCGCCATCGGCGTCTCCGGAGTCGAGCTTTGCGGAGGCGAACGCCGCTTGCGTCGGCGTGCGGCCTCGAAAAATGGACAATGATTTTGCTTGATCCCGTCCCTCTCTTGAACAGACTGGCTTCCGGTCACATCTTTGACCTCCGCTGCGTGTAAGGTGCGCATCCGAGGAGCGCATGGGGCGCACCGGCTGTGCTGTTCAGGGGGAGATCGACTTGGGCGCGACCGACAGGACGGGGAACCTCACGGCCAACTCACGGCGCGGCGTCAGCGCGCTTGGCTTGCTCATTGCCTTGGCAACGTCTGCCTTGGCATTGTCGGGCTGTGGCGACAAGCAGCAGCCACAGGCGGCGGCGCCGGCCCCTGCGGTCACGGTGGCGCAGCCGACCAAGCGCACGGTCACGGATTGGGACGAATTCACCGGGCGGTTCGAAGCGATCGAGGAGGTCCAGGTTCGCGCCCGCGTCGGCGGCTTCGTCACCAGCGTCGAGTTTCGCGATGGCGCCATCGTCCGCGCCGGCGACCTGCTTTACGTGATCGACCCGCGCCCGTTCGAGGCCGTCGCCAAGCAGGCCGAGGGACAACTTGCGGACGCGCGTGCCAAGGCAGAGCTCGCCAAGCGCGAGCTCGACCGCGGCCTGAACCTGGTTCAGACCAGTGCAGTCTCCGAACAGGTCGTCGACCAGCGCCGTCAGGCCTTGCAGGCAGCCCATGCCGCCGAGACGCAGGCCGAGGGCGCGCTCAAGGCAGCCCAGCTCAACATCGAATTCACCCATGTGCTGGCGCCGCTCACCGGCCGCGTCAGCCGCCATCTCGTCAGCGTCGGCAATCTTGTGCAGGGCAGCGAGGGCGGCGCGACCCTGCTCACCTCGATCGTGTCGCTCGACCCGATCTACATCTATTTCGACGTCGACGAGGCGACCTATCTGCGGAACAACCGGCTCTGGTTCGAGGGCAAACGGCCGAGTTCGCGCGATACGCCCAATCCGGTCCAGGTGACGCTGACCGGCGAAACCAGGCCCTCGCACGAAGGCAAGATGGATTTCCTCGACAACCGGCTGGATGTCTCGACCGCCACCCTGCGCAGCCGCGCGGTGATTCCGAACAAGGATCTCTCGATCCTGCCCGGACAGTTCGGCCGCGTGCGGATCATCGGCAGCTCGCCTTATGAGGCGCTGCTCGTGCCCGACACGGCTGTCGCCACCGACCAGTCGCGCAAGATCGTGTTCGTGGTCAAGGACGACGACACGGTGGAGGCAAAGCCCGTGACGCTCGGCCCGCTCGACGAAGGTCTGCGCGTGGTCCGCGAAGGCCTCAAGGCGGACGACCGTGTGATCGTCGATGGCCTGCAGCGCGCTCGCGTCGGCGCCAAGGTGAGCCCGCATCCCGCACAAGCCGCGAGCGGTGGCAAATCATGAACCTCGGGCGGCTTTCCATCAACCAGCCCATCCTGGCGATGGTGCTGTCGATCGTGCTCCTGATCGTCGGCGCGATCGCCTACACCACCCTGCCGGTCTCGGAATATCCGCAAGTGGTGCCACCCACCGTGGTAGTCACCACCAATTATCCCGGCGCCTCCGCGCAGACCGTCTCCGACACCGTCGCTGCCCCGATCGAGCAGGAGATCAACGGCGTCGAGGACATGCTGTATCTCTACAGCCAGGCCACCTCGAACGGCCAGCTCACCATTACCGTCACCTTCAAGCTTGGCACCAACCTCGACACCGCCCAGGTGCTGGTGCAGAACCGCGTCGCGATCGCGCAGCCGCGGCTGCCCGAAGAGGTGCAGCGCAACGGCGTGACCACGCGCAAGAATAGCCCTGATATCCTGATGGTCGTATTCATGCTGTCGCCCGATGACAGCTTCGACCAGCTCTACATCTCCAACTACGCGCTGCTGCAGGTCCGCGACCAGTTGCTCCGGCTCGACGGCGTCGGCGACATCCAGATCTTCGGCGCGCGCGATTACTCGATGCGGCTGTGGCTGGATCCCGACCGCCTCGCCAATCTCGGCTTGACCTCGACCGAGGTGCTGGCGGCGATCCGCGCGCAGAACCTGCAGATCGCGGGCGGACAGATCGCGGAGCCGCCGATTGCGGATCGCGCGTTCCAGCCCAACCTTGTCTTTACCGGCCGTCTCAAGGATCCCAGGCAGTTCGAGGATATCGTGGTCAGGGCCGGCGCCGACGGCCGCACCGTGCGCCTGCGCGACGTTGCCCGGGTCGAACTTGGCGCGCTGTCCTATAGCACCAACAGCTTCCTGCTCAAGAAATCGGCGGTCGGCATGCTGGTGACGCAGCGGCCCGGCTCGAACGCGCTCGCCACCGCCAAGGAAATCTCCGATACGATGGTCAAGCTCAAGGCGAGCTTCCCGAAAGGGCTCGACTACAATATCGGCTACAACCCGACCGAATTCATCGCACAATCCATCCACGAGCTGATCAAGACCATCTACGAGGCGATGCTGCTCGTCGTCATCGTGGTGCTGGTGTTCCTGCAGGGGTGGCGGCCGGCGATCATTCCGATCATCGCAATCCCGGTGTCGCTGGTCGGCACCTTCGCGGTGATGGCTGCGCTCGGCTTCTCGATCAACAATCTGACGCTGTTCGGCCTGGTGCTGGCGGTCGGCATCGTGGTCGACGACGCCATCGTGGTGGTCGAGAATGTCGAGCGGCATCTCGAGCACGGAATGAGCCGGCGCGATGCCGCGCTCAAGACGATGGAGGAGGTCGGCGGAGCGCTGGTCTCGATCGCGCTGGTGCTGTGTGCGGTGTTCGTGCCGACCGCATTCCTCGGCGGCATCTCGGGCCAGTTCTTCCAGCAATTCGCCGTCACCATCGCGGTCGCAACCGCGATCTCCTGCTTCTGCTCGCTGACGCTGTCGCCGGCGCTGGCCTCGCTGATCCTGGTGCCGCATGAGGAGAAGCGGCCGGCGGCGCGCTGGAATATCATTGCCCGTGGCTGGGAGAAGTTCACGGCCGTCTTCAACCGCCTGTTCGACCGGCTGTCGCATGGCTATGCCGCAGCGGCCGACTTCGTGATCCGCCATACGGCGGTGATGCTGCTGATCTATGTCGCGCTGATCGGCAGCGCCGGCTGGTTGCTCGCGACCACGGCGCAGGGCTTCATCCCGGCGCAGGATCGCGGCTACATCATCGTGTCGGTGCAATTGCCGGGGGCGGCATCGCTGGCTCGCACCACGGCGGTGGTGCGCGAGATCGAGCGGATCGCGCTCGACACGCCGGGCATCGTGCGCGTCGCGGCCTTTGCCGGCTTCTCGGGCGCAACGCGCACGCAGTCGGGCAATGCCGCGGCGCTGTTCCCCGTGTTCGATGAGCCGGAGGCGCGCCAGAAGAAAGGGTTGTCGGCGACCGCGATCACGGCCGAGCTGCGCAAGCGCCTGTCTGTGATCCAGGGGGCCTTCATCATCGTGATCCCGCCGCCTGCGGTGCCGGGTATCGGCACCGGCGGCGGCTTCACCATCCGTATCCAGGATCGCCAGGGCCGCGGCCCCGAGCTGCTGGCCGCCGCGACCGACGAGCTTGTCGCTGCCGCGCGCAAGTCGCCATATCTCACCTCGGTGTTCTCGCCGTTCACCGCGAATACGCCGCAAGTGTTCGTCGACATTGACCGCATCAAGGCGCAGAAGCTCGGCGTGCCGATCGCAAGCATCAACGACACCATCCAGACCTATTTCGGCTCGACCTACGTCAACGACTTCAACCTGTTCGGCCGCACCTATCACGTCACCGCGCAGGCTGACCTGCCGTTCCGCAAGGAAACCTCCGATCTCGCGCGGCTGCGGACACGCAATGCCGCGGGCGACATGGTGCTGCTCGGCAGCGTGGTCGAATTCCGCGACGTCTCCGGGCCCGACCGCGTCGCGCGCTACAACCTCTATTCGGCATCCGAGCTGCAGGGCGAGCCGGCACCCGGCACGAGTTCGCAGACCGCACTCGACACCATCAAACAGCTCGCCGATGCAACGCTGCCGAGCGGTTTTGCGTTCGAGTGGACCGACCTGTCGTATCAGCAAATCACCGGCGGCAATGCCGGGCTCTACGTGTTCCCGATCTGCGTGCTGTTCGTCTATCTCGTGCTCGCCGCGCAATATGGCAGCTGGAGCCTGCCGTTCGCGGTGATCCTGATCGTGCCGATGTGCCTGCTGGCCGCGACCATCGGCGTGCGCATCATGGGACAGGACGTCAACATCCTGACCCAGATCGGTTTCGTCGTGCTGGTCGGCCTCGCCGCCAAGAACGCGATCCTGATCGTCGAGTTCGCGCGCGACATCGAGGCCGAGGGCAAGCCGCGGCTGGAGGCGGTGATCGAGGCCTGCCGCCTGCGGCTGCGGCCGATCCTGATGACGTCGTTCGCCTTCATCCTCGGCGTGCTGCCATTGGTGGTCTCGACCGGCTCGGGCTCGGAGATGCGCCAGGCGGTCGGGGTCGCCGTGTTCTTCGGCATGCTCGGCGTCACCCTGTTCGGCCTGATCTTCACGCCGATCTTCTACATGGTGGTGCGCGGACTCGCCGATCCCAGGCATCCGAAGAAGCCGGTGGAAGCTTGAGCGCCGCGTCCAGCTCCGCCGTCATTCCGGGCTCGCGCTGTCGCGCGCCCCGGAATGACGAGAAGAGAGACAGGCGCAAGCCCCACTAATGGCTGAGCCGAAAGTGATGGGCAGCCGCAGGGTTATAAAATATCATTCGCTGATATTCCGAACAGAAACTGCAGGGAGATCATTTATGAAATCGGGATTGCTCGCCGCCGTCGCCCTTGGCGGCCTTTTGCTGTCAACTCCGAGTTTTGCCCAGGGCGTCAAGATCGGCATCCTGAACGACCAGTCCGGCGTCTATGCCGATTACGGCGGCAAGTATTCGCTCGAGGCCGCCAGGATGGCCATCGAAGATTTCGGCGGCGAGGTGCTGGGGCACAAGATCGAGCTCGTCACCGCCGATCACCAGAACAAGCCCGATCTCGCCTCTGCGATCGCGCGGCGCTGGTACGATACCGAAGGCGTCGACATGATCACCGAGCTGACCACCTCTTCGGTGGCGCTCGCGGTCCAGGAACTCTCCAACGAGAAGAAGAAGATCGACATCGTCGTTGGCGCGGCGACCTCCCGCATCACAGGCGATGCCTGCACGCCCTACGGTTTCCACTGGGCCTATGACACCCGCGCCCTGGCGGTGGGCACCGGCGGCGCGCTGGTGCAGGCGGGCGGCGATACCTGGTTTTTCCTGACTGCCGACTACGCCTTCGGCTACGCGCTGGAAAAGGACACCAGCGACATCGTCAAGGAAAAGGGCGGCAAGGTGCTGGGCTCGGTGCGCGTGCCCCTGAACTCGTCGGATTTCTCGTCCTTCCTGCTGCAGGCGCAGAGCTCGAAGGCGAAGATCGTAGGCCTTGCCAATGCCGGCCTCGACACCACCAACTCGATCAAGCAGGCGGCCGAGTTCGGCATCGTCAAGAGCGGGCAGAAGCTTGCTGGCCTGCTGATGACGCTGTCCGAGGTCCACGGGCTCGGGCTGGAAGCCGCGCAGGGTCTTGTGCTCACCGAAGGGTTTTACTGGGACCACGACGACGCCTCGCGCGCCTTCAGCGAACGCTTCATCAAGCGCACCGGCCACATGCCGAGCATGATCCACGCCGGCACCTATTCGGCGACGCTGTCCTATCTGAAGGCCGTGAAGGCCGCCGGAACCAAGGACAGCGATAAGGTGGCGAAAAAGCTGAAGGAGCTGCCGGTCGACGACGCCTTCGCGAAGGGCAAGGTGCAGGAGAACGGCCGCATGGTGCACGACCTCTACCTGTTCGAGGTCAAGAAGCCCTCGGAATCGAAGAAGCCGTGGGACTATTACAAGCAGCTCGCCGTGGTGCCCGGCGACAAGGCCTTCTTCACCGCCAAGGAAAGCGGCTGCCCGCTGACGAAATGATCCTTAGCTAACAGACTTGTAGGGTGGGCAAAGCGCAGCGTGCCCACCTTCAAGCACTCCGCTCGTGATGGTGGGCACGCTGCGCTTTGCCCACCCTGCGCAAGCTGGCAAACCAATCACCGGTGTCGTCCCCGCGAAGGCGGGGACCCATAACCACAGGCGGTCGTGGTGGCGTGCACAAGCCGTTGCAGCGGAGCACACTATGAACGCCTGTGGTTATGGATCCCGGGTCAAGCCCGGGACGACGGCGGAGTTTGAGGCGCTGTTGACGCTCACCGCGGCGAATTCAATAGCCGGTCAGTTCGAGATAGCCGACGCCGGCATGGCTGCCGGCAAAGCTGATCGGGCCCTCCCAGTAGGAAAAACCCGTTCCCATCCAGCTTCGCGCGTTGAGCGGCCTGGTTTCGATCTTGACCCCGCGCGCAGGAATTTCGATACGCCATGCCGTCGGCACCTTGCGGCCGCCGATCTCGGTGGAGGCGATCGGCATGATGCTGTTATCGCTTGAAGCGATCTCGCTGGAACGGCCGTCCGGTTCGATCCAGTTGCCGAACAGGTTGCTCTTGCCGTCCTTCTGGCGCAGCCGGTAGAGCATCAGCTTTTCGTCGTTGGGCAGATGCAGCGAGAACCAGTCCCAGCCGGTCTGGTCGGACGCGAGCGGCTGGCTGCTCCATTCGCGGTCCATCCAGGCCTGCCCGGTGACGTCGACAGGCTTGTCGTCGATGACGATGCGGCCGGCCGCCTTGAAGAAGGGCTGGCTGTAGTAATAGGAGGCCTGTCCGCGATCGGACTTCCTGCTGTAGCCGCGGTCGCCCTGCAGCACCAGCGCCCGCTCCGCATCGAGCCGGAGCTCGTAACTGAAATCCGCGCCCGTCGCGCTGAGTTTCAGCGGCGCCACTTTGTCCGCATTGAAGCCGTCGAGCCCACGCATCTCCCAGCCATCGATCCAGCCGACAAACGGACTCGTCTCGACGCCGGCCTGTCCGACGCCGCCCCGCGCAAATGTCTCGGAGTAACGATGCGTGTCGGCGCGCGTGACCGCGGCATGTCCCATCCAGATTTGCTGGTTGGCCCAGCCTTCGAGCTGCGCGCCGGCGCGCATCGCCTGCCGGAACAGCGTCCATTGCACGCCATGGGCCGTGCCAGCCGGATCAACGAGGTTCGCGGTCACATACCACCACTCGATGCGGAATTCCGGATGCGGGCCGTGATCGAGAGGAAAGACGAAACGCTTTCCAGGCACGACCGGCGCGAACCCGTCGGCGGTCTCGCCAAGCCCCGCAAAGCCTTGCGCATGCGCCTGGCTTACGACGCCAACTGCAAGCGCGCCGCCCATGAACGCGCGGCGCGAGATCGGGTTAGCGTTCATTGACAAAGATCCGTATCAGGCTCGCAGGCTGCATCCGCGCCAGCCGGATGACAGGCAATAGCGCAGCCAACAGCGCCGCCGCCAGGGCAACGCCGAGCAGTTCCACCAGTTGCAACGGGAACACCTGGAACGGCAACCGCCAGCCGAAAGCTTTCACATTCACGACCGCGAGCAGGCACCACGCCACCAGAAGGCCGAGCGGCAGCGCAAACAGCGAGGTGATCAGCGCCACCGCCATTGTCTTCAGCAATTCGATCCGCGCGAGCCTCTCGCGCGTCAGCCCGATCGCCCACAGCGGCGCAAGTTGCGGTAGGCGGGAATTCGCCAGCGTCAGGAGGCTCGTGAGCAGCGCGACGCCGGCGACGCCGAGCGTGAAGGTGTTGAGTGCTGACGTAACCGAGAAGGTGCGGTTGAAGATGCGTTTCGACTCCGCCTTCACCGTCGTCTGATCAGCGACGCTGCGGTCATCGAGGCCGAACTTCTGCTGCAGCTCGGCAATCAGCGCGGGCACGGCGGGCGGTGGGACGCGGAGGCCGAACCGTGTCTGCGGCACTTCCGGAAAGTGCCGCGTCAGCGCGGCAAAGTTCACCGCCACCTGGCCCTTGGGATTGCCGTAGTCGGCATAGATGCCGACGATCTCCAGCGGCCAGTTGCCGCCCGGCGCGGGCACCTCGATCCGGTCGCCGATCGCAAACTTCAGCCGCCGCGACAATTGCTCGCTGGCAAAGCAGGTGTCGCCGGCGCGCAGGCGGTCCCATCCATCCGATCGCGACTCCAGCAGCGGCCAGTTGTCGCGAAAGGTGGCCTGATCGGGCAGGCCGAGCACCTCGATCGGCATGCCCGCAAGCTGCGCATCCGCGCGGCCGCCGGGCAGGATCGCCTGCACCTCGCTCCGCCCGCGCAGCCAGGTCTTGATCTCACTTGCCTGCGCATCACTGGCCGCGTTGACATAGACATCGGCAGCGAGCCGTCCGTCGAGCCAGACCAGGAAAGTGCGGCTGAAACTCTCCACCATGGTACCGACGCCGACATTGACTGCGAGCGCAAGCAACAGCGCCATCAGCGCCAGTGACAATCCCGAGAGCTGCTGGCGGCTGTCGGCCCAGAACCAGATACTGACCGGCCGCCCGGCGCTGCGTTGGCCGAGCGCAAGTGCGATCTCCAGAATCATCGGCAGGATCAGCGCGGCGCCGAGCATCAGCGCGGCGAGCACGGCAAAGCCCGAGAGCAGGGAATCGCCGAACCAGAGAAAGCCGCCGGCCACGGCAAAGGCGGCAAGCGCGGCAGCGCTCTGAAACACCAGCCAGCGCCGCTGCGCCTGCTGCCAGGCCTGCGGCTGCGCCGATGATAGCACCGGCATGCGGATCGCCTTGGCAAGGCTCGCGGCGGCGGCCGCCAGCGCGCCGAGGATGCTGATCGCGATGCCGGCGAGCCACCACTCGCCCTTCAATGTCAGTTGTCCCGGAATCTGCGCGCCATACAGCCCGCGCAACGAGGCCGCGACGTCGGGTAGCAGCGCGGCGGCGATGACATACCCGCACATCAGTCCCACCAGGCCCGCGACCAGCGCGAGCGATACCAGCTCGGCTACCAGCACGCTGTTCAGCATCCGCGCCGACACGCCGCAGGCGCGCAAGGTGCGCAGCATCGGCAGCCGCTGCTCGAAGGCAAGCCCGATCGCGGAGTTGACGATGAAGAGGCCAACGAAGAACGACAACAGCCCGAACGCGGTCAGGTTGAGATGGAAGCTGTCGGTGAGGCGCTCGAGATCGGTTTCCGCGTTGGGCTCGACCAGGCGCAGCCGGTCGCCTGCGATGCTTTCGAGCGGCGCGCGCCTGGCGCTGGATTTGCCGATCAGCACGCGCGAGGTTTGATCCGGCATCTTCAGGATCTGCTGCGCGATCCCGATATCGACGACGAGCACGCCGGGCACGAGCTGCGCCTGCACGCGGAGTGGCGGCAGCAGCACGCCGCCATTCGACGATGGCCGCTCGCCCTCTTTGAGGCCAAGGTCTGCCAGCGTCTCCGGCGCCACCAGCATTTCACCGGGCGGCGTGACAAAGGACTGCAGATCGGTCCGGCCGATCACGGGCGCAGTGCTGACTTCGCCCGGCAGCGTCACCGGCTCGATGCCGAGCAGCCGGAATGGTCGTCCGCCGATCTGCAGGCGCCCCTCGACCACGGGCGAGACCGGCCAGCCGGCGCGGCGCAGATCGACGAAGAGGTGCTGCGGAAAACTGGTGCTGTCGTGACTGACGAGCATCGCGGTGCGGGTGCCGCCGAAGGTCGCCGCCGCCCGATCATAGGCGTTGCGCGCCTGCTGGTTCAGCGCCTGCACGCCGCTCCACAGCGCGGTCGCGGAGATCAATCCGATCAGCAGCGTCGCAAGCTGCATCGGATGCCGATGCCAATGGCTGAGCAGAACTGCCAGCGTCCACAGCGCCCGGCTCATGCGATCACCCCCGCATGCAAATTGACCTGGCGGTCGAGCAATGCTGCGAGCCGCGCGCTATGTGTCACCATCAGGAAGCCGCAGCCGGTCCGCGCCACCAGATCGCGCGCCAGCGCCAGCACCTCGTCGGCGGTCTCTTCGTCGAGATTGCCGGTCGGCTCGTCTGCGAGCAGCAGCAGCGGCTTGGGCGCCAGCGCGCGGCCGATCGCGACGCGCTGCTGCTGGCCGCCGGACAATTGCTCCGGATATCGCTTCAAGAGCTCCGCCAGTCCAAGCCGCTGCACCAGTTCGTCGTGCCATTTCGGATCATGCCGTCCGGCGATCCGCGACTGAAAGGTAAGATTGTCCGAAACCGTCAGGCTCGGGATCAGGTTGAATTGCTGGAACACCAATCCCAGCCGGTCGCGACGCAGTGCAGCACGACCGGCCTCGCCGAGGTTGGAAAGGCTGACGCCGTCGAGAACGATCTCGCCGCCATCGGCCGCATCGAGCCCGGCGATCAGGTGTAACAGCGTGCTCTTGCCGCTGCCGGATTCGCCGGTCAGCGCCACGCTTTCGCCCGCGGCAACCGCAAGGTTGACGCCGCGCAGCACCGCGATGTCCTCGCCGGCCGAACGATAGCTTTTCCTCAGGCCGGTGACCTCGAGCACGGGACGATTTCCACTTGGCATGCGCTGTCGATGCCACGGCAGGGCCGGCAGGTCAAAATCCGCGGTTGCCTTGTCAGGAAACCCAAGGCTAGCATCGGGCACAACCTGGCCGACAGAGCCGAACAACCGAGCCGAGCAAGCAAGAAAACCACGGGGAGAACCAAGCATGACCGCACAGCCGACGCCGAAAGGCGCCTGGAAGATCACCTTCCTCCTGTTCCTGTTCATGCTGGTGAACTTCGCGGATAAGATCGTGGTCGGCCTCGCCGGCGTGCCGATCATGACCGAACTGAAACTCGATCCGGAGCAGTTCGGCCTGCTCGGCTCCTCCTTCTTCTTCCTGTTCTCGATCTCGGCCATCGTGGTCGGCTTCATCGTCAACCGCGTCGAGACCCGCTGGGTGCTGCTGGTGCTGGCGCTGATCTGGGCGCTGGCGCAGTTCCCGATGGTCGGCACCGTCGGCTTCGCCACGCTTCTGATCTGCCGCATCATCCTCGGTGCGGGTGAGGGGCCCGCGGCGTCGGTGGCGGCGCATGCCATCTTCAAATGGTTCCCCGACGAGAAGCGAACCTTGCCGATTGCGATCCTGTCGCAGGGCTCGGCGTTCGGCGTGATCCTGGCCGTCCCGGCGCTGAACTGGATCATCGTCAATCACGACTGGCACTATGCGTTCGGCGCCCTCGGGATCGTCGGGCTGATGTGGGTGGTGGCGTGGGCGATCCTCGGCAAGGAAGGCCCGCTGGTGGAGAGCGCGGCGACGGCGGCCAGCGAGCAGCGCATTCCCTATTCGCGGCTTCTCACCTCGCGGACCTTCGTCGGCTGCGTTGCCGCCACCTTCGGCGCGTACTGGGCGCTATCGCTTGGGCTCACCTGGTTCACGCCCTTCATCGTCAAGGGACTAGGCTATTCGCAGCATCAGGCCGGCTTCGTTTCGATCCTGCCATGGGTGTTCGGCGCCGTCGTCGTCATGCTCACGGGCTGGGTTTCGCAGTCGTTGCTGGCGCGCGGTTTCACCACCCGCGGCGCGCGCGGCGTGCTCGGCTCGGTGCCGCTGATCGTCGGCGGCATCATCATGGCCATCATGCCCCACGTCGCGCCGGGCGGAATGACGATCGCGCTGCTCGTCTTCGGCTCCGGCCTCTGCGGGTCGATCTATGTGGTCTGTGCGCCGATGATCGGCGAGTTCACCCCGGTGTCGCAGCGCGGCGCCGTGATCTCGATCTATGGCGCGCTCTACACGCTTGCCGGCATCGTGGCGCCGGCGGTCATGGGCAGCGTGATCCAGCACGCGGGGAATCTGTTCGACGGCTACATGACCGGCTTCACCATCAACGCCGCGATCATGATCACATCCGGATTGCTCGGCGTGCTCTTGCTCTGGCCCAACACCGAACGCGCAAGGCTGCGCGGCGAAGTGGTGCCATCAAGCGAATTGAAGAGCGCGGTATCGCCGACATAGTTTCGGTGTAGTGAGGCTAACACAGCATCCGCACACTCGAACCGCCTCTCCCCTTGTGGGAGAGGCCGGATTTCGCGCGTAAGCGGGAAATCCGGGTGAGGGGTATGCCTCCACGAGTCGTGGTCCCTCGATAGGCCGCACCCCTCACCCGCATCGCATTCCGCTTCGCTGCATGCGATACGGCCTCTCCCACAAGGGGGAGGCGGGAGCGCGCAGCGCCGTTCTCGCGCTTTCTTCGCGCCGTTTTCGTGGGGCAGGCAAAGCGACTTGTCCGCCGTAACTCGAACAGCGAAGGCAAAGTCAGCATCATCACCCGATTGTGGATGTCTGCCGAGGTTTCCCCGAGTTACAAGCGAGCGTTGAAATGTCAGATGGAGTGTCGCAGTGAACAAGAAAGTGATATTCAGAACGCTGAATGGCCTTGCAATCGGGGGAGCCTTGGCACTGGGGTTGGCAGTCGTTCCGGCTACGGCTCAGCAGCCGGGGCGAGTGAGGGTCGGAACGCTTTCCTGCAATATCGCCCCTAGCGTCGGCATGGTTATCGGGGGACAGCAGCAACTGAGCTGCATCTATGCATCTGCACGAGGCAGGACGCGTGACGCCTATCAGGGCACTATCAGCACGTTTGGGCTGGACATCGGTGCAACGTCCGGCGGTCAACTTGCGTGGGCCGTCTTTGCGCCGACCACGCTGCGCCGGGGAGCGCTGGCAGGAAGCTATGGTGGCGCCACCGTCGACGGTACGATTGGTGTCGGACTGGGGGCCAACGTCCTGGTCGGAGGTTCAGACCGCACTGTCAGCTTGCAGCCGGTGTCGGTCGAGGCGCAGACCGGCCTGAATGTCGCAGCAGGTATATCCAACATGGAGCTACGGCCGGCCGCGCCGCCCGCACGTCGAAGACCCTCATGAGCCAACCATAATCGGCGCTGCCAAAGTTCTGCGGCAGTGTGCCTGATCGGGTAAGCACCATTTCGTCCTTGTAGGGTGGGCAAAGCGACTTGTCCGCCGTAGCTCGAACAGCGAAAGCGTGCCCACCATTGCGAGCACGGCGCGTGATGGTGGGCACGTCGCTGCGCTCCTTGCCCACTCTACGCCGCTACGCACCTAATGCATCGCCTGCGTACCGCGAATAAGCCGACCTGGCCTTGCGCCGGTGGCCGCGCCGCCGCGCTGCGTCACTACGCCCGAGACGATCGTCGCGTCATAGCCGTCGACCTGCTGCAACAATCGGCGGCCGCCGACGGGGAGATCGTAATGGACCTTTGGCGGATGCAGATGCAGCCGGTCGTAATCGATCACGTTGACGTCGGCCTTGTAGCCCGGCGCGATCAGGCCGCGATCGGCGAGGCCGACCGAGAGCGCGGTCTTGCGTGATTGCACCGCGATCACGAAGGGGATCGAGAGCTTCTCGCCGCGGGTGCGGTCGCGGGTCCAGTGGGTCAGCAGATAAGTCGGGAAAGAGGCATCGCAGATGATGCCGCAATGCGCGCCGCCGTCGGAGAGGCCGGGCACCGAATTCGGGTCCAGCAGCATCTCGCGGGTCGCGTCGAGATTGCCATCGGAATAGTTGAGGAACGGCACGTAGAGCATGCCGCGGCCCTCGTCGGTCAGCATCGCGTCATAGGCGAGTTCTTCCGGGCGTTTGCCGAGCCGGCGCGCCTGCGCGCCCAGCGTGTTCTCCGGCGGCTGCTCGTAGTCGGGCGGATTTCCGAGCAGATACATCTTGTCGTAGTTCGGCCGGAAGAACAGCGGATCGTCGGTGTCGGTCGCATTCTCGGCGAGGATCGCGGCGCGCACTTCAGGTTGGCGCAACCGCGCCACCCGCTCCTTGAGCGGCAGGTGCGCGATCGCCCGGTAGCTCGCATGGGTCTGGAACGGGTTGCGCGACAATTCAAGCCCGAGCATCAGCCCGACCGGACGCGCGGCGATCTGCGCGGTGATCGACAGCCCGCGGCGGCTTGCCTCGTTGATGGTGTCGAGCGTCTGGCGCCAGCGCCGCGGCGACTTGTCGTTCTGGGTGATCGAGAACGAGATCGGGCATTTCGTGTTCTCCGCCACGCGCAGCATCATCGGCAGGTCTTCGTGGACGGTGGAGAGATCGAGCACGAATTGCAGCACGCTGCGGCCGACGCCATGCATCGCGCCCGCGATCGCGGTCAATTCGTCCTCGCCCGCCTTCAAGGTCGGCGTGAAGTCGCCGGTCGAGGTGCGGTGGTTGAGGGTGCGCGAGGTGGAGAAGCCGAGTGCGCCGGCGCGTACCGCGTCGCCCGCCAGCGCCGCCATCTGCCTGTTATCCTCCACCGTGGAAGGATCGCGCCGCGCGCCGCGTTCGCCCATCACATAGACACGCAGCGCCGCATGCGGCAGTTGCGCGCCGATGTCGACGTCGAAGCTGCGCTTCGACAGCCAGTTCATGTAGTCGGGAAAGCTCTCCCATTCCCAGGGAATGCCGGCGCTCAGGACCGGCTCGGGAATGTCCTCGACGCCTTCCATGAGCTGGATCAGCCTGGTGTGGTCGCTGGGCCGGCACGGCGCAAAGCCGACGCCGCAATTGCCCATGATCGCCGTGGTGACGCCGTTCTGCGAGGAGGGCGTGATGTCCTGGCTCCAGGTCACCTGGCCATCATAGTGGGTGTGAACATCGACGAAGCCTGGCGCCACCAGCTTGCCGCGGGCGTCGATCTCCTCCTTGCCTTTGCTCGCGACCTTGCCGACCTCGGTGATCTTGCCGTCCGTGATCGCCACATCGGCTTCATAGAGGTCCCCGCCGCTGCCGTCCACAATGGTGCCGCCGCGGATCACGATATCAGGCGCTGAGGTCATGGCGCTTCATCCCGATTTGTTGTTGTTGCCGCGCATCATGGATCGCCCTCCGAGGCTGTCAACCGGCAGTGGTGGGGCTCTGCAATGCGCTATGGCGCCGCAACCTGGAAATATGCGGTGACGTCAAAGCCTAATCCATGTCGCGGAAAGCGTGACCGTTGGTTTCGATCCTTTTCACAAGGTCTGGCGGCAATTCGGCTTGTGCCGCCGTGCCGTCAAACGCCCATTGCTTGGGATCGGCCAGATCAGGAAGACCGGCCCCTTTGCGCACATAGAGGCCTAACGTCGGCTTCTGCGGATTAATGTAAAGATCGTACTCCTGCATTGAGATGTCTCCTCTTCTGTTGCCAGCTCAGGATCGCATCAAGCCGCGTTGGCTCGCCTCGCTGTCAGATTATCGCGATCGGTTACAGCCGTAAGCATTTAGTTCGAGGCAGTGATCGGACCGTAACAGGCGCACCGCAGAGTCTCTTGGTATCACTGCGGAGATCTCTCGTGACCGCGACCACCATAGCCAACGAGCGCGCGCTTTCCATGCAGCCAGCCGAGGCCGGCGATCACGCTATCGGCGCCACGCGCGTGCCGACACGTCGAGACCGGAGCGTTCGCGCGCTTCAGATCATCTTTCTCGGTATCGCCTGTTATGTCGGCCTGAACGATTGCGCGGATCGTCTGGAAGCAATCGCTCGCGAGGACACCTGAAAAATAGGTCGTCAGGCCGCGGCGCGCGCTTCCGATCCCTGCGGCTTGCGGTCGGTGACGAGCGCGAGCAGCACCGTCAGCACCATGAACGCGGCGGACGCGCCGAACACCCAATGCGGCAGATTGTGGTCCATGATCCAGCCGAACAGCAGCGGGCTTGCGATGCCGCCGAAGTTGAAACCGGTGGAGACGATGCCGAAGGCGCGGCCAGCCGCACCGGGAGGCGCCGCGTTGCGCACCAGCATGTCCCGCGAGGGCGTGATCACGCCGCCGAGGAAGCCGGCCAGGCCAAGCGCTGCGGTCAGCACTGCCGATGGCAGGTTGACCAGCGCTATCAGCAGCACGATCGCGGCATTGACCGCAAAGCAGGCCGCCGCCACCTGGCTATGACGGTGGGTGCGGTCGGCGAGATAGCCTCCGGCGAGCACGCCCGCCGCGCTGGCGCCGAGGAACGCGGTCAGCGCGATATTGGCCGACGAGAACGACACCCCATAGCCGCCCATCAGCGCCACCACGCCGAAATTATTGATCCCCGCGCTCGACAGGCTGAGCAGCGTGAAGAACACGGTCAGCACCATGATCGCCGGCGTCATCACGCTGGTTTTCACCTTCTCACTGCCCTCGGGCCTGTCCTTCGCGGCGCCCGCGTCGGGGATGCCCATGACGACGAGCAATAGCGCCACCAGCGGGCCGATAGCGCCGGCCACCATCAGCGCGCCGAGCCCGCCGATTGCCGCGACCAGCGCCGCCATGATCGCCGGCGCCACCGCGCCGCCGAGGAAGCCGGCAAAGGTATGGACCGAGAACGCCCGGCCCATCCGCGCCTCGTCCATATGCGCCGACAGGATCGCGTAGTTGGCAGGGTGATAGACGCTGTTGGCGAGCCCGAGCGCGATCGCGCTTGCGATCAGCGCCGGATAGCTCAAATGCGCACCGAGCCCGATCAGGGCAAGGCCGCCGAGGCAGAGACCGATCAGGAGAATTTTGCGCGCGCCGATATGGTCAGCGAGATAGCCGATCGGCGCCTGCGTCAGGCCGGAGACCAGCGCGAATACGGTCAGCGCGAAGCCGAGCTCGATATAGCCGACACCGAGCCGCTCTTTCAGGAACGGGAACAGCATCGGCAGCACGAAGATATGGAAATGGCTGACCCAATGGGCGATCGAAATCCCCGTCAGCGTGCGCACCGCGCTGTCGGTCTTCAATTGCTGCGGTGCGGCGAGAACATCAGCCATATCAGTGAGAAGCCCCTAAATGTGACGCCCGGCGGGGCTTGTCTCGAAAATATCGGCTGAGCGTTATTTGTCCATGAAGGCCACTGCATGGCTGCCCCGGCGAACCGCGACCGAGCGACATGCGGCATTAAAGCGGCAAGACAAGCAACTCGCATTGCAGCAATGATCTGGCATGACCGATCCGGCAACAAAGCTGCGAGTCCTGATCCCTGAGGGGGCGAGCACCTCGGCGCGCGAGGCGATCACGATCCTCGGCCTTGCCGGGCACCACGTCGAAGTCTGCGATCCCTCGCCCTGGTGCCTGTCGCGCTATTCGCGCTTCGTGCGCAAATTCCATCGCTGCCCGGGGTTGCGCCACGATCCCGAGGGATTCCTCGGCTTCATCGAGCGACTGCTGGAGGCGCCGTTCGACGTGCTGCTGCCGACCCATGAGCAGGGCTTTCTGTTCGCGCGCGCCGAGGCGCGGCTGAAGGGCCGCGTCGGCCTGGCGCTGCCGCGGTTTGGCAGCTACCGGATGGTGCACGGCAAGGCCGGCTTCAGCCGTCTGCTTGGCCAATTGGGCCTGCCGCAGCCGCCGACTCGGATCGTGACGTCGGAGAGCGAGCTGCGCGACGCCATCCGCTTTCCTTCCGTGATCAAGACCTCGGTCGGCACCGCGAGTCGCGGCATCTGGTTCGTGCGCGACGAAGCCGATTTCAACATCGCGCTGTACGAGCTCGGCGCCAGCGACGCCTTTGCCGATGAGGTTCTGATGCAGGATCTCGTCACCGGCACGACGGAGAAGGCGCAGTCGGTGTTTTGCTTTGGGAAGCTGGTCGGCTTCCACGCCTATCGGCAGATCGCGCCCGGTGTCGGCGGCGGTGAGGCGATCAAGGAAAGCGTCAGCCGTCCGCAGGTGCGCGCCTATCTGGAAGCGATCGGGGGAGCGCTGGCTTGGCACGGCGCGCTGTCGGTCGACTACGTGATGCCGATCGACAGCCCCGTGCCGCTCCTGATCGACTGCAATCCGCGCCTGGTCGAGCCGCTCAATGCCTTCCGCGCCGGCGCCGATCTGGTCGATCTCCTGCTGCGCGTATCGCTCGGCGAGACGCCACAACCCTTGCCTGAGAGTCGCGCCGGCGTGCGGACGCATTTGGCGATGCAGGCGCTGCTCGGCCACGCCTCCCGCGGCGGCACCAGGCGCGACATTCTGGTCGAGTGCGGCGATCTCTTGAAGACCTCGGGGCCCTACAACGCCAGCACCGAGGAGCTGACGCCGGTGCGGCTCGACTGGCTCAGCGCCGTGCCGCTGACGATGACGGTCGGCCTCACTCTGGTCTCGCCGAAACTGGCAAAGACGGTCGCCCGCGGCGGCTTCGGCGCGCATCTGCTCGATGTGAAGAGCATCCGCAAGATCGAGCGCGACGATTTCGCGGGACTGCATCAGCCGTCGTAGGGTGGGCAAAGCGAAGCGTGCCCACCATTGCGAGCGGAGTGCCTGATGGTGGGCACGTCGCTGCGCTCCTTTGCCCACCCTACAATTCCGCGCTCGCAATGACGCGAAGCGTCTCACAACGGCGCGTCGTCGGGGCCGTAGCGATCGCGCTTCGGTGTGGCGATGTCGCCGTCTTCGTAGTCGTCGTCCTCGTCGTGACGCGCAGGTGGAGGCGGCGGCTTTGGCTTGCCGCCTTCCTGCTTCGGAGGTTGGCTTCTCTTCCCGATCCCGCCCATGTCGATCTCCCGCCATCACGACATAATGGCTGATTCGGGCGGAACAAGCCGGTCCGCGCGTGGCTCGCGGACCGGCCGATCGCTTCAGAACGTGGCGCCGGCCTTCACCAGGAAAGTCCGACCCGGCAGCGGATAGGCGCTGAAGCGGCCGGGCGTGAAGTTCGAGGCGATGGCGTAGTCGTAATAGAGCGCATTCAGGACGTTGTTGACGCTGACCGACCAGAAGAAATGCTCATAGGCGCCGCTGAGCTTGAGGTCGATCGTCGCATCGCCCGGAATGCGCGTTTGCGTATTGGCCTGGTCGTTGTCCATGACGCGCGAGCTCCAGGCGCGCAGCGTGGCATCGAACACGAGATAGTTGTCCCAGATATTCCAGGTCACGCCGAGATTGCCGGTGTAGCGCGACACCAGCGGCACATCGTTGCCCGCGAACTGTCCCTCGCGGAACACGGCGCGCGTGTAAGCCATGCCGCCGCGCAGCGACACGGTATCGCTGACGCGCAGCGAGGCCTGCGTCTCGGAGCCATAACGCCGGGTCGGATCGAGGTTGATGTTGTAGAACAGCACCGGATTGAAATGGATCTCGTTCTCGAGGTCCATGTTGTAGATGCTGGTTTGCACCTGGAAGCGGCCCGTCTTGACGCGGAAGCCGGCTTCGACGTCGTGCGAGGTCTGCGTCTTCAACTGGAAATTCTGCGGCAACGGGTTGAAGTCCGCATCGAACGCGGGTCCGGTGGACGTGCGCTCGTCGACATCGGGCGTGCGAAACGCGTGCGCGGCGCGGGCGAACACCGAGAACATTTCGGTGAAGCGATGCTCGACGCCGACATGCAGCGCGTAATTGGTCTCGCTCTGGTCGAGCGGCGTCGCCTGCGCGTCGAAGGCGAACGGCGCGTTCGGATCGTAGCGATCGCGCGCGCTGAGCCAGGTGTTCTGCACCCGCGCGCCATAGGAGAAATCGGTGGTGGGCAAGAGGCCAACCGTGTGCTGCCAATAGCCGGCGAGCGACTGCTGCGACAGGTCGTAGGTATGGATCGGCGGCACGCCCCGGAACGCGCCGCGCTGCTGGTGGAACGTTGCATCGTAATAGTCGATGCCGGTCAGGATCGACGAGGGAATCCCGAAGATCGAATTGTTGATGCTCAGCCGCGGCGTGATCGACCAGGTCTGCAACGCGGCGTCATTGTAGGTGGATGCCGCGCTGATGAATGGCGAGGTGCCGAAGAACGCGCCTTGCGTGTCCTTCTGGCGGTAGCCGCCATCGACGATCAGGTCGACACCGTTCAGGAGCGTCTTGGTGAAGCCCGCCGTCGCGCTCGCGCCCTGCTGGTTGCCATAGTCGAACGGCGTGGCGGCGCCCTTGCGATCGGTGACGAGCTGATTGACGCCGATCGAAGGATCGACCAGCCTGCCGCCGGGAAAGCCCAGCTTCTGGTCGTCGCCGGTCACCGTCAGGAAGGCTTTCAGGTCCGGCGTCGTGTAGTTGAGATTGCCGACGCCGTTGCGCTGGTCGAGCGCATTGTTCACGCGGTAGCCGTCGGACTTGATGCCGTTGCCGTAGAACGACGCCGACCATGGTCCCGAATTCATCGCGGTCGAGATCGCGGCCATGCGCTGGTTGAAGGAGCCATAGCCGGCTTCGCCGCGGATCGAGACCGGCGGGCCGCCGACACCGGTCTTGGTGACGATGTTGATCACGCCGCCTATCGCATTGTCGCCGTAGAGCACGGCGCCGCTGTTGCCGCGGGTGATCTCGATGCGCTCGATCGAATCGAGCGGGATGGTCGATAGATCCACCTGCGCCATGTCGATGTCGTTGAGCCGTCGCCCGTTGAGCAGGAACAGCGTGTTGGCGGTGGCGAACGCGCCGAAGCCGCGCAGGTCGACCGAGGTCTTGGCGCCGTTCACGCCGCCATAGAGCGATTGAAGCTGCACGCCGGGGGCCTGCGCGATGATCTCGGCCAGAACCTGGGTCGGCGAATGCGCGATGTCGTCGGCGGTGATCACGGTCGAGGACGTCCCGACAATGCCGGCAAATTGCGGGCCGCCGCCACCGCCACCGGATGAAGCTCCGCCAGCGGCGGCGCCGCCAGCGCCCGCGCCGCCGGCCGGCTGCGCGTTGGTCGGCACCTGGCCCGGCGCGGGCCGCCGGGGACCTGGAGTGCCGTCGGAAGCGGGCTTGGCACGGGTGCGGTTGTGGTCGCCGGGCGCCCTGACCTCGACCGGCGGCAATTGCTCGGAGGGCGCTTCCTGCGCCTGCGCGGCGGAAACATACAAAGCGGGCGCCAGCATGCTCGACGCGAGCAGCAGCGCGCGGCGTTGCTTGGTGACTGTGGTAGCAGAGAACATCGGCGAGACCTCGGTATGACGTCAGTGGCACGTCACAGCGAACCAAGGCTCACCATCGCGTTTCGCGCTTCAGGTGAAGCAAATGCCTGTACTCCCCGACCGACATCGTCGCGTGTGACCACGTATGACGGCAGGTCTCCTGGCTCGCGGGTCGTTACCCTTCGTCGCCTTCCCAGGACCGAGACTCCCAGTGGCATATGACGAAGGATTCACCGCATACAGTTGCGGGGGCAGCCGCGGCTTTACGGGAAGTTTCCCGGTACCGCATTCCCTTTTGATCCCGATAGGAACCGTCAGGGCCATCTAGGATTTCGGCGGCACGTGAGTCAATCCCGGCGAAACTGCGGCTCCCTGGCTCCCATACGTTTTTTTGTTCCGGTGTCGCTTGTCTGCCACCGAATTCGCTGCAAGAAGCAGGGCGCGATGAGTGCACAGGATTTCACGATAGCGGCGGGTCTGGCCGCGCGGCGGCGGTTGGGGGCGACCGTTGCAATGATTGCGTTGGTTGCCTTGCTGATGCTGATCTCGCTCGGCACCGGCCCGGTGCGGCTGTCGCCGCTGACGGTGATCGAGGCGCTGTTCGGTGGCGGCAGCGATGTCACGCAGGTGATCGTGCGCGAGATTCGCCTGCCGCGCACCATCCTGGCGTTTGCGATCGGCGCCATCCTCGGTCTGTCAGGCGCGGCGCTGCAAGGCCTGTTGCGCAATCCCTTAGCCTCGCCCTCGCTGTTCGGCGCGCCGCAATCGGCGGCGTTCGGTGCGGTGCTGGTGATCGCGCTGGGGTTGGCTGACGTCCGCTCCTATGCGCTGCCGGTCGCCGCCATCATCGCCGCATTCGGCTCGGTCTTCGTGCTGCTCGCGATCGCAGGCCGCAATGCGGGCCTCTTGATCCTGATCCTCGCCGGGCTTGCGATCTCGAGCCTTGCGGGCGCTGCGACGGCGCTGGTGATGAACCTCGCGAGCAATCCGTTCCTGGCGCTCGAGATCGCGTTCTGGCTGCTCGGCTCGCTGGAGGACCGCAGCTTCCAGCATGTCGCGCTGGCGCTGCCGTTCATCGTCGCCGGCGCGGCCATCCTGCTGTCGCAAGCCAGCGCCTTCCGCGCGCTCACGCTCGGCGAAGAGACCGCGCAAAGCCTCGGCGTCGATGTCGGCCGCCTGCGCCTGTTCGTGATCGCAGGCGTTGCGCTTGGCGTTGGTGGCGCGGTGGCGGTCACCGGCACCATCGGCTTCATCGGCCTGGTCGCGCCGCATCTGATGCGGCCCGTCATCGGCCACGATCCGGCGCGGCTGTTGGTGCCGAGCGCGCTTGCCGGCTCGGCGCTGTTGCTCGCGGCCGACATCGCGGTGCGCATCATCCCGTCGACGTCGGACATCAAGGTGGGCGTGTTGACCTCGATCATCGGCGTGCCGTTCTTCCTCTATCTCATCATGCGCGAGCGTCGCGCGCTCGGCGGAGGCGTCGCATGACGGCGCTTGTTGTAGAACACCTCAACGTCGTGCTCGCCGGCCGCCGCGTGCTCAACGATGTGTCGCTGCAACTCGCCTCCGGTCATCTCGTCGCGCTGGTCGGTCCGAACGGCGCCGGCAAAACCACGCTGCTGCGCGCGCTCGCCGGCCTCATTCCCTCCGACGGCGTCATCAAGGTGGGAGGCGAGGCGCTTGCCGCGCTGCCGCTGCGCGAACGGGCCAAGCGCTTCGGCTATCTTCCGCAAGGGCACATGGTGCATTGGCCGCTGCCGGCGCGCGACATCGTCGCGCTCGGCCGCTATCCGCATGGCGCGACCGATCCGGCGCGGCTGTCCCCGCGCGACACTGAGGCGGTGGTGCGGGCGATGCAGGCGGCCGATGTCATGGAGTTCGCGGAGCGGCGTGTCACCGATCTTTCCGGCGGCGAGCGCAGCCGCGTTGCGCTGGCGCGCGTGTTCGCGGTGGAGGCGCCGATCATCCTGGCGGACGAGCCGACCGCCTCGCTCGATCCGCGCCACCAGATCGACGTCATGAAGGGTTTGCGTGCCGCAGCCGATCAGGGCGTGCTGGTGATCGTGGTGACGCACGACCTTGGCCTTGCCGCGCGCTTTGCCGACCATGCGCTGGTGCTGGCGCAGGGCCGCCTCGCATCGCAGGGCGCGCCGGCGGATGCGCTCTCGGAAACGGTCATGGCCGATGTGTTCCGCGTCAGCGCCTTCCGCGCCGAGCATCAGCGCGAGACGGTGATCGTGCCCTGGGCGGAGATCTGATGGGCCGGCTCGCGGCATGCCTTGCAGCGCTCGTCTTGTCCACCACTGTCGCGCATGCGGCGAGCCCGCCGCGGATCGTCTCGATGAATGTCTGCAGCGATCAATTGCTGCTCTCGCTCGCCGATCCCCAGCAGATCCTGGGCCTCAGCCGCTACTCCCGCGAGGCCTGGCAATCCTTTGCCGCCGATCAGGCGCGCCGTTTCCCGATCCTTTCCGGCGGCGCGGAGGACGTGCTGGTGCTCAAGCCCGACATCGTCGTCGCCAGCCTGTTCGACAAGCGCGCAACGCGCGAGCTTCTGAAGGCAAACGGCCTCCATCTCGTCGAGTTCAGCGTGCCGCGCACGCTGGACGAGGTGAAGGACCAGATCCGCGAGATGGGCGAGATCGTGCAGCATCCGGACCGCGCGAAGGTCGCGATTGCAAGATTAGATGCCGCGATCGCCCGAGCGCGCCAGGCCGCGACCGGCAAGCACTATCGCGTGCTGCCGCTGGCGCGCCGCGGCTGGGTATCCGGCAGCGACAGTCTGGTCTCCTCGCTTCTGACCGAAGCCGGCCTGCTCAATCCCGCCGGCGACCTCGGCGTCGCTGCCGGCGGCTACGCCTCGCTGGAGGCGCTCGTGCAACTGAGGCCGGATTTCATCCTGGTGTCGGAGGCCGGCGACCGCGCCGAAGACAACGGTCGCGCCTTCCTGCTGCATCCGGCGCTGGAGCACTTCTACCCGCCAGCGAGGCGCATCGTGCTTCCCGAACGTCTCACCGTCTGCGGCGGCGTGATGCTCGCCGATGCGCTGGATGTGCTGACGAAGGAATTGCAACGCGTGGCACGATAGCTTCATCGCCCCGTCATTCCGGGGCTCGCGGAGCGAGAACCCGGAATCCATTCTTCCGCTTGCGCATGCGGCGCAATGGATTCTCTGATGTGCAATTGCACATCATAGCCTGCGCCTTCGGCGCATCCCGGAATGACGAGCGGAGAGATGGAGGCCGCCGCTGTTCCCGGATTACGCTTCGCTTCATCCGGGCTACGGACTCTCCCTCGTCATTCCGGGGCTCGCGTAAGCGAGAACCCGGAATCCATTTCTCCAGGGGCGCATGGGGCGCAATGGATTCCGGGCCTGCGCCTTCGGCGCATCCCGGAATGACGAGCGGAGAGATGGGGGCGCCCGCCCGGATTTCGCTGCGCTTCATCCACGCTACCGACGTAACCATTATGACGGAGCCGCGCTCAAATCGCGCATTGCGACGACGCGCACGGAATAGCAGGATCGCTACGGTGTTGCGTTATGTACGATAGGAACAGGAGAGCATCGTGGCAGAGTTCGTGGTTGAATTCGGCAAAGACGGCGGGCGGGTCGAGGCCGACGGCCGGCTCGATGCGGCGGCCTTTCATCGCAACCATCAGCCGATCTGGGCGGTGCTGGAAAAATTCCTCGCAGGGCGTTCCGGCGACGTGCTGGAGGCCGGCAGCGGCACCGGCCAGCACGTCGTGTATTTCGCTGGACAGACCTCCGATATCACCTGGTGGCCGAGCGATCTCAACGACGCCCATTTGAAGAGCATCGCGGCCTGGCGCGCGCATTCCGCCCTTCCGAATATCCGTCCGCCGCTGCGGATCGATCTCTCCGATCCGGCCTGGCCCGGTGCTGCGCCTGAGGACGGCGAGCTGCCAAAGCTGCTCGCGGTGTTCTGCGCCAATGTGATCCACATCGCGCCCTGGTCCGTCACCGAGGGCCTGTTCGAAGGCGCCGCACGCCGCCTGCGCGACGACGGCCGGCTGTTCCTCTACGGCCCCTTCAAGCGCGACGGCAAGCACACCGCGCTCAGCAATGCCGTGTTCGACACGTCCTTGCGCAATCAGGATCCCGATTGGGGCGTGCGCGACATCGCCGACGTCGAGAAGCTGGCGGCGCGCGTCGGCCTGTCACTGGGCGCGACTATTGAAATGCCCGCGAACAACATGATCTTGGCCTTCGCGCGCGGCTGATTCCCGTTCGTCATTCCGGGGCACGCGAAGCGTGAACCCGGAATCCATTAGGCCGCATGCGCAAGCGGAGGAATGGATTCCGGGCTCGCGCTGATGCGCGCCCCGGAATGACGGCGGTGAGTGAGGCGCTCACGCCTCACCATCCACCCACCCGATCTTCTCCCTCAGGAACCCAAGCCCCAGCGCCATGAAGGCGGCGCGTTCCTTGTTGTCCTTGCCATAGCCGTGGCCGCCTGCCGCGGGCTCGTAGAGATGGGCTTCATATCCCATTGCCTGCAGCTTGGCAGTCATCTTGCGGGCGTGGCCGGGATGCACGCGGTCGTCGCGGCGCGTGGTCGCGATCAGGATCGGTGGATATTTTTGGCCGGGCGTCGCCATGTGATAGGCGGAGTAGGTCTGCAGCCACGCCCATTCTTCAGGTTTGTCGGGATCGCCATATTCGGCGATCCAGCTCGCGCCGGCGAGCAGCTTGGTGTAGCGGCGCATGTCGATCAGCGGGATGGTGCAGAACAGCGCGCCGAAGCGTTCGGGGTAGCGCACCAGCATGTTGGTGATCAGGATGCCGCCGTTCGATCCGCCCTCGGCCGCGATCCGCCCGGGCCGCGTGACGCCGCGCTTCACCAGATCGGCGGCGACGGCGGCAAAGTCGTCATGCGCCAACCGCTTGCCTGCGTAGCGGCCGGCGTCGTGCCAGCTTGTGCCGAACTCGCCGCCGCCGCGGATATTGGCCTCCACGATGGTGCCGCCGCGCTCCAGCCACAGCTTGCCGAGCGCCGGGTTGTAATATGGCTTCATCGCCAGACCAAAGCCGCCATAGGCGGTCAGATGGACCGGCGCATCGCCGGTCTCCGTGGCCGGGCCGGTCTGCACATAAGGGATGCGTTCGCCATCGACGGAGATCGCCTCGTGCTGGGTCACCACGAGTCCATCCGCGCTGAACGTCCTCGGTGCCTGCTTCAGCACCGTGGGCGCCCCGACCTTCTCCATCAGCATCAGCGAAGATGGCGTCAGCGGGTCCTGCACATTGGCGAACAGGTCGCCCTTGCTTTCGGAAACATGGCTGTCGAGGCGCCAGACATCGACGACGCCGATCCCGGGCAGCCCTTCGAGCCGCGCGCGCGTCCAGCCGCCGGCCGATGGCGTGCAGATCTCGTGCACCGGCCGCAGCTCGTCGAGGATCGACAGCACCAGCCGGCCCGCGGTCCAGAAGAAGCCTTGCAGCGCTCGCCGCGGCTCCGGCTGGAACATGACGGTGAAATCGCGGCTGCCCACGAGGAAGGCCGACAACGACACGCCGAGCACGGTATCGGGCGCATAGGTCTTGCCACCGACCGTCCACGGCTCGCGCAGCTTGACGACGAACCAGTCCTGATCGGCGAGCAGCCAGATGCTGGTGGGCAGATCGAGCTTCGTCTTCGCGGCCCTCTCGTCGCCGAGCCAGGCATTCAGGTTGAAGAAATCGAGCCGATCGACGAACCACACCCGTGGCACCGGTCCGGAATCGTCGACCTGAGCGGATGCGCTCATATGGTCGGCCGGCACGTCGAACACCACCGGCGCACGCTCCACGACTTCGCCCCGGCGCCACAGCCTGACAGTCCGGGCATAGCCTGACGTGGTCGCCATGCCCTCGCCATAGGCGCTCGACAGCAGCAGCGTGTCGTCGTCGACCCAATCGACGCCGCCCTTGGCCTCGGGCAGCACGAAGCCGTCGGCGACGAAGCGCTTCGCCTCCATGTCGAACTCGCGCAGCGTCACCGCATCGCTGCCGCCGCGTGACAAGCTGAGCATCGCGCGCCGATCGTTTCCCGGCCGCATCGACGTCCAGTTCAGAAGCCAATCCTCGCCTTCGTCGGCGGCAAGCTGGTCGACGTCCAGCAGGATTTCCCAGTCGGGATCTGATTTACGGAATTCGTCGAGCGTCGTGCGCCGCCACAGGCCGCGTGGATTCTGCGCATCCTTCCAGAGATTGTAGAGCAGCCCGCCGCGCCTGGTGACATAGGGAATGTTGTCCGGCCGGTCGAAGATCGCGGCAAGTGTGTCGCGATCGGCGGCAAATGACGCGCCGGCAAATTTTTCCAGCGTGAGCCGGCTCTGCCCCTCCACGAATTCCAGCGCCCGCGCGCCCTCGATCTCCTCCAGCCAAAGATAGGGATCGTCATCGGGCGCAGCGATCGTAGGCCTGTCGTCGATGGTCATCGCGAGAACTCCAAGGGCGGACATAGAGCTATCGATGTAGGCACTCGCACCTGCGCTGTCCAATGGGTGCTATTCGCTCACCCCAAACACCGCCGCCGTCATTCCGGGGCTCGCGAAGCGAGAACTATGATGTGCAATTGCACATCAGAGAATCCATTTCGCCGCATGCTCTGGGGTTGGATGGATTCCGGGCTCGATGCTCCGCATCGCCCCGGAATGACGGGAGGACACATTGCGCAATCCTCTCCTCCGTCATGGCCGGGCTTGACCCGGCCATCCACGTTCTCTCCTCGTGCACGGAGGCAAAGGACCTGGATGCCCGGGACAAGCCCGGGCATGACGGCGGAAGGGCTGTTTGACAATTGAATCGGAAACGCTCCGCCCGTCATTGCGAGGAGCGCAAGCGACGAAGCAATCCATGCTTCCGCAAGCAGCGAGATGGATTGCTTCGCTACGCTCGCAATGACGGGGGAGAGAGCAATGGCCCGCAATGAGCAGGCATGGGGCCGGCCCTCAAATGCCTTCTTCGTTGAACTTGCTGGCGACGAGTTCGGCAATCGCGTCGAGAGCGGCTTCGGCTTCGGGGCCGGTGGCGGAGACGATGACTGAGGTGCCGGGGCCGGCGGCGAGCATCATCAGGCCCATGATCGAGGTGCCGCCGACGGTCTCGCTGCCGCGCGTCACCCAGACCTCGGCCTCGAAGCGCTCGACCATCTGCACGAACTTGGCGGAAGCGCGCGCGTGCAGGCCGCGCTTGTTGACGATCAGAAGTTCACGGGAGATCGCGCCCGCAGGAACCGTCGGGCCGACTTCGTTTTCGCCCGAGCCCTCGGCGCTCATTTGCCGGCAAGGACGCGGCTGGCGATGGTGACGTATTTGCGGCCCGCTTCCTGGGCCATCGCGATCGCGTCCGGCAGCGACCGCTCTTCGCGCACCTTCGCGAGCTTCACCAGCATCGGAAGATTGATGCCTGCGAGCACTTCGACCTTGGGCCGGCTCATGCAGGAGATCGCGAGGTTCGACGGCGTGCCGCCGAACATGTCGGTGAGGATAGCAACGCCGTCGCCACTATCGACGCGGTTGACCGCCTCGATGATGTCGCTGCGACATAGATCGGCGTCGTCTTCGGCTCCGATCGTAATTGCTTCAATTTGTTTCTGTGGGCCCATTACGTGTTCGAGCGCTGCCTTGAACTCGTCGGCAAGGCGCCCGTGGGTCACAAGCACTAGACCAATCATCGGAAACTCCTCGCGGGTGCTTCTTGGTGCACCGCACGAACGCGCCACTTTGACCATCCAGAGGCCCCGCGCAAGAGGGCATCTTGGCAATCTCCCGGAATTTGGGGGCGGAGAAATACGGGTCTGCACCGGTCTATTCAGTGGCCATATTGCGGCTGATATGGTTACCAATCCGCCCCAAGCAATCATCCGCTAGATTACGGGAACATGAACTTTCAGTTGTCGTCAACGCTGCGACAACCAGTAGCAGGGGTGAAATGCCCTCACCGACGGGGATTCGCGGTAACAAAACACCATTTATCTCGGTCTGCAGCGCTTCCGGCGGCGGCAGGCGCTCGGCATCGCCGGCGGCGAGATCGACTACCAGCCCCACGATCGCCTCATGTGTGTACTCAAGGCGGCGGATGCCGAGCCCGCGAATCTCGATCAGCCCGGCCAATTCGAGGGCTGGCCGGACCAGCAATTCTTTGCCGGCTGTGTCGAGATGGACACGGTCATCGCCCACCAGAACGGCCGGCGGGAGCTGTCCAGAACGGCCGGCGAGGATCAGATCGAAGGCGAGGCGCGACTTGCCGGAGCCGGACGGGCCGCGGATCAGCACCGCGCGTTGTCCCACCAGCACCGCGGATGCATGCACGCTGGCGCTCATGGCGCCGGCAGCCTGACCACGAAGCGCGCGCCAGCGACCGTCGGCTTGCCGTCGGCATCGGCGGGACCGGATCGGTTCTCGGCCCAGATGCGTCCGTTATGCGCCTCGATGATCTGCTTGGAGATCGACAGCCCCAGTCCGGAATTCTGGCCGAAGCCCTGGTGCGGACGGTCGGTGTAGAAGCGCTCGAAGATGCGCTCCAGCGCGTCCTCGCCGATGCCGGGGCCGTCGTCGTCGACCACGATCTCGATCTCCGAGCGCACGCGGCGGCAGACGATGCGCACCTTGTCGCCCGGTTGCGAGAACGACTGTGCGTTGGAGAGCAGGTTGGAGATCACCTGTCCGAGCCGCGAATCGTGGCCGGGCACCGCGAAGGAGTCCGTCGGCCCGCGGCCCTCGAAGCGGGCTTCGACCGCGACGTCGTGGCCGAGCTTGGTCTCGTTGGCGACCGAGGTCAGCGTCGTCAGCAGGCGGCGCAGATCGACCGGCGCCATGTCCTGGCGCTGCAGCTCGGCATCGAGCCGGCTCGCATCCGAGATGTCGGAGATCAGCCGGTCGAGCCGCTTGACGTCGTGCTCGATCACGGCGAGCAGGCGGCCGCGGCTGCTTTCGGTGCGCGCCAAGGGCAGCGTCTCCACCGCCGAACGCAGCGACGTCAGCGGGTTCTTCAGCTCGTGAGCGACGTCGGCGGCGAACATCTCGATCGCCTCGATCCGGCTGTAGAGCGCGTTGGTCATGTCGCGCAGCGCGCCGGAGAGATGGCCGATCTCGTCGCGGCGGCGGCTGAAATCGGGAATCTGGACGCGGGTCTGGATGCGGCGGCGGACGCTTTCAGCGCCGTCGGCAAGCCGCCGCACCGGGCCGGCAATGGTGCTCGCAAGCAGGAGCGACAGCACGATCATCACGGCCGCGGCAACGCCGCCAACCTTGAGGATCGCGAGCCGCTCGGCGGTCACCATCTGGTCGATGTCGTCGCCCTGGGTGGAGAGCATCAAGGCGCCATGCACGGCGCGGAAGCGCTGCACGGGGACGGCGACCGAGACGATCACCTCGCCGCGATCGTTGACGCGCACCATGCTGCTCTTCTGACCGTTCAGGGATTGCGCGACCTCCTGGTAGCCGGTGCCGTTCTCCGGGCCGAGCTCGCGATAGAGCGGCAGATCGCCGCGGTTCAGCCAGGTGCGGATCGCGATCGTGGTCCGTTCGGCGAACCCCGGCTTCTCCGCGTTCGGCGGCGGCAGCTCGATCCTGAACACGTCGCCCTTGCCGTAAAGGCTGCGGCTGTCGAGGATCAATCCGCCCTCGCGATCGAAAATGCGGGCGCGCGTCTTGGTCGGCGAGATCAGCCGCCGCAGCACGGGCGCGACGCGTTCGGGATTGATCGGGAAGTCGGAATATTCGTCCGGCACGCCGTAGCTTTCGCCGGGCTTGAGGTCGAGCAGCCGCTCCGGATCGATGGTGATGGTGTTGGTCTCGACGGTAGCGGAAGCCGCGATGGCGCCGGCGATGATCTCGGCCTGCACCAGAAGGCTCTGGGCACGCGCATCGATCAGGCCGGCGCGGAATTGCGACAGGTACAGGATGCTGGCGACGAGGGCGACCAGGCCCGCGAGATTCAGCGAGACGATGCGGCGGGTCAGGCTCGAGAAGGACAGCGCGAAGAAGAACTGTCCGGCGCGACTCAGCCAGTCCAGCGGCCGCCAGCGCTTCGTCGTCGCCTTGTCGGCAAACTGCTCCTGCTCGAGGAGCGCCTGGGCGTCCTCGACGGTTTGGGCCGGGTCGGGCTGCGTTCGATCAAGCACAGGCAGAACTGCCGGTTCGTTGACGAGGGGTGTTACCATGCACGCTATTGGGCCCGCACCCTACCCCATAGGTGCGGACCGTGTCAGTTAACAAAGCGGAGCTTTCGCCGCGGATCAGGCTTCCTTGAAGCGATACCCCACGCCGTACAAGGTTTCGATCATCTCGAAATCCTCGTCGACCACCTTGAACTTCTTGCGCAGCCGCTTGATGTGGCTGTCGATGGTACGATCGTCGACATAGACTTGGTCGTCATAGGCGGCGTCCATCAGCGCATTGCGGCTCTTCACCACGCCGGGCCGCGTCGCCAGTGCCTGAAGGATCAAGAATTCGGTGACCGTCAGCGTCACCGGCTCGTTCTTCCAGGTGCAGGTGTGGCGCTCCGGATCCATCCTGAGCAGGCCGCGATCGAGCGCGCGCGTATCCGGCTCCTTCGGGGCTGCGGTCGGATCCTTGGGCTGGCCGCGGCGCAGCACGGCCTTCACGCGCTCGACCAAAAGGCGCTGCGAGAACGGCTTGCGGATGAAATCGTCGGCGCCCATTTTGAGGCCGAACAATTCGTCGATCTCTTCATCCTTGGAAGTCAGGAAGATTACAGGCAGGTCGGACTTTTGTCTGAGTCGCCGCAGCGTCTCCATGCCGTCCATGCGCGGCATCTTGATGTCGAGGATCGCCAGATCCGGTGGCGAGGTGCGGAAGCCGTCGAGCGCGGACGCACCATCCGTGTATGTCATGATGCGGTAGCCTTCGGCTTCCAACGCGATCGAGACAGAGGTGAGAATGTTGCGGTCGTCGTCGACCAGGGCGATTGTGGGCATGAGCCTGCTTTCAGTTTTCCAGTTGGCTGAAACGGCGAGCATTCCGGTGATGCGCCGCATAATTGGGCTTCGGACTCGGTCAGCGAGCAACGCAAGGTGGGCTGAAGTGTGACCGAGTTCCGCCAAACGCCTCGCCCCCCGCGAACGCGTCCGACCCGTCTAGTGCCCGTTTACCCGAAAAAAGCCCCGAAGTGCAACCACATGGCCAGGCAATTACTAGGTAATTTCGATGCAACCGACCGCTGAGTTTGACCCCGCCAGGCTGGCCCGTTCCCTGCTCCGGAGGAGCCGGCAAGGGGCTTTGGCAACGCTGATGCCGGAAACCGGCGATCCCTATTGTTCCCTGGTCAATGTCGCGAGCCATCCGGACGGTTCCCCGATACTGCTGCTCTCCCGCCTCGCGGTCCATACCAGGAACTTGCTCGCCGACGTCAGGGTGTCGCTGATGCTGGACGAGCGGGCCGAAGGCGACCCGCTGGAAGGGTCCCGGATCATGCTGGCCGGCCGGGCGGAACAGACGGAAGGCGAGGCCGCGAGCCTCCTGCGCCGCCGCTACCTCGCCGCCCATCCGTCCGCGGAAGCCTTTGTGGAATTTAAGGATTTCTCCTTCTTCCGGATCATCCCCTCCGCCATCCACCTCGTCGCCGGCTTCGGCCGGATCGTCGATCTGAGGCCAGAACAGTTCCTGACCGATCTGGCTGGGACGGACGGGTGGCTGGAGGCTGAAGCGGAGGCCGTCGAGCACATGAACGAGGCTCACCGCGACGCCATGCACCTTTATGCGACCCGGCTGCTCGGAGCCGAAAGCGCCGATTGGCGCTGCATTGGCTGCGACCCCGAGGGCATGGACATGCAGGCGGGCAAGCGGACGCTGCGGCTGGAATTTCCAGAGCGCGTGCGCAACGCTGCGGAGCTGCGCAAGATGTTGGTTCGACTCGCCAGTGAGGCGCGCGCAACGGGATAGGTGCGAACGGCGCGGTGTCGCAATCGTATGCATATTGGGGAGAATGCGGCCGTCAACGCGCTTCGCATCATGCATGTTATGCGCGACGGTGCGGAACGTTTACGCGCGCTGCGCATTCTTAACGGCCGTCGAATTCGATGGTGGCTTGCTGACGTCGAGCGAGGCTGTGCAATGAGCTCTCATTGCCGATTGGATCGTGCGATCCAAGTGCAACGGCATTGCCGGCGACAAAGCCGATGTCTCATCGCCCAAACTGCATATCGGGTAGTCTGTGCGTTGATTGAGAACGACGCCGCGCGTCCGATGGCACCAATTGTGCATCGCAAAGACGTCGGCCCCGGCATTGATCGCGGCGGATCGTCGCGCGATCCACGGGCAGAAAAGCCGCCTTGCGCTGCAGCAAGTGCTTGAACCACGTGGAAGGGATGCCTTGGAATAAACCAAAATTCGGGGACTAGCTTGGCAAGCTCGCATTGCCCCATTATGAGGTCGCTGGACCGGGGCCTTCGGGCTATATTTGTTGTTGGAAAGGTCACCGCGACTGAGCGCGTTTAGCGACATTCGCGCAATGGGAAACGCGGGTTCGAGGAGGTTCTTCGTGCAAAACACGGGCGTGTACAACGGTGCCTTTGGCGCCGACAAATTCGGCTTAAAAAATCTCAAACGCGTGCATTGGAATCTTCACGCGCCGCAGCTCTATCAATATTCGCTTGCGGCAGGCGAGGCCGTGCTCTCAGCCGATGGTGCGCTTTGCGCGGACACCGGCGAATTCACCGGCCGCAGCCCGAAGGACAAGTTCACAGTTCGCGATGCGACCACCGACAAGAGCATGTGGTGGGCGGGCAACCAGTCGATCACATCAGAGCAGTTCGAAGCGCTCTATCAGGATTTCCTCAAGCACGCCGAAGGCAAGGCACTGTTCGCGCAGGATCTCTATGGCGGCGCCGATCCGACCTATCGGATCAAGACGCGCGTGTTCACCGAGCTCGCTTGGCATTCGCTGTTCATCCGCACGCTGCTGATCCGGCCCGAGGCGATCGAGCTTTCGAGCTTCGTGCCCGAACTCACCATCATCGACATGCCGAGCTTCCGCGCCGATCCCAAACGTCACGGCGTGCGCTCGGAGAATGTCGTCGCGATCGATTTCGCCCGCAAGATCGTCCTGATCGGCGGGTCTTATTATGCCGGCGAGATGAAGAAGTCGGTCTTCACCACGCTCAACTATTATCTGCCCGCGCGCGACGTGATGCCGATGCACTGCTCGGCCAATGTCGGGTCGAAGGGCGACAGCGCGATTTTCTTCGGCCTCTCCGGCACCGGCAAGACGACGCTGTCGGCCGATCCCAACCGCACGCTGATCGGCGACGACGAGCACGGCTGGGGCCCGAACGGCATCTTCAATTTCGAAGGCGGGTGCTACGCCAAGTGCATCAAGCTCTCGCAGGAAGCCGAGCCTCAGATCTATGCTGCGAGCACACGTTTTGGCGCCGTGCTCGAGAACTGCGTGCTTGACGAGGATACCCGCGTCGTCGATTTCGACGATGGCTCCAAGACCGAGAACACCCGTTCCGCCTATCCGCTCGACTTCATTCCCAACGCCTCGCGCAGTGGCCGCGCGCCGCATCCGAAGAATGTGGTGATGCTGGCGGCCGATGCCTTCGGCGTGCTGCCGCCGATCGCGAAGCTTTCGCCGGCGCAGGCGATGTATCACTTCCTGTCCGGCTACACCGCGAAGGTCGCCGGCACCGAGCGCGGCCTCGGCTCCGAGCCGCAGCCGGAATTCTCCACCTGCTTCGGCTCGCCGTTCCTGCCGCTCGATCCTTCCGTCTATGGCAACATGCTGCGCGACCTGATCGCCCAGCATAATGTCGATTGCTGGCTGGTCAACACCGGCTGGACCGGCGGCAAGTATGGCGTAGGCTCGCGCATGCCGATCAAGGTCACGCGCGCGCTGCTCACCGCGGCGCTCGATGGCAGCTTGCGCAATGTCGAATTCCGCACCGACGAATATTTCGGCTTTGCGGTGCCGACCGCGCTGCCGGGCGTGCCGAGCGAGATCCTTAATCCGGTGAACACCTGGAAGGACAAGGCCGAGTTCGACAAGACCGCCCGCGCATTGGTCGGCATGTTCCAGAAGAACTTCGCCAAGTTCGAGAGCAAGGTCGACGCCGAAGTCCGCGCCGCCGCGCCGGACGTGAAGCTCGCGGCCGAATAGCCTCGCATATTTCCGCCAATGAAAAGGGCGACCCCGCGGTCGCCCTTTTCTACTCCGGAACATGTCTGCGGCGCAGCCTATTCGCTATTCGCCATGTCAATCCGGCAGCACCGCATTGGTCGGTGTCGGGCGGTCGGTGATCTGCAGGCCGAACAGGCTGCCGATCAGTTCGACCACGACCCGTGCGGTACGGCCGCGCTCGTCGAGGAAGGGGTTGAGCTCGACGATGTCGACCGAGCGCACCAGTCCGGAATCGTGCAACAGCTCCATGATCAGGTGCGCTTCGCGGTAGGTCGCGCCGCCCGGCACCGTGGTGCCGACGCCGGGCGCAACCGAAGGATCGAGGAAGTCGACGTCGAACGAGACATGCAGCACGCCGTTCCTCGCCTTGACGCGATCGATCACGCGGCGGATCAGCACGGCGACGCCGAATTCGTCGATGGCGCGCATGTCGGCGATGGCGACGCTCCGCTCGCGCAATAGCTTGCGCTCCAGCGGGTCGACAGAGCGGGTGCCGATCAGGTCGAGCTGATCAGGTGTAATCGAGGCGCGCGGCAGGCCGCCGAGCAGGTTGTCGAGCCCGGGCTCGCCGCAGAGGAAAGCGGCCGACATGCCGTGCATGTTGCCGGTGATCGTCGTGTCGGGCGTGTTGTAGTCGGCATGCGCGTCGACCCACAGTGCGAACAGCGGCCGGCCCTTCTCCTGCCAGAAGCGCGCAACGCCATTGATCGATCCCATCGAGAGCGAATGATCGCCGCCCATGAAGATCGGCACCGCGCCGGATTGCGCCAGCCAGTAGGCGCGCTCGGATGTCAGGCGAATCCAGGTTTTCACCTCATCATAGAATTTCGTATTCGCCGGCACCGGCCCGTCCGAGACCACCGCGGGGATTGAGAGATCACCGTGGTCGTCGACGCGAAGCTCCAATTGCTCCAGCACGCGCGCGATCCCGGCGGTGCGCAGTGCTGCTGGACCCATCAGCGTGCCGGCCTGCGCGGCGCCGATCTCGATGGGCACTCCGAGGAGCGCGATGTGCGATGGCTTTGAATTGTCAGCTTCGGGCATGCGGCGGCGCTCTCTCAAATCGTGGGGTGGGCAAAGCGAAGCGTGCCCACCCTACGCCTTCCCGATCACGCCTTGAAATAGGCGATCTGCGTCGTGGTTGCGAGCAGGCGGCCGGAGGGTGACCACAGTTCGCCGTTCTGGTCGCCATAGCTCTTGTGGAAGATCTTGGCATCGGCAGCCGCCAGCACGCGGGTGATGTTCTCGGCGGCAAGATCGGCGGCGTCGATGTGGAAATAGGTCGTCAGCGACACCGTACCGAACGGCACCAGTTCCCGCTTGGCGTGGAAGACGCGGCCAAAGAATGCGTCCGACATCGCGATCAGCGAGAGCGCATCGATCTTGCGCGGCGCGCGGTCACCGATCCAGAGCTTGGAATAGGTTTCGGGCGCCGCGCTCGATGGCGTGCCGAATTTCGGCTCGCCTTCGACGAAGCGGAAGTCATATTGCTTGACCCACGCTGCCGCGGTCTTGGGATAGGGCAGGGTCTGTTCGAACGGTGTTGCGTCCGGAAACTTCACCTGCTGGTGCGACCAGGACGGGCGGCGTTCGGCGAACACGGCGGTTGCGAGCGTCGCGACCTCGCCGCCGTCCTGCGTCATCTCCACGGACCAGTGCTGGCTCGAACGATTGGCCTTCACCAGGCGGACATCGAGGTCAAAGGCGCCTTGCGCAACCGGCGCGCAATAATTGACGGTGAGCGCAAGCGGATCGCCGGCACGTTGCGGATGGTCGATCAGTGCCCGCAGGATGGTTGCAGCGGTGGCCCCGCCGAACGGGCCGACAAATGCCCAGTAGTCGTCGCTGGTCCTGCCCTGCCAGCGGCTGTCGCCGGCAGTAACCGCGGTGGCATCGTCGAACAAATGCGGGGTCCTGGTGAGCATGAAATTGTTCCGGTGTTGCGAAATTGCTCCGTCATTGCGAGCGAAGCGAAGCAATCCATTTCGCCGCTTGTGGAGGCATGGATTGCTTCGTCGCTTACGCTCCTCGCAATGACGAGGACGCAGTATCGCGACTGCTCGGCAGAATTCAATGATGTCGGAGGTAATCGATTTCCGCCGCGTGGGATTAGCGCTTGGCTCCCCACTGCGCCTGCTCCTTCAGCAGGCGCGGCGTCGGCGGCTTCACGGGCACGTTCCAGATCTCTTCGGCGTATTCGCGGATGGTGCGGTCGGAGGAGAACCACGGCATCCGCGCCACGTTGAGGATCGAGGCCCGGGTCCACGCCGGCACCACCTGCCAGCGCGCATCGATGGCGCGCTGGGTGTCGTAGTAGGAATCGAAGTCGGCGCTGACCATGTAATGGTCGAGATAGCGCAGCGCATGGCCGATCGAGGCGAAGCGGGCGGGATCGCCGGGCGAGAACGCGCCGCTCTCGATTGCGGTGATCGCACGCGCCAGCCGCGGCGAGCTGCCGATCAGGTCGCTGGCATCGAGCCCTTGCTTGCGGCGGACCATGACGTCGCCGGCTTCCATGCCGAAGATCGCGATATTCTCGGCGCCGACATGGTCGCGAATCTCGATATTGGCACCGTCGAGCGTGCCGATGGTCAGCGCGCCGTTGAGCGCGAGCTTCATGTTGCCGGTGCCGGAGGCTTCCATGCCGGCGGTCGAGATCTGCTCGGACAGGTCGGCGGCCGGGATGATCACCTCGGCCAGGCTGACATTGTAGTCGGCGAGGAAGGCGATCTTCAGCCGGCCATCGATCGCGGGATCGTTGTTGACGACTTCGGCGACGTCGTTGATCAGCTTGATGATCAGCTTGGCGTAGCGGTAGCTCGCCGCCGCCTTGCCGGCGAAGATTTTTACGCGCGGCTTCCAGTCGCGCTGCGGCTCATCCTTGATCGCCTGGTACAGCGCGACCGCTTCCAGGATGTTCAGGAGTTGCCGCTTGTATTCATGGATGCGCTTGATCTGCACATCGAACAGCGCCGATGGGTCGACCTTGATGTGGTTGCGCTCGGCCATCAGCCGCGCCAGCAGCACCTTGTTGTGGCGCTTGACCTCGCGGAACTGTTGCTGGAACGCGTTGTCGCTGGCATGGGACTCGAGCCGCTCGAACAGCGAGAAATCGTCGAGCACGGCTTCGCCGCAGACGTCGCGGATCAGGCCCGTGAGTCTCGGATTGGCCAGCATCAGCCAGCGGCGGAACGTGATGCCGTTGGTCTTGTTCGTGATGCGCGTGGGATAGAGATGGTGGAGATCGTGGAACACGGTCTCCTTCATCAGATCGGAATGCATCGCCGAGACGCCGTTGATGCGGTGCGAGCCGACAAAGGCGAGCTGTCCCATCCGCACTCGGCGGCCCGATTTCTCGTCGATCAGCGACACCGAGGCGCGGAATTCGATGTCGCCTGGGCAGCGCTCTTCGGCGAGCGCCAGATGCTGCACGTTGATGCGATAGATGATCTCGAGATGCCGCGGCAATAGCCGCTCGAACAGCTCGACCGGCCAGGTCTCCAGCGCCTCCGGCAGCAGCGTGTGGTTGGTGTAGGACAGCGTCGCGACAGTGATCTTCCACGCCTCGTCCCAGCGGAAATGGTGCAGGTCGACCAGGATCCGCATCAGCTCGGTGACGGCGAGGCTCGGATGGGTGTCGTTGAGCTGCACGGCCGCTTTCATCGCAAGGCTGCGGAGCTGGCCGTCGGCCGAAAGGTGCCGCTTCACCAGGTCCTGCAGCGAGGCCGAGACGAAGAAGTATTCCTGGCGCAGGCGCAGTTCGCGCCCCGCGGCGCTTTCGTCGTTCGGATAAAGGAATTTGCAGATCGCCTCGGCGCGCGCCTGCTCGGCGCTGGCTGAGACATAATCGCCGGTGTTGAAGACGTCGAGCTTCAGCGGATCCGGCGCGTGCGCGGACCACAGTCGCAGCGCGTTGACGCGCTGGCCGCGCCAGCCGACGATCGGGGTGTCGTAGGCCATCGCCTCCACGGTTTCCGCCGGGTGCCAGATGGCGCGGTCACGGCCGCCTTCGTCGACATGCTCGACGGTGCCGCCGAAATGGATGTTGTAGACGACTTCCGGACGCTGGAATTCCCAGGGATTGCCGAAGCCCAGCCACTCATCCGGATATTCCTGCTGCCAGCCGTGATTGATGATTTGGCGGAACAGGCCGAAATCGTAACGGATGCCGTAGCCGATGGCGGGGATCGTCAGCGTCGCCATGCTCTCCATGAAGCAGGCGGCGAGCCGCCCGAGGCCGCCATTGCCGAGCGCTGCGTCGGGCTCGCATCTGCGCAATTCATCGAGGCCGACGCCGAGATCGCCGAGTGCTCCCTCGAACACAGGCAAGAGGCCCATATTGTTGAGCGCGTCGGTGAACAGGCGGCCGATCAGAAATTCCAGCGAAAGGTAATAAACCCGCTTGGCACCGGCGTCGTAGCTCTCTTTTTCCGCCGTGAGCCAGCGATGCGTGATGCGGTCGCGCAGCGCGAGCGCCGCCGCTTTGTACCAGTCGCGCTTGGTCGCCACGCTGGCGTCCTTGCCGATCTCCAGCCTCAGCTTGGCGAGGATCGCGCCCTTGATCTCTGCCAGCGCCAATTCATCGATCGGCTGATTGAGCGCCGGATAGCTTCCTGAGAAAGACTGTTCTTGCAACGCGGCAAATCCTGAACTTTGGGGACTCGATCATGATCCGATGAGACGAAATTGGATCATGATCTAATCTTTCTGTTTGAGCATAATCTTTTCGGATCACGCTCCGGACAACGAATGATACGCGTCTTGCACTTCAATCGGAACCGCCCAGCCGGTTGTTGTGCACCGCGCTGGTATGATTTTATGCAAGGACCGGGCCGATTTTGCGACCTCAAGGCGACGCGCTTCGGTGGTATGGTTACATATTAGGCGGCACAACCACCGTCATCGAGAGGGACACCCATGAGACTGCTGATCGAGATCGCAGCCGCTGTGCTGTTCATCGTCTGCATCACCGTCACCAGTGCCGCTTTCGCCGCCGGCAGGCCCGGGCGCAGCGCCGACGGCTTGACCTGCGGCTTCAGCATGCCACCAAACGCAACTCCAGCCGCCCGTTGCGTCGCCATCAAGCGGCAATGCGGCGGCAGCTTTTACGCGAACTATTGTGGCGACAAGATGCTGTCGGCGATGTGAGGTTGTCTTCGTCGTCCCGGGAAGGTCGGGACCCATAGCCACAGGGCTCAGAGCAGGTGCGATAGATCAGCCCAATCGAGATTGTTTTCTTCAATCAACCGAATCTTCCAATCACGCCGCCAAGTCTTCAACTGCTTTTCGCGCGTGATCGCTTCCTGCGGTGAAGCGTACGTTTCCATGTAGACGAGACGCGTTACGCTGTACTTCTTGACGAACTCCGATCCCCGTCCGGCACGATGCAGCGTGAGACGACCGTGCAGGTTGTTGCAAACGCCGATATAAAGCGTCCCATGGCGGCGGCTGGCGAGAATGTAAACGTAATAGATCCTGACAGCGGTCATGTATCGGCTCGACCTACCCACAATCGAACACTGGTGGTTATGGGTCCCGGCCTTCGCCGGGACGACGACGGAGGAGCATCAGAACAAATTAAGAACATTTTAGCAAGTATTTGATATCATTCTGATTCGGCGGCATCGCCGACACAACATCTATGGCCAGTCCGTTCCCGCGAGGACTACATGTCCACTATTGCCTTCGATCAATTCGCGCTCACCCGCATCGCCGACTTTGCGCGCTCGCTGTCGCGCCTGCATCAGGCGTCCCGCCGCCAATGGGTCGATGACGACCAGATCGACCGCGAGTTCAACGCGGTCTGCATGTCGATCTGGGGCTACACCATCGACGACATCAGCGACGACTTGTTCTCACCTGCGGATCACGCCTGGCTCGATTCGCTCGATGAAGCGCATGCGCGCATCTTCGCCGCCGAGCAGGGCTATGACCTGGTCGAGGACCAGGGCATGCTGACGGACTGGTGGGGCTATTGCTGGATGATCCTCGCCGAAAAGCGCGGATTGCTGACGCCGGAAAACCGTGCCGCAGCGCGCGCGACAATCGAGGAGAAATATCTCGCCGCCCCGAATGTGATCGGGGTGATTGTCGGGCGGTAAAGTTTGCCTTCTTTGCTAAGTATCCACGCTGTCATTCCGGGGCGATGCTTCGCATCGCCCCGGAATGACAGCTTAAGTCGCTAATTGACCTCCGCCCGCTTCGCCTTCGGCGCGGCCGATTTCGGCACGACGGAGACCGGTGCCGCGGGGTCATGGCTCGTGTCCGGCTGCGGCGCTTCGCCGACCGTCTCGGCCGCGACCGGCGCGACCTTCATCTCGCCGAGCCGGGCACGGAGTTCGGCGGTGAGACCGGGGTAGGATGCGACCGGCGTGAAGTCGGCGCTCTGGTTGTTGCCGACCCGGACGCCGGTATATGCAACCAGGCCATCGGTGGTGGCGACCACGTCGCCGGCGCGAAGCGAGCTATCGAGGGTGAGGTCAACGGGCGCAAGGCCGGCGGGATCGCGGCCATTGCAGGTGCAGTCCGCGCGCAGCGACTTGCGGTAGGCGAAGGCGTTCTCGCTGTCGGCATAGCGTTCGCCGATTGAGGAGGTCGCGTAGTCGATGCTGCCGCCGTAGAAAACCTTGGTGGCTGTCGCTGGACAGAACGCCTGGCAGAGCTGAACCGGCGTCGCGCTGCCGCGCAAGGTCAGCGGGAAATATTTGCCGTCGCAGCTTCTGACACAAAACGCAGGGCCGGAACCGGCAACGCGGGCCGCCGGTGCGGCTTGCTGCGGCTGCTGCTGGTTGAGGCCGAACGGATCGAACAAACCGGGTTGCGACTGGCCCTGATGGGCCTGCTGCCTCTGCAAGCCGCCAAAGAGGAAATCGAGCAGGTTTTCCGCCGAGACATGCGCAGGCGCGAGCGTCATCGCGCCCGCAAGGGCGGCGGCAACTAGCGTCAGATGGCGCCGCACGCGCCGATCAGCAAACCCTCTACGCAACGCCAACTCCACCCGACAGAGCCAACAGTGCCGAGACGTCGTCTCCGCGCGATTCACCCTAGTGTCGGATGGTAAACGAGCAGTTGATTGCGGAAGAACTAAGGAGATGGGCGTATTCTGGCGCGGTGTGCCGATGAGGCAACACTCGATTATGATCCGTTTAACGGATCATCATCTCGTCTCTTTGTTTGAGCATGCTCTTCCGCGCAAACGCTTCGCGTTTGTCGTGAGGGAAAACCGGTTCCCACTTTTCCGGATCATGCTCTAGCTCTTGAGGAACTCGCCCGCTTTGTACAACGAGCGGAACGGAAGGCCGGCTTCCGCGAACGTTTCTGTTGCGCCTTCCTCGCGGTCGACCATGGTGAAGACCAGCGCGACCTCGCCGCCGGCCTCGCGCACGGCTTCCACCGCCTTCATCGCCGAGCCGCCGGTGGTGGTGACGTCCTCGACGATCACGATGCGCTTGCCCTGCAGCGTCTCGCCTTTGGCAAGTCCCTCGACCGCTAGCTTCGCACCATGCTCCTTCGGCTTCTTGCGCACGAAGAAGGCCGCGATCGGATGTCCCTTGATCCAGGAGAGCTGCGCGATCGCGCCCGCGAGCGGCACGGCACCCATCTCGAGGCCGCCGACGAAATCAAGATTGTCGTCTTTCAGCGCTTCATAAGTGAGCTCGGCAAGCAATGCGGCGCCCTCGGGATCCAGCATCGTTGGCTTGAGGTTGAAATAGAAATCGCTCTTGCGGCCCGAGGCCAGCGTGATCTCGCCGCGCCCGAAAGAGCGCTTACGGATGATCTCGGCGAGGCGGGCGCGGGCGGCTGATTTGGACAAAGGCGGCTTTCCGGGTCGTTTACGGTGGCGCGCAATCTATCGGCGGTCGTGGCGAGATTCCAGCGCCGAAAGCTCCCCGTCAACAACGCCCGCGTCACACGGGGCGCGGATCGATATTCGTAAAGGGCCGTTGTAACCGCGTCCGGTTCCGCGCTAGGGAAGCGTCAAACGATTGTGGGGGAAGCGAAAATGACCATCGAGCTGCACACCTGGAACACGCCGAATGGCCGCAAAATCTCGGTTGCGCTGGAGGAGATGGGGCTGCCCTACCAAGTGTTCCCGGTGAACATCACCAAGGGCGAGCAGATGGCGCCAAGCTTCCTCGAAATCAGCCCGAACAACAAGATTCCCGCAATCGTCGACCCGGACGGCCCCGGCGGCAAGCGGGTCAGCGTATTCGAATCGGGCGCGATCCTGCTCTATCTCGGCGAGAAAACCGGAAAGTTCCTGCCCAAGCCTTTGATCGAGCGCATCCCGGTCTATGAATGGCTGATGTGGCAGATGGGCGGCTTTGGTCCGATGCCGGGCCAGGTGCACCATTTCATCGCGCTCGAGAACGAGCAGGACCGCGCCTACGGCCTGAAGCGCTTCATGACCGAGACACTCCGCCTCTACGGCGTGCTGAACCGCCGGCTCGAAGGCCGCGACTTCGTCGCCGGCGATCTGTCGGTCGCCGATTTCGCCATCCTCGGCTGGGCCTGGCGCCACCCGCGGCACAAGGTCAATCTCGGCGATTTCCCCAATGTCGAGCGCTGGTACAACAAGCTGATGGCCCGTCCCGGCGTGAAGCGCGGCATGGAAGCGAAGCTGGATTGATCTTCGTCATTGCCGGGCTTGACCCGGCAATCCATCTCCTTCGCAAAATCGCTCTTTGGTATCTGCTTCCGCAGAAGATGGATGCGCGGGTCAAGCCCGCGCATGACGAGCGAGGACTCACGCTCTCCTCGCCTCGAACGCCATCTTCATCGCAAGCCCAGCCAGCACCGTGCCCATCAGCCAGCGCTGCAGCAGCAGCCAAGCCGGCCGCGTGCCGAGGAACAGCGCGATCGAACCGGCAGCGAGCGCGATTATCGCGTTGACGCTGACGCTGATCGCGATCTGGATCGCGCCGAGCGCGAGCGACTGCGTCAGCACGCTGCCCGTGGGATCGATGAACTGCGGCAGCAGCGCCAGATAGAGCATCGCGATCTTGGGATTCAGCAGGTTGGTGACAAATCCCATCGCGAACAGCTTCCGGGGGCTGTCGACCTGGAGCTTCTTCACCTGGAACGGCGAACGTCCGCCGGGTTTCAGCGCCTGCCACGCCAGCCACAACAGATAGGCCGCGCCGGCAAAGCGCAGCGCGTCATAGGCGTAGGGGATCGCGAACAACAGCGCGGTGATGCCGAACGCCGCTGATAGCATGTAGAACACGAAGCCGAGTGCCACCCCGCCGAGCGACACGATCCCGGCTGCCGGCCCCTGCGTGATCGAGCGCGAGATCAGGTAGATCATGTTCGGCCCCGGCGTTAGCACCATGCCGAGCGAGAGCAGCGCAAAACCGAGCAAGGCGGAGGTGTGAGGCATCAGGAACTCGCGGGAGGATGCACGTTTCTAACGCGCGTCGTGCCGCGATTCCATTGCGCAATTGCTCCGAGTGCATTTTTGCTGTCGTCGTCCGTCTGGGCGACGACAGAGAGAGCTCAATGCGCCTCGTCCCAATTGTTGGCGGCGCGGGCGTCGACCTGCAGCGGCAGCGACAGGATCACGGCCGGGAAGGGCGCGTCCTGCATTACATGCTGCACGACCGGCAGGGTTGCCGCGACCTCCTCGTCGGGGACCTCGAAGATCAGTTCGTCATGCACCTGCAACAGCATCTGCGCGGATAGCTTCTTCTCGGCGAGCGCGCCCTCGATGCGGGTCATAGCGCGGCGGATGATGTCGGCGGCCGAGCCCTGCAGGCGGGCGTTGATCGCGGCGCGCTCGTTGAAGGCGCGGACCGAGGCGTTGCTGGCCTTGATGTCGGGGTAGTAGCATTTGCGGCCGAACAGCGTGGTGACATAGCCGTTGCGGCGGCAGAAATCCTTGGTCTCGTCCATATAGGCGCGGATGCCCGGGAAGCGCTCGAAATACTTCCTGATGTAGGCGGAAGCCTCTTCACGCGCGATGCCGAGCTGGTTGGCGAGGCCGAACGCCGAGATGCCGTAGATGATGCCGAAATTAATCGCCTTGGCGCGGCGGCGCACTTCGCTCGGCATGTCCTTGATCGGCACGCCGAACATCTCGGACGCCGTCATGGCATGAATGTCGAGGCCGTCGCGGAACGCCTGCTTCAGCACGGGGATGTCGGCAATCTCCGCGAGCAGCCGCAGCTCGATCTGCGAATAATCCGCCGATACCAGCTTGTGCCCGGGCGTCGCGACAAAGGCGCGGCGGATCTTCCTGCCGTCCTCGGTGCGCACAGGGATGTTCTGCAGGTTCGGCTCGTTCGACGACAGCCGCCCCGTGGTGGTCGCAGCCAGCGCGTAGGTGGTGTGGACGCGATGGGTCTGCGGATTGACGTAGGTCGGCAGCGCGTCGGTATAGGTCGATTTCAGCTTCGAGACCTGCCGCCATTCCAGGATCTTCTTCGGGAATTCGTGGCCCTGCTCGGCGAGGTCGTCCAGCACCTGCGCGGTCGTCGACCACGCGCCGGTCTTGGTCTTCGTGCCGCCGGGCAATCCCATCTTGCCGAACAGGATGTCGCCGATCTGCTTGGGGCTGCCGACATTGATCGGCTCCCCGGCGATCTCCTGGACCTCCGCCTCGACGCGCGCCGCGGTCTGGGCGAAATCGCCTGACAGCCGCGACAGCACCTGGCGGTCGATCGAGATGCCGCGCCGCTCCATCCGCGCCAGCACGGAGACCAGCGGCCGCTCCAGCGTCTCGTAGACGCTCGCCATCCGCTCCGCGACCAGGCGGGGCTTCAATACGCGCCACAGCCGCAGGATCACGTCGGCGCCCTCGGCGCAGTGCTCGGTCGCCTTGTCGATCGCAACCTGGTCAAACGTCAGTCTGTTCTTGCCGCTACCGGTCAGCCCGTTCTCGGCGAGCACCGCATGCCCGAGCCAACGCTCGGCCAGCGATTCCAGCGCATGTGATCCGCGTCCGGCGTCGAGCACGTAGGAGATCAACTGCGCATCGTCAAAGTTGCGCAGCGTGATGCCGGCTTGCGCCAGCATCACCGCGTTGAACTTGACGTCGAAGCCGATCTTCAGGATGCCCTGCGATTCCAGGATCGGCCGCAAGGCTTCGATCGCCTGCTCGAACTTGATCTGGTCCGGCGCCAATCCCGCGTCGAACAGCCCGCTGCCTCCGCCCGCCTGCTTGTGGGCGAGCGGGATATAGGCGGCATCGTCGGGGCCGAGTGCGAGCGCAATGCCGGAAATCTCCGCCTGCATCGGATCGATCGAATTCGCCTTCGCCTGGACCGCGACATGGCCGGTATCATGGATCCGCGCGATGAAGGCGCTGAGCTGATCGAGGCTCTTGATCGTCAGGTATTTGCTGCGATCGATTTTCGTCCTGCGCGCCGCCTCCGCGCGCGCTTCGGCGAGCGCGATCGGCGTGCCCTTGAGGCTTGAGGCCTTGTCTTCCTTGCCCGCAGGCTTGTTACGCTCTTTGGCGGCAGGCGCGCCCTGCGTGGGCCCGCCGGGACCCGGCGCGGGCTCGACGTCGGAAGGAGGCAGCGGCGAGAACACGCTCGCGCCGCTCTTGTTGCCGGGATCGGGCTCGATATCGGATGGGTCGATCTGCGAATATTCGGCGACGCGGCGGGTTAGAGTCGAAAACTCCATCGCCTTCAGGAACGCGATCAGCCGGCGCGGATCCGGCTCATGCACGGCGAGGTCGTCGAGCGGCACCTCGAGCTCGACCTTGTCGTCGAGCAGCACAAGCTGGCGCGAGATGCGCGCCTTCTCGGCATTTTCGACCAGCGCCTCGCGACGCTTCGGCTGCTTGATCTCGCCGGCGCGGCTCAGCAGGGATTCGAGATCGCCATATTCGGTGATGAGCTGCGCCGCGGTCTTGACGCCGATGCCGGGCACGCCGGGCACGTTATCAGTGGAATCGCCGGCCAGGGCCTGTACCTCGACCACTTTCTCCGGCGGCACGCCGAACTTCTCGATCACTTCGGGAATGCCGATGCGGCGATCCTTCATGGTGTCGTACATGCTGACGCAGTCGGTGACGAGTTGCATCAGGTCCTTGTCGGAGGACACGATCGTCGCGCTCGCGCCGCGCTCGCAGGCGAGCCGGACATAGGTCGCGATGAGGTCGTCGGCCTCATAGCCGACCTGCTCCAGGCAGGGCAGGTCGAAGGCCCGGACCGCCTCGCGGATCAGCGCGAATTGCGGGATCAGGTCATCGGGCGCCGGCGGCCGGTGCGCCTTGTAGTCGGGATAAATCTTGTTGCGGAAGGTGATCTCGGACTTGTCGAAGACGATGGCGAGATGGGTCGGCCGATTGTCCTCGGGCATCTCGCGCAGGAGCTTCCACAGCATGTTGCAGAAGCCGAGCACGGCATTGACCTGCAGTCCGTCGGACTTGCGGTTCAGCGGTGGCAGGGCGTGGTAGGCGCGGAAGATGTAGGAGGAACCGTCGACCAGGAACACATGGTGGCCCTTGGCCGGAGCCTTGGCGGCAACGGGCTTGGGGGCGGCTTTGGGTTCTGTCTTGGCTGAGGTCTTGGAGGCTGATTTCGGCATGGCCGAAATTTAGGGATTTTTGCAGCAAATGACAGCCTTGAGGTGCGGAATTTTGGCGAACCGCACACCTTCGTCGTCCCGGGGTCAAGCCTGGGACGACGACCAAATTATTCGGCCGCCTGCAATACTGCCGCTTTCTTCGGCGCGATCCAGAACGCGGCGGGGCGCTCGAACAGGAAGTTGGCGCGGAGTGCGAGTGCCACGCGCCAGATCACCAGTGCGCCGACGAGACCGGTGATGGTGACGAGCAGCGAGATCAGACCGATGTCGTGGATCGCGCCGCTGCGCAACAGGCCGACCCGTGCGATCACCATCGGCAGGAAGAAGGCGAGATAGATCACGATCGAATGCTCGCCGCAAAAGCGCAAGGCCGTGAGCCACTTCATCCGTGCCAGCAGCGTCCCGGTGACGACGATGGCAAAGGCGCCCGCAAATCCCAGTACCAGCGAGACGAGCGGCCATTCGCTCACCCCCGCGATCACCAGGGTGCCATTGACCAGCACCCACAGCGCGAGCCCGATCAGCGCCAATGTCGGCGCGGAGCGTGCACGGTTCGACAGCTTGAAGACGGTGGGCGCAAGGAGATAGCCGGCATAGAAATAGACGAAGCGCGCGCAGAATTCGTCGATCACGGTCCAGCCGGTCACCACATGCGCCATCTCGAGTCCGGCGGCCAGCGCCAGAATCGCGAGCGGCGGCAGATTGCGTGTCAGTTTTGTGACGACGAAGAAGATCGGCAGCAGATAGATGAACCACAGCGTGCCGAAAGGTTCGATGAAGGATTCGAGATAGAGGTAGCCGGTATGGCTCCAGCTCGTTTCGGCGGCAAAGGCCGGCGCCTTGAACGCAAACTGGATCGTCACCCAGAGCACGTAGAAATAGGCGAAGTGGACGACCTTGCGGTCGAGATAGGTGCGCCAGTCACGGTCGATCACGAGCGAGAGGAACAGGCCTGAAATCAGGAAAAAATCCGGCATCCGGAATGGTTTCGCGAACATGACAAACGCGTGCATGAAACCGGTCTCGCCGGCGGCGGCTTCCACGCCCAGGACCGAGTGCATCATCACGACCATGACGATGCAGATGCCCTTGGCGTAGTCCACCCAATCGATGCGCCCGTCCGGCGAGGTGGCGGAACGCAGGCTCGCGGAGGTTGTCCCGTTTGCGGTCATGACTGTCCTGTTTCGGCGCGCATTTGGCGCATCTTCGGCCGGATCGGTTGCTATCGCCTTTATTCATACAAATGACATGCCGCTCGTGCCTGCTTTTTGCCGTTTCCTCCGGGCCGGCAAATGTTCTAAGACGCTGGCCGGAGTTGCGGAATCGTTAACGATAGCAAGCGGGTGGTTTCATGCGCATCGCCATGATTGGCACGGGTTATGTGGGACTGGTCTCTGGCGCGTGTTTTGCGGATTTCGGACACCACGTCACCTGCGTGGACAAGGATGTCGAGAAGATCAACGCCCTGCGCCGCGGCGAAATCCCGATCTTCGAGCCGGGGCTGGACGCTCTGGTCGCGGCCAATGTGAAGGCGAGGCGGCTCGACTTCACCACCGATCTGAAGGACCCGGTCGCCGACGCTGACGCGGTATTCATCGCCGTCGGTACGCCGTCGCGCCGTGGCGACGGCCATGCCGACCTCTCTTACGTCTATGCCGCCGCCCGCGAGATCGCCGGTGCGCTCAAAGGCTTCACGGTGGTGGTGACCAAATCGACCGTGCCGGTCGGCACCGGCGACGAGGTCGAGCGCCTGATCCGCGAAGCCAACCCGGCCGTCGACGTCGCGGTCGCCTCGAATCCGGAATTCCTGCGCGAGGGCGCCGCGATCCGCGACTTCAAATTCCCGGACCGCATCGTGGTCGGCACATCAGATGAGCGCGCGCGGAAAGTGCTCGGCGATGTCTACCGGCCGCTGTCGCTCAACCAGGCGCCGCTGATGTATACGGCGCGGCGCACGGCGGAGCTGATCAAATACGCCGCCAACGCATTCCTGGCGACCAAGATCACCTTCATCAACGAGATCGCCGATCTCTCCGAAAAGGTCGGCGCCGACGTCCAGGAAGTCGCGCGCGGCATCGGGCTCGACAACCGCATCGGCTCCAAGTTCCTGCATGCCGGCCCCGGTTTCGGCGGCTCCTGCTTCCCCAAGGACACCCGCGCGCTGATCAAGATCGCGCAGGACCATGACGTGAATTTGCGCATCGTGGAGGCCGTGCTCGGCGTCAACGACAACCGCAAGCGCGCGATGGCGCGCAAGGTTGCGGGCCTCGCGGGCAATTTGCGCGGCAAGACGGTCGCCGTGCTCGGTCTCACCTTCAAGCCGGAGACCGACGACATGCGGGAGGCACCCTCGATCCCGATCGTCACCGGCCTGTTGGACATGGGCGCAAAAGTGCGGGCGCATGATCCTGTCGGCATTGAGCAGGCGCGCAAGGAGCTGCCGGATATCGAGTATTGCGATGATCCCTATGAATGCGTGACCGGCGCCGACGCCATGGTCGTCGTCACCGAGTGGGTACAATACCGCACGCTTGACCTTGAGCGGCTGAAGAACCTGTTGCGGCAGCCGGTCGTGGTCGATCTCCGCAACATCTACCGCCCCGAGGATATGGCCGCGCACGGCTTCAGCTATGAGAGCGTTGGCCGCGCAGCCGAACCGCCGGTTTGACGATTATTACTTTTCGTCATGGCCGGGCTTGTCCCGGCCATCCACGTTCTGTTTTCTCCTTTTCGGCAAGAGAGACGTGGATGCCCGGGACAAGCCCGGGCATGACGACGTGGTGAGGCCGTGCCCCGTCATTTCGACACTCCACTTCCCATTGACGCAGCGCTCGGCGAGCTCGCGGCGACGCTTGCGGCGAAGAATACGGCCGTGCTCGTCGCGCCGCCCGGCGCCGGCAAGACCACGCGGGTGCCGCTGGCGCTGCTCGACGAGCCCTGGACCAACGGCAAGAAGATCATCGTGTTGGAGCCGCGGCGGATCGCGGCGCGCGCCAGCGCCGAGCGTATGGCGCGGACGCTTGGCGAGCGGGTTGGCGAAACCGTCGGGTATCGCGTTCGCTTCGGCTCGAAAGTGTCGCGCGCCACCCGCATCGAGGTCGTCACCGAAGGCATCTTCTCGCGCCAGATCCTCGGCGATCCCGAACTCACAGGCATTGCCGCAGTCCTGTTCGACGAATTTCATGAGCGCTCGCTCGATGCCGATCTGGGACTCGCGCTGGCGCGCGACGCGCAGCAGGGCTTGCGCGAGGATCTTCGCCTGCTCGTGATGTCGGCAACGCTCGACGGCGCACGTGTCGCCAAACTGCTGGGCGATGCACCTGTTGTTGAGAGTGAAGGCCGCGCCTTTCCAGTGGAGACGCGTTATCTGGGTCGCAAGATGGACGTTCCGCTGGAGCGGCAGATGGCGGAGGCGATCTCAATAGCGCTTCGCGCCGACCCCGGCTCGGTGCTCGCGTTCCTGCCGGGCGCTGCCGAAATCCGACGCACGCAGAATTTTCTCGAAGAACGCATCCGCGACGCTGCGATCGAGATCGTGCCGCTGTTCGGCGCGCTCGATGCCAGCGTTCAGGACCGCGCCATCGCGCCGGCACCCAAGGGTCACCGCAAGGTGGTGCTGGCGACCTCGATCGCCGAGACCTCGCTGACCATCGAGGGTGTGCGCATTGTCGTGGATTCCGGCATGTCGCGCGTTCCGCGCTACGAGCCCGACATCGCCTTGACGCGCCTCGAGACCGTGCGCGCTTCGCGTGCCGCGGTCGATCAGCGCCGCGGCCGCGCCGGCCGTACCGAGCCCGGTGTCTGCTACCGGCTGTGGGACGAGCCGCAGACCGCCTCGCTCGCGCCCTACACCCAGCCCGAGATCCTGTCCGCCGACCTGTCCTCGCTGGTGCTCGACCTCGCGCAATGGGGTGTCAGCGATGCGTCCGGCCTTGCGTTCCTCGATCCGCCGCCGCTGCCGGCCTGGAACGAAGCAAGCGTGCTGCTGCGCGAACTCGGCGCGCTCGATGTCGACGGCCGGATCACGGCGGAAGGCAACAGCCTGCGTGCGCTGGCGCTGCCGCCGCGGCTCGCCCGCATGATCGTGGATTCGGCGCGGTTTGGCGCGGCGGCAGGAGCCGCGGAGATCGCAGCGGTGCTCACCGAGCGCGGGCTCGGCGGCGACAGTGTCGATCTTGATGTCAGGCTCGATCAGTTTCGTCGCGATCGCTCGCAGCGGGCCTCGAGCGCGCGCAGCCTCGCGCAGCGCTGGGCTTCGCAGGTGACGTCGTCGAAAGCGTCCGAGGCCATAGGCGAGCTCTCCACCGGCACGATGCTGGCCTTCGCCTTTCCCGATCGCGTCGCGCGCAACCGCGGCAATGGCAGCTTTGTGCTCGCCAACGGCCGCGGCGCCAGCGTCGAGCAGACGTCCTCACTTGCGCGTTCATCCTATATCGCAGTCGGAGAGTTGACCGGCACCGCGGCGAGCGGCCGGATCCTGCTGGCGGCGCCGATCACTCTGGAAGAGATCGAGCTGCGTTTCGCAGGTGAGATCGAGACTACGGAAGATATTTCGTTCGACCGAAGTGCGATGGCGCTGCGCGCGCGGCGCAGGCGCACGCTGCATGCGATCACGCTGTCGGAAGCGCCGGTGGCGCTGTCCCCGTCGGCGGAGACTGCACGCGTGCTCGCAGATGGCTTGATCGCTGCAGGCCTCGACAAGTTGCCGTGGTCAAAGCACGCCAAGCAATGGCGCGACCGCGTGATGTTCCTGCGCAAGGCCGAAGGCGATAGCTGGCCGGATCTGTCGGATGAGGCGCTGGCGCGGGAGCGCGAGACCTGGCTGGTGCCTGCGCTTTACGACAAGACCTCGCTCAAGGAGTTGTCGGCCGGCGATCTCTCGGATGCGCTGATGGCGCTGTTGCCCTGGAATCTACGTGCCCGGCTGGAGCAGGAGGCGCCGACCCATTTCGAGGCGCCGACGGGCAGCCAGCTTGCGATCGACTACGAGGCCGAGCAGGGCCCGACCATCGCGGTCCGGCTGCAGGAATTGTTCGGGCTCAACGTCCATCCGTCCATCGCGAAGGGCGCCGTGCCGCTGGTGCTGGAATTGCTGTCACCGGCGCAGCGCCCGGTGCAGGTGACGCGGGATCTGCCAGGCTTCTGGCGCGGCAGCTACAGTGCCGTGCGTGCCGATCTACGCGGGCGCTACCCGAAGCACCCATGGCCGGAGGACCCTGCCAATGCCGTGCCGACGCGCCGCGCCAAGCCGCGCGGGACGTAGTCCTCGCTTCGTCATTGCCGGGCTTGACTCGGCAATCCATCCCATGAAGCTTTTCTGAAGATCGATGGATACGCGGGTCAAGCCCGCGTATGACGGCGTCGCCGTTAACGCTTCACTCATCATTTTCGCGAAAATGGCAGGCTCCATCGCCGCTGCCGGTCGCGAGACGGCGGACGGCGTGGTGAAATCGGCCAGTTCCTGGAAATCTGCGTGGCGTCATGCGTAACATAATGATCCTTGCCGCCATCCTGGTCGGCCTCGGCAGCTTCATGGCGCAGATGGCGGACAAGATGACGCCGGCCTCCGCGTCCGCCACGACCGCTTCGAAGAGTATCCCCGTTCAGACTGTGGCGCAGGGCGGCGGCCGCACGCTGAGCATTCCTCGCGACCCCCGCGGACACTTTGCGACGGACGGCCGCATCGACGGCCAGCGCATCGACTTCATGGTCGACACCGGCGCCTCGCTTGTTGCGCTCAATGAGAAATCCGCCGCGCGCTTCGGCCTGCGCCCGTCGCGCGGCGACTACACCGCCACCGTCACCACCGCCAACGGCACCATCAAGGCCGCGCGCGCCCGCCTCGCCATGATCGATCTCGGCGGCCTCATCGTCCGCGACGTCGACGCCATGGTGCTGCCCGACGAAGCGCTTTCCGAAAACCTGCTCGGCCTGTCCTTCCTGTCCAAGCTGAAGCGCTTCGAATATGCCAACGGCAGGCTCGTGCTGGAGCAGTAAGATAGCTTGCTTGCTACCGCGATCGAAATCGCCACTGATCGCTGACGCGATTTATGCCTTCTGAGTGGGCATTTCCCGGCCAACAAATCCGCCGCAATTGTCGGCCAATAGCAGCCGATCCCACCTTTCGCCGCAGTCCGCCTTTGGCTATTGGCTGCAGCATTGACCATCACGCTCTCGCGAGGCTGCTACAAGATGTTTCCAAAGCCCAAGCCCGTTCTGCTCCCGAACACCTATGCCTTCGAATCCGAGCCGATGGTGAAGCCGACCGGGTTTCGCGAATATGACGCGCGCTGGCTGTTCGGCAAGGAAATCAATCTGATGGGCGTGCAGGCGCTGGGCATGGGGCTCGGCGCGCTGATTGCGGAACTCGGGGTCAAGCAGGAGATCGTGACCGGGCATGATTTCCGCGGCTATTCCGCCGCGATCAAATATGCGTTGATCTCCGGGTTGATGGCCGCGGGCTGCAAGGTGCACGACATCGGGCTCGCGGTGACGCCGATGGCCTATTTCGCGCAGTTCGATCTCGACGTGCCCTGCGTCGCGATGGTCACCGCCTCCCACAACGACAATGGCTGGACCGGCGTCAAGATGGGGGCGAGCCGCCCGCTGACCTTCGGGCCCGACGAGATGACGCGGCTGAAGGAGATCGTGCTCGGCGCCAGCTTCACCAGCAAGGCCGGCGGCGGCTACCAGTTCCACGAGAATTTCCCGGCGCGCTACATCGCCGACCTCACCAGCCGGCCGAAGCTTAAGCGCAAGCTCAAGGTGGTGGCGGCCTGCGGCAATGGCACCGCCGGCGCGTTCGCGCCGCAGGTCTTGGAGGCGATCGGCTGCGAGGTGATCCCGCTCGACACCGAGCTCGACCACACCTTTCCGAAATACAATCCGAACCCGGAAGACATGGAGATGCTGCACGCGATCCGCGACGCGGTCTTGCAGCACAAGGCCGATGTCGGCCTCGGCTTCGACGGCGACGGCGACCGCTGCGGCGTGGTCGACAACACCGGCGAGGAGATCTTCGCCGACAAGGTCGGCGTGATGCTGGCGCGCGACATGTCGGCGATCCACAAGGACGCGCAGTTCGTGGTCGACGTGAAGTCGACCGGGCTGTTCATCACCGATCCCGTGCTCTCGAGCCAGGGCGCCAAGACCGCGTATTGGAAGACCGGCCATTCCTACATGAAGCGCCGCACCAACGAGCTTGGCGCGCTCGCCGGCTTCGAGAAGTCCGGCCATTTCTTCTTCAATACGCCGTTCGGCCGCGGCTATGACGACGGCCTGGTCTCGGCGATCGCGATCTGCGAGATGCTCGACCGCGCGCCCGGCAAGTCGATGGCCGACCTGAAGGACGCGCTGCCCAAGACCTGGTCGTCGCCGACGATGTCACCGCATTGCGCCGACGAGGCCAAATACGGCGTGGTCGACGCCGTGGTGAAGCACTTCGAGGGTCTGCAACAGCAGGGCGCCAAGATCGGCGGCCAGGCGATCCGCGATCTCGTCACCGTCAACGGCGTGCGCGTCACGGTGGAGGACGGCAGCTGGGGCCTGGTGCGCGCCTCCTCCAACAAGCCGGAGCTGGTGGTGGTGGTCGAAAGCCCGGTCAGCGAGCGGCGCATGCGCGACATGTTCGAGACCGTGGATAGCGTGCTGCGCACGCATCCCGAGGTCGGCGAGTACAATCAGAAGATTTGAGTCCTCAACGCGTCATTGCCGGGCTTGACCCGGCAATCCATCCCGAAGGGAACTCTTTGCGAAGATCGATGGATACGCGGGTCAAGCCCGCGTATGACGACTTGTCGCGGCGGCTCGAATGAGGCAATCCTCTTCTACGCCGCCGCCGGCACCGGCAGCGCGGTCACCGACTTGATCTTCTCCATCGCAAAGCGCGAGGTGACGTTCTTCAGCGGCACCGCGCTGATCAGCTTCTTGTAGAAGATGTCATAGCTCGACATGTCCGCGACCACGACGCGCAGCATGTAGTCGACGTCGCCGGCCATCCGGTAGAACTCCATCACTTCAGGCATGGCGCTCACCGCGTCGGCGAATTTGCGCAGCCAGGCCTCGGAATGGTCGGAGCTCTCGACCGACACGAACACGGTGATGCCGAGCCCGATCTTGTTCTGGTCGACCAGGGCAACCCGGCGCAGGATCACGCCATCGGCCTCGAGCCGCTGGATGCGCTTCCAGCAGGGGGTGGAGGACAGGCCGACCCGATCGCCGATCTCGGCGACTGACAGGGAGGCATCCTCCTGCAGCACGGTCAGGATTTTGCGGTCAATGGCGTCAAGCCGGCGGTTGGCGTCATGCAGCGGAACGGCGAGGTCGGTCATGAGAAAAAAGTTCCATATAAGGGAGCTAAATCCCTCATATAGAGAAAAATCTTCTAAGGCAAGCCTATTCGCTGTTCTCGGCCGGGCGGCCGCTCTCGTCCTGCCCCAAAAACTCTTTAACTTCAGGACGTTGCGGGGCCACTATGCGCCCGCTGCGTCTTTCCCATGCAGCCAACGTCCGACCAAATGATGGGCAATGGCGAAGGGATGTGGACCGGCCAGGCCATCCGGATGCTGCCGCTTGAGCATCAAGGTCGCCTCCGCGCGATCGAACCAGCGCGCATCCTCGAGCTCGGTGCGGTCGACGATGATTTCTTCGTTGGTTGCACGCGCGGTGCATCCGATCATCAGGGATGACGGATAGGGCCACGGCTGCGTCATGTAATAATTGACCTCGGTGCAGCGGATTCCCGACTCCTCGAAGATCTCGCGCCGGACCGCGTCCTCGATGGTCTCGGCGGCTTCGACGAAACCCGCAAGGCAGGAATACATGCCCGGAGGGAATTGCTTCTGGCGGCCCAGCAAGCATCTGTCGCCGTGGGTCACGAGCATGATGACGACAGGGTCGGTGCGCGGAAAATGCTCGGCCTTGCAGCTCGGGCATACGCGCTTCCAGCCGCCCTCCTTCATCGCGGTGCGCGCACCGCAATTGGCGCAAAAGCCGTGGCGCTGGTGCCAGGTCACCATGGATTTCGCCATCGCGATCGCCGAGAGCTGGTCGGGCGGGACCGTGCCCTGCATCGCCATCCCGCGCAGCTCGGTGACGGCGACGTCGCTGCGGCCGACCAGCTTTTCCGCTGCTTGCGGCGCAATGCCCATGCCGAATACCGGCGCGCCATCGCGCAGGCCCAGAAACACCGTGCCTGGATTGGCGCCGAATTTCAGCGCCTCCTCAACCGAAAGCAGTGCCCGCGGACCGGTTTCCTCCTGCTTCACCACCAGCGAGTCGCGGTAGATCACGTAAGCGCGCGCGTCGCGGCGGCTTTCCAGCGCGAACAGCTTCTCTTCATTGGTGCGCAGATGCGCGGCGCGGTCGAGAACATTGGTGACGAAGGCCGGCTGCCCCAGCGGAAAATTATCGAATGCTGACATCTATTCTTCAACCCAACCAGATCTTGCGGCGAAGCGCGCTGATGAAATTCTGCACTTCTTCGGCATCATGTGCCAGCGGCGGCACCACGCCCCATACCGGGCGCGGCCAGGCGGCATCGCTGGTACGGCGCGCGATGATATGGACATGAAGCTGCGGCACCGCATTGCCGAGCGCGGCGATGTTCAGCTTGTCGCATTTGGTGATGTCCTTCAGGGCGCGCGCGACGCGGGATATCTCGGTCATGAGGTGCGCCTGCTCGACCTCCTCGAGGTCGATGATCTCCACCGCGCCCTCACGGCGCGGCACCAACAACAGCCAAGGGTAATTGGCGTCCTTGATGACCAGCACCCGGCAGAGCGGCAGATCGCCGATGTCGATCGTGTCTTCCTTGAGGCGTGCGTGCAGTGACCAGGTCGAGGCGGACATGCATATTTCCCCGTCATGGCCGGACTTGTTCCGGCCATCCACGTCTTGTCACAACGTAGAGGAAGACGTGGATGCCCGGGACAAGCCCGGGCATGACGGCACCTAAAGCCTTTCTGGCCTCCGGCACAAGCCCGGTGCGTTCCGCGCAGGCCACGCTTGCTTTCCGGCCCTATTGGCCCCAAATAGGGACCGGGAGATTGGCGGTGGACGAGCCACTCGCCAACCGGGTCAGGTCCGGAAGGAAGCAGCCCTAACGAGGTCCGGATCGGGTCGCTCGTCAGTCTCCTACCTGTTTTTCGAGCGAATCATGCAGAAGGCGGGCTGTTCCGCGGTTTTGCGCTTGATTCCGCTCCTTTCCGCAAAGCCGGCCCGAGAGACATTCAATTGCGGATCGACCAATGAACGACGCTGGCGCTCCTCCGAATCAGGCTGAAGGCGCCGGCCAGGCCGGCTTCGAAGCGGCAAAGCCCTACCGGGTGCTGGCGCGCAAATACCGCCCTTCAAGCTTTGACGATCTGATCGGCCAGGAGGCCATGGTGCGGACGGTCTCGAACGCGTTCGAGACCGGACGAATCCCTCAGGCCTGGATCCTGACCGGGGTGCGCGGGGTCGGCAAGACCACCACCGCCCGCATCCTCGCCCGTGCGCTGAACTATGAATTGCCCGACGGCTCGCTGAAGGGGCCGACCATCCAGATGCCCGTGCTCGGCCTGCACTGCCAGGCGATCATGGAAAGCCGGCACATGGACGTGCTGGAGATGGACGCCGCGTCCCATACCGGCGTCGACGATGTCCGCCAGATCAATGACAGCGTGCGCTATGCGCCGGCGAGCGCGCGCTACAAGGTCTACATCATCGACGAAGTCCACATGCTCTCGACCGCGGCCTTCAACGCGTTCCTGAAGACGCTGGAAGAGCCGCCGGAGCACGCCAAATTCGTCTTCGCCACCACTGAAATCCGCAAAGTCCCGGTCACGGTGCTTTCGCGCTGCCAGCGTTTCGACCTGCGCCGGGTCGAGGCCGACGTGCTGATGAAGCATCTCGGTAACATTGCGACCAAGGAAGGCGTCGAGGTCGAGCCCGAAGCGCTTGGCATCATCGCGCGGGCCGCGGAGGGCTCGGTGCGCGATTCGCTGTCGCTGTTCGACCAGGCGATTGCGCATGCGGCCGGAACCGTGCGCGCTGAGGAAGTGCGGCAGATGCTTGGCCTTGCCGACCGCACCCGGGTGATCGACCTGTTCGATTCGCTGGCGCGCGGCGATATCGCGGCCGCCTTCACCGAATTCCGCGCGCAATACGATGTCGGCGCCGATCCGGTGGTGGTGCTGTCCGACCTCGCCGAATTCGTCAATTTCGTTACCCGCGTGAAGATCGTGCCTGCTACCGCCGACAACGTGGCGTTCGGCGAGACCGAGCGCGTGCGCGCCCGCGAGTTTGCAGCCAAACTGTCGATGCGGGTGCTGTCCCGGATGTGGCAGATGCTGCTCAAGGGCATCGCCGAGGTGCAGACCGCCACCCGCCCGGCCGCCGCCGCCGAGATGGTGTTGGTGCGGATCGCCTATGTCGCCGACCTGCCGACGCCGGACGAAGCGATCAGGATGATCGAACAGAACGGCGGCGCGTCGCCGGTGGTCGCGGGCGGCGCGACAGCGTCGCGGGCTGCCCCATCGGCGCCCATTTCCTCGATTGCCTCGTCGCCGGTGCGCGCTCCCGCGGCAATGCCCCGGGCCGGCGCGGAGGCATCGCTGCGACCGCAGGCAGCAGTGCCCGAGACGCGGTCGGCGCCGGCACTGCGCGTCACCAGCTTCATGCAGCTTGTCGCGCTTGCCGGCGAGAAGCGCGATTTGATGACCAAGGGCGCGCTTGAAGCGGATGTCCGGCTGGTACGGATCGAGGACGGGCGGCTCGAAATTGCGCTGGAGCCGCATGCCTCGCGCGGTCTCGTCACCGATCTCTCGCGCAAATTGGAACTATGGACCGGCCGTCGCTGGACCGTGATCGTCTCCAACGAAGCCGGGCAGCCGACCATTCGCTCGCAAAATCTCGCCGAAAAAAGCCAGCGCGAGCGCGCGGCCGAAGCCGATCCGCGGGTGAAGGAGGTTCTGGCGCGCTTTCCCGGCGCCAAGGTCGTCGAGGTGCGCAGGCTTGCCGCTGAGCCGGCGGAGACCGATATTGTCGGCGAAGACCCCATCGAGAGCGGCGACAGCGACGACTAACATGATCCGCGAAAGTGGGGCCGGTTTTGCTTCGCGACAAACGCGCAGCGTTGGCGCGAAGATCATGCGCGAACAGATTGAAGGGACCACCGATGGCTGATTTTCTCGGCATGATGAAGCAGGCAGCGCAGCTCCAGTCCAAGATGCAGGCGATGCAGGAAGAACTGGGCAATGTTGAGGTCGAGGGCATTTCCGGCGGCGGCCTCGTCGCCGTGCGCATGAGCGCGAAGATGGAAGTGAAGGGCGTCAGGATTGATCCATCCCTGATCAAGCCGGAGGAACGCGAGATCCTCGAGGACCTCCTGGTCACCGCGCATAACGACGCGCGCCGCAAGGCGGAACTCGCGGTGCAGGAGAAGATGCAGGCGCTCACCGGCGGGCTCGGCCTGCCGCCCGGACTTGGTCTCACCTGAATGGCCGCAAGCGTCGCCGGACCTGAAATCGAGCGCCTGATCCAGCTTCTGGCGCGGCTACCCGGCCTCGGGCCGCGCTCGGCGCGGCGCGCGGCGCTGCACCTGATCAAGAAGCGCGAAGCCCTGATGACACCGCTCGCCGCGGCGCTGCAGGTGGCGATCGACAAGATCCAGGTCTGCAAGACCTGCGGCAACATCGACACGCAGAATCCCTGCACGGTCTGCACCGATCCACGTCGCGATCCTTCCATCATCGTTGTGGTTGCCGACGTCGCCGATCTCTGGGCGCTGGAACGGGCGAACGCGACCAATGGCCGCTATCACGTCCTCGGCGCGACGCTGTCGCCGCTCGACGGCGTCGGCCCGCAGGATCTCACCATCGATCAGCTCGTGGCGCGCGCGCATGATCCGCAGGTGAGCGAGATCATCCTGGCACTGAATGCAACCGTGGATGGCCAGACCACGGCGCATTACATCACCGATATGCTTCAAGAGGCCAATGTGCGGGTGACACGGCTGGCGCATGGCGTGCCGGTCGGCGGCGAGCTTGATTACCTCGATGAAGGTACGCTATCCGCAGCCATGCGGCAGCGAACGCTCTTCTAGCCAATCACAACGGAACTGAACGAGATGACGAACCACCGATTCGGCATTCGCCTGTGCTTTGCGGTCATTCTGGGGGCGGTGCTGACCGCGCCCGCCGCGCTGGCCCAAGAGGCGGAGGCTTCGCCGAAGCCGGGCAAGCCAATCCACGCTGGCGATGTGCTGTCGGGCGAGCTCAACACGCTGCGAGTCCGCGACATCAAGAAAGCCGGCAAGCGCACCGCGACCTATCAGTTGACCAGCGAACCGCGCCGCCTGCCGCCGCCGAACGGGCTATGCAATCTCGAGACCGGTCCTGAGACGTTCCAGCTTGTCCCCGCCAATGACGCGCAGGCCGCGCAACTGAGGCCTTTTGTCGGCAAGGAAATCTCGGTGAAGGTCGACGAAGTCGCCTGCGCGGAAGAAGCGGGGCAGATGAGCGAGGCTGTCGTCACCAAATGGAGCGTGGTGACGAAGCATTGAGCGCTCTCAGCCGTCGTCCCTGCGAAAGCAGGGACCCATAACCACCGAACGGTGTTGTGGCGCGCACAAGCGGTTACAGCTCTGCCTATCACAGAGGCTTGTGGTTATGGATCCCGGCTCGCGCTTCGCTTGGCCGGGACGACAGTGAGGGTTCAAACCTTCACCGGCCCGAGTTCATCGAAATGCCCGCGGCGCTGCAGCCAGGCGAGCAGGATCAGGCTCGGGATCGCGACCAGCACGCAGATCGCGAAGAACAAGGGCCATCCTGTCGCCTTGGCGACGAAACCCGCGCCTGACGACAGATAGGTGCGCCCCACCGCGGCAAGCGCCGTCAGCAGGGCATATTGCGTCGCCGTGTGCAGGGGATTGCGGCACAGCGCCGAGAGATAGGCGACGAAGATCACGGTGCCGATTGCGCTGGTGAAGTTCTCGCAGGTGATTGCGAGCGCCAGCGCCCACTGGTTGACGCCGACCAGCGCGAGCCATGAGAAGGAGAGGTTGGCGAGCGCCTGCACGATCCCGCCGATCCACAGGCTCGTGGCCAGCGAATAGCGCCGCGCCACGAAGCCGCCCGCAAAGCCGCCGATCAGGGTGGCGGCCAGTCCCACGCCCTTGACGATCGCGGCGTAGTCGACCTTGCTGAAGCCGATGTCGATCACGAACGGCGCCGTCATCGTGCCCGAGAACGCGTCGGTGAACTTGAACAGCACGACGAAGGCAAGCGCTGCAATGGCATCGCGCCGGCTCAGGAACTCGGAGAACGCTCCGACCGCCGCCTGGATCACGCGCGAGAACGCCGTTTGCGCGGCTGTGGCCGCTTCGGCGTCCTTTGACTGCGCCGGCTCGGTCGCAACCAGCGCGGTGATCATCCCGATCACGACGAGGGCGGCCATTGCCACATAGCCCCACATCCATGCTGCCGAACGCACCACGCCCGCGCCCTCGAACCCGCTGACCATGAACAGCGCGCCGGCGGTCGAGACCAGCATGCCGATGCGATAGGCCGCGACATAAGACGCCATGCCGGCGGCCTGCTCGCTCTCGGGCAGGCTCTCGACACGAAAAGCATCGACGACGATGTCCTGCGTCGAGGAGGTGGTGGCGACCAGGAGCGCGGCAAAGGCGGCGAACCAGGGTGAACGCGCGGGATCGGCGATCGCGAGCAGCAGGATGGTGGTGATTAGCAGGAGCTGCGAGAACAACAGCCAGCCGCGGCGCCGTCCGAAATGTCGCGTGAAGAACGGCACGTGCAGCGCATCGACCAGCGGCGCCCAGAGGAATTTCAGCGTGTAGGGCGTGCCGACCAGCGCCAGTAGGCCGATGGTGCCGAGATCGACGCCGACCTCGCGCATCCACACCTGCAGCGTCGAGCCCGACAGCGCTAGCGGCAGGCCGGAGGAGAAGCCCAGCACCAGCACGATCAGGACGCGCGGCTGCAGATAGACGGCAAGGCTGTCGCGCCAGGAGGTGGCGGCAGGCTCGGCTTTCTCGGTCGCGGCGGCTGTCGCTTCAGGCGCGGTCATGGAGCCCTGTTAGCAGATTCGGCCAAGAAAGACTGTCATCGCCCGGCTCGACCGGGCGATCCAGTATTCCAGAGACCTATTCGAATTACTCTTAAGTTCCCGCAATCTCGGGATAGAGATCGATCCAATCCGGATTACCTTTTTCGATCAATGAGATCTTCCAGGCCCGCGGCCACTTCTTCAGTCGCTTTTCCCGATGAATCGCATGCTCGATCTCCTCAAAGACCTCAAAATAGACTAGGCGGCTCACCTCATAGCGCTTGGTGAAGCCCTCAGCGATCTTCAGCTTATGTTCGGCGATGCGGCGCACGAGATCATTCGTTACGCCAATGTAGAGCGTGCCTCCGATGCGGCTTGCGAGAATATAGACGTAATAGCTGCGCGTGCCCAACTGCCGTCTCTGGAATACTGGATCGCCCGGTCAAGCCGGGCGATGACAATGGTTGCCTACTCCCCCGCCTGCAGCTTGGGCGGGGCAGGAAACAATTCGGGTCTGCCGCTCGGCACGATCCGCGGCAGTTCCACCGGGGCGTCTGACTTGCTGAAATCGAGTTCCTCGATCCGGCCGGCGCGCTTTTCGATCTTGTCGGCAGAGATCAGGATCTGGCGTACGTCCTCGTTCACCTGCGAGAAATGGTTCTGCAGCTTGAGCACGCGGTCGCGCAGCCGCGACAGATCGTCGCCGAGCTTGATCACCTCGGTGCGGATCTGGTCGGCTGCATCGCGCATCCGTGCGTCCTTCATGATCTGCTGCATCACCTGGATCGCGAGCATCAATAGCGACGGCGACACCAGCACTACGCGGGCGCGGTAGGCCTTCTGGATCACATCATCGAAGCCGTCATGGATCTCGGCATAGACCGACTCCGACGGCACGAACATCAGCGCGGTGTCCTGGGTCTCGCCGGCGATCAGGTATTTCTCCGCGATGTCGCTGACATGCTTCATCACGTCGTTGCGCAAGCGTTGGCTGGCAATCTTGCGTTCCTCATCGCTGCGTGCGTCGTGCAGCGCGGTCATCGCCTCCAGCGGGAATTTCGCGTCGATGCAGAGCGGGCGCTGGTCCGGCAGGAACACCACGCAGTCCGGCCGCTTGCCGCTCGAGAGCGTGAACTGGAATTCGAAGGAGCCCTTCGGCAGTCCGTCCTGGACGATCGCCTCCATCCGCGCCTGGCCGAAGGCACCGCGCGACTGCTTGTTGGCGAGCACGTCGCGCAGCGTCGTCACCTGCGTCGTCAGGTCGGTGAGGTTTTTGTGCGCGTTGTCGATGATGCCGAGCCGTTCATGCAGATGGCGCAGGCTGTCCATCGTGTGGCGCGTGGTCTGTTCCATGGATTGGCCGACGCGGTGGGTGACCGAATCCAGCCGCTCATTGACGGCGCGCGCCATCTCGGCCTGGCGGCCGGCGAGCGCCTGCGTCATCGCATCGACCCGGCCGCTCGCCTCGCTCTGGGCGCGCAGCACCTCGCTCAGCCGCTCTTCCAGCTCATCGGCGCGGATGGTCTGCGCGACAGCCAGTTCCGCGCCGCGCCGGGAGGACCGCGCGATCACGATGGCGATCGTCAGGAGCAGGATGAGCACGAGCACGCCGAACGCAACCAAGGCGTCCGCGACGCGGACCGGCCAGTCGCCGACTATGAAGAGAATCTCGTTCATGCAAGCGCTATAGCCGATTCGCAGGCGACTGCGAACGAAAGTGGAACATTTATGGTTAACAAGCCGTGAAGATTCGTGGTTAAGAAAAGCAGAAGAATCATGGTTAAGGCCGTCTTAACCGGTTCCGGATCGCATTGACCGCGGCATATCAAGCGCTTAAATCGCCCGCCATGGCCTTGAGAGAAATCATCATCCTGCCGGACAAGCAGTTGCGGCTGGTTTCCAAACGCGTCGAAAAGATCACGCCTGAGATCCGCAAGCTGGTCGACGACATGTTCGAAACCATGTACGAGGCGCCCGGCATCGGGCTGGCCGCGATCCAGGTCGCGCAGCCGCTACGGCTGGTCACCATGGATCTCGCGAAAAAGGACGAGAACGGCGAGACCACGCCGAAGCCGCGCGTGTTCATCAACCCGGAGATCATCTCGGCGTCCGAGGAGACGTCGGTTTACGAAGAGGGCTGCCTGTCGATCCCCGAATATTACGAGGAGGTCGAGCGGCCGGCGCGGGTGCGCGTGCGCTTCACCGACATCGACGGCAAGGTGCATGAAGAGGACGCCGAGGGCCTCTACGCCACCTGCATCCAGCACGAGATCGACCATTTGAACGGCATCCTGTTCGTGGACTATCTGTCGAAGCTGAAACGCGACCGCGTACTGAAGAAGTTCGCCAAGGCCGCCAAGCGCGCGGTGGAGTAAGGCGCCACCATTTCCGCCGTCATGCCCGGCCTTGTGCCGGGCATCCACGTCCTTCCGCGTCGCGAGCACGAAGACGTGGATGGCCGGGACAAGCCCGGCCATGACGAGTATTTTTACCTTCAGCCAAGGTAACCCGCTCCATGACTCTCCGCCTGATCTTCATGGGCACGCCCAATTTCGCCGTGCCGACGCTGCTCGAGCTGGCCGGCTACGGCCACGAGATCGCTGCCGTCTATACCCGTGCGCCGAAGCCGGGCGGGCGCCGCGGCCTGCAACTGCAACCGACGCCGGTTGAGCAGGAGGCGCGGCGGCTCGGCATTCCCGTGCTGACGCCGAAGACGTTGAAGACACCGGAAGCGCTGGAGGAATTTCGCGCGCATCAGGCCGATGCGGCCGTCGTGGTTGCCTATGGCATGATCCTGCCGCAGGCGGTCCTCGATGCGCCAAGGCTTGGCTGCTACAACCTGCACGGTTCGCTGCTGCCGCGCTGGCGCGGCGCTGCGCCGATCAACCGCGCCATCATGGCCGGCGATGCCGAGACCGGCGTGATGGTGATGAAGATGGATGTCGGCCTCGACACCGGCGATGTCGCGATGGCCGAGCGGCTTGCGATCACCGACCGGATGACGGCGGCCGATCTGCACGATGCGCTGGCGCCGCTCGGTGCCGACCTGATGGTGCGGGCGATGGCCGCGCTGCAACGCGGCGCGCTGCAACTCACCAGGCAGAGCGAGGACGGCGTCACCTATGCCGCCAAGATCGAGAAGGCGGAAGCGCGGATCGACTGGAATGGCGCGGCGCGAGCCGTGCTGCGCCACATTCACGGCCTATCGCCATTTCCCGGCGCCTGGACTGAATTGCCTCACGATGGCGAAACGGTGCGTATCAAGATTCTCCGCTGCGAACTGGCGAACGGCTCGGGCGCATCAGGCACAGTGCTGGACGATAACCTTGCGATCGCCTGCGGCGGGGGCGCCATCCGCGTCCTCGAACTGCAACGCGAAGGCAAGGCACGGATGAAGTCGGTCGACTTCCTGCGCGGCACGCCGCTGAAGGCCGGCGCGCGGTTCACTTAAGCCGTCATGCCCCGCTACAAGCTCACCATCGAATATGACGGCACACCGTTCTCCGGCTGGCAAATCCAGGAGACGGCGCCGACAGTGCAGGGCGCGCTGGAGGCCGCGGTGAAGGCGATGTGCGGTGAGGACGTGCGCGTCCATGGCTCCGGCCGCACCGATGCCGGCGTGCATGCGCTCGGACAGGTCGCCCATTGCGACATCGCAAAGCCGTTTCCGCCGGACCGCCTGCGCGATGGTCTCAACGCGCATCTGCGCCCGCATCCGGTTGCGGTGCTCGCAGCCGAGATCGTGCCGGATGATTTCGAGGCGCGCTTCTCCGCGAAGAAGCGTCATTATCTTTATCGTATCCGGAGCACCCGCGCGAACCTCGCGCTCGACATCGGCCGCGTCTGGCGCGTGCCGCGCCGCCTCGACACCGACGCGATGCATGAAGCCGCGCAGCGCCTTATCGGCAAGCACGATTTCACGACCTTCCGCGACACCGAATGCCAGGCCAAATCGCCGGTGAAAACGCTCGACCAGCTTGACGTTACGCGCAGCGGCGATGCGGTCAGCATCGTCACCTCGGCGCGCTCGTTCCTGCACAGCCAGGTGCGCTCGATGGTCGGCTCGCTGGTCTGGGTCGGCGAAGGCCGCTGGACCGCCGACGATCTCGCCGCAGCACTCGCCGCCCGCAACCGCGCCGCCTGCGGCCCGGTGGCACCGCCGGAGGGGCTCTATCTGGTGCGGGTGGAGTATTAGGGCCGACGCTACTCCGCCGTCATGGCCGGGCTTGTCCCGGCCATCCACGTGCGTCAACATGCGACCATGCGTGGGGGCTACGTCTACATTCTGGCAAGTGCAGCGAACGGCATCCTGTATGTCGGCGTGACGAACGATCTCGTTCGCCGCATCTACGAGCACCGAAACGGCTTGGTCCCTGGATTCACCAAGAAATATTCGGTGAAGCGCTTGGTGTATTTCGAACGGTACGAAGACATCCAAACTGCCATCCAACGCGAGCACAATATGAAGCACTGGCCGCGCAAGTGGAAGGTTAGGCTGATCCTGGCCGGCAATCCCGAGTGGAATGATCTGTACGAGACGATCACCCAGTAGCGGGGCTTGTTGCTTCCCATTGTTGGTGAACTGCTTCCACCCGCGTCATGGCCGGGCTTGTCCCGGCCATCCACGTCTTTCTTTGTGGGAGGCTGGAGAAGGGCGTGGATGCCCGGCACAAGGCCGGGCATGACGATGGAGAGGTTACCAGACGGAGAGGCGTGGATGGCCGGGACAAGCCCGGCCATGACGGCGGACTAGGGAGCTAAGGCCGAGGAAAGCCCCAGCGCTACCCAAAATACCTGTCCAGCACGCCGCGATAGACTTGCGTCAGCTTTTCCAGATCGGCGACCGGCGTGCGTTCGTTGATCTGGTGCATGGTCTGGCCGACCAGGCCGAATTCGATCACCGGGCAATAGCTCGAGATGAAGCGGGCATCCGACGTGCCGCCTGAGGTCGAAAGCTCCGGCTTGTGTCCCGTCACTGCTTCGATCGCTGCCACCGCAAGGTCGGTGAACGGGCCGGGCTTGGTGACGAACACGTTCGAGTTCGATGGCTCCCACACGATGCGGGCGCGGATCCGGTTGCCGCAGGCTTTGACGAGGCGTTCCTCCACCAGCTTGCGCAGGCTCTCCTGGGTGTGATTGTCGTTATAGCGGATGTTGAATTTCGCCCGCGCCTGGCCGGGGATGACGTTGCTCGCGGCATTGCCAACGTCGACGGAGGTGAATTCGAGGTTGGAGGCCTGGAATTGTGCGCTGCCGTTATCAAGCGGCTCGTCGCTCAGCGCCACGATCAACCTCGAGATGTCCGGCACCGGATTGGAGGCGCGGTGCGGATAGGCGACATGGCCCTGCACGCCCTCGACGTGGAGCGTGCCGGATTGCGAGCCACGGCGGCCGACCTTGATGGTGTCTCCGAGCACCTCGACATTGGATGGCTCGCCGAGCACGCAATGATCGAACTTTTCGCCGCGCTCGGCCGCCCACTTCAACAGCTTGATCGTGCCGTTGATGGAAACGTCCTCCTCGTCGCCTGTGATCAGGAATGAGATTGAACCCCTTGGCCTGCCGCCATTGTCCCTGAGATATTCGAGCGCCGCGGCGACGCTGCAGGCGATGCCGCCCTTCATGTCGACGGCGCCGCGGCCATAGAGGAAGCCGTCCTTCACCTCGCCGGAGAACGGGCCATGCGTCCAGGCAGACTCGTCGCCCGGCGGCACCACATCGGTATGGCCGGCAAAGGTAATGTGCGGCGCCTGATCGCCGATACGTGCATAGAGATTGTCGATGTCGGCGGTGCCGGGCTCGCTGAAGGTGACGCGGTGCACCTCGAAGCCGGCGGCGTTCAGGATGTTCTCGAGCACGCCGAGCGCACCGGCGTCGGCGGGCGTGACGGAAGGGCAGCGGACAAGGTCGCGCGTGATGGAGATGGCATCGGTCATGCTTCCGGACTTAACACGTCACCGCGGCGGCGGGCCAGCCTTGCGCGGCATGCTCCCGACTTCGTGTTGCGGCTCTGCGACGCAGCCGATCAGCCTGCCGCGACCTTGGCGCGGCCCCGCACGGTGAGCAGACCTGCCAGTGCAAGCAGCGCAAAGCCGGCACCCGCGAAGAAGGTGCCTTGCGGTCCGGCACTGTCCCACAATGCGCCTGCGATCACGCTGGCCACGAGCATTGCGATCCCGCAGAGCAGGTTGAAGAAGCCGTAAGCCGTGCCGCGCAGCTCGGCGGGCGAGGTATCCGCGACAAGCGCCGCCAGCAGTCCTTGCGTGAAGCCCATGTGCAGTCCCCACAGCGCGATGCCGACCGCGGCACCGGTCATGCTGGGCAGCAGCGCGAGCGCAAGATCGGCGACGATCAAAAGCACGATGCCGAACGCCAGCACGGTTGTGCGGTCCATGCGATCGGACACCACGCCGGCCGGATATGCCGCGCCGGCATAGACGACATTCATCAGGACCAGCACGGCCGGTGCGAGCGTAACCGGCAGGCCAACATTCTGCGCGCGGAGGATCAGAAACGCCTCGCTGAAGCGGGCCAGCGTGAACACGCTCGCAATCGCCACCACCCACCAATAGGCCGCGCCCAGATTTCTGATTTCGCTGAGGCTGATTGGATTGCGCACCTCGCGCAACCCTTTCGCCCGCGCGGGTTCACGCACGGCAAACGCGATAAGTGCGAACGACAGCAAGCCAGGAATCACTGCAAACCAGAACACGGCTTTGAAATGGTCTGACGTCAGCCACATCAGGCCGATGGCGATCAATGGTCCGATGAAGGCGCCGACCGTATCCAGCGATTGCCGCAGGCCAATGCTGGCGCCACGCAGATGGGCTGGAGCAATGTCCGCCACCAGCGCGTCGCGCGGAGCGCCGCGAATGCCTTTTCCGATCCGGTCGATGAAGCGCGCGGCCATCAGCCAGCCGACCGTCGACGCCAGTGGAAAGATCGGCTTGGTCAGCGCTGCAAGGCCATAGCCGAGCGCCGCCAGCCATTTTCGCTTGCCGAGCCAATCGGACAGCGCGCCGGAAAATATCCTGGTGATCGATGCCGTCGCTTCGGCGATGCCTTCGATGACGCCGACGGTGACCATCGAGGTGCCGAGCACTGTCACCAGATAGACCGGCAACAATGCATGGATCATCTCCGAAGAGATATCCATCAGCATCGAGACGAAACCGAGCGCCCAGATACCCGGCGGGATGTCGCGAAGGGCTGGTCGGGGGCTCGCCTCAGCCATAGGGATGACCTTTCGAGCGATCATACCCCATGGGCGACCTTGGCTGCGTCTTTAGTCCCGCAGCAATTCGTTGATGCTGGTCTTGGCGCGGGTGCGCTCGTCGACGCGCTTGACGATGACGGCGCAGGCGGTGGCCGGGCCCGGCTGTCCATTCTTCATCGGCTTGGGCGGCAAGGTGCCGGGCACGACGACGGCATATTCCGGCACTTCGCCGACAAAGGTCTCGCCGGTCTCGCGATCGACGATCTTGGTGGACGCGCCGAGGAACACGCCCATCGAGAGCACCGCGCCCTTGCGCACGATCACGCCTTCGGCGACCTCGCTGCGGGCACCGATGAAGCAATCGTCCTCGATGATCACGGGCTCGGCCTGCAGCGGCTCGAGCACGCCGCCGATGCCGACACCGCCGGAGATGTGCACGCGCTTGCCGATCTGCGCGCAGGAGCCGACGGTCGACCAGGTGTCGACCATCGTCGCTTCATCGACATAGGCGCCGAGATTGACGAAGGAGGGCATCAGCACGACGTTGCGGGCGATGAAGGCGGAACGGCGCACGATCGCGCCCGGCACCGCGCGAAAGCCGGCGTCACGAAAGCGGTTCTCACCCCAGCCATCGAATTTCGAGGGCACCTTGTCCCACCACGACGCCTTGCCGGGACCGCCGGGAATCTGTCCCATGTCGTTGAGGCGGAACGACAGCAGCACCGCCTTCTTCAGCCATTGGTTGACCTTCCATTTGCCGCTGGTCTGGCGCTCGGCGACGCGCGTCTCGCCCTTGTCGAGCAGTTCGAGCGCGTAATCCACGGCCTCGCGCACCTCGCCCGTGGTCGAGGTCGAAATGCCGTCGCGGGCTTCGAACGCGGCGTTGACGATGGACTCGAGGGCGGACAGCGACATCGGGCGATTCCTTGAGGCGGGCGGGGAGGGTATTTGGAGCTTTTTCGGGATTTGGCGCGGCGGAGTCAAGGCTGGTTCTGCCGTAGCCGAGATGGAGCGAAGCGCAATCCGGGACTGGTTTCCGCTTGCGAGAACCCCGGATTGCGCTTCGCTCCATCCGGGCTACATTTTCAGCCTGTGGCGCGTAGCCTCTGCAAAAACCCCGTCAGATCGTCCGTGACATGGTCGACATGAGCGGCGTCGCGGCCCTCGAGCTCCCAGTCCTCGCGCACGACTTCCTGCGTCCCGTCGGGCACCACCAGCACCGTGGTCATGCCGAGCTGATGCGGCACGACCAGGTTGCGCGCGAGGTCCTCGAACATCGCGGCGTTGGCGGGATCGACGTCGTGCAGCGCCAGGAAGCGCTGATAGGTCTGCGGCGCCGGTTTCGGCTCAAGCTCGGCGGCGATGATGTCGAACACCGCCTCGAAATGTGCGCCGATGCCGAGACGCGCGAGCACCGCGCCGACATGGTCGGTCGAGCCGTTGGTCAGGATCAGCTTGCGGCCGGGCAGCCTTGCAATCGCGGCGCCCATCGCCGGGTTCGGCTCCAGCGGCGAGTGATCGATCTGGTGGACATAAGCGAGGTAGTCGTCGGCGCGGACGCCGTGCTCGGTCATCATGCCGCGCATCGTGGTGCCGTAGCGGAGATAATAGTCCTTCTGGATGCGCCGGGCTTCTTCCGCCGTGACGCCCAGCCAGTTGCTGACGAACTCGCCGATCCGCGCATCGACCTGCTGCCACAGGTTGACGTGATGCGGATACAGCGTGTTGTCGAGGTCGAACACCCAGGTGTCGATATGGTCGAAGGCGCGGGACATTTTCACCACTCTCTCAACGCGTCGTCCCTGCCTAGGGCGCAATTGCGCCCGGGGCGCGGGGACCCATAACCACAGGGAAGTGTTGTGGCGCGAGCAAGCAGTTACAGCTTCGCATATCACTAAACCCTATGGTTATGGGCCCCGGCCTTCGCCGGGACGACGGCTGATGTTATCACGGCATCGCAAAGCGCAGCGTCTTGCCGCCGCTGGTCATGTCGACCGGCGCAAAGCCTACCGCGGCCAGCCCGCGGGTGGCGCAATCGCCCTGCTCGGCGATCTCGAACTTGCTCTCGCGGGTGCAGAGCTGCGTCGCGCCGCCCCAGTTTAGCGGCTTGTCCTTCAAGCGGATGGTGCGGTTCTCGGCATCGACGGCTTCGGCGAAGGAGAAGATCTGCTTCGGCTGGCCGGTGACGTCGGGATGCAGGCACTTGCCGGGATCGATCCGATACCAGCCGCGGCTGGTGACGGCCTTGCCGTCGTCGGTCGCCACCGCCGCCATGACCTTGTGCGGTGTGTCGTTGCACCAGGTCAGTCCGGTCGCGGATGGCTTCTGCACGGCATCGATCATGGTGGTGAAGAAATTCGGCGATTGCACGACGTCGCTGGAGAGGCCGCGGCTCTTGAGGAATGCCGACAGCGCTCCTTGCGTCTTCGGCCCGTCGACGCCGTCGATCGGCGCGGCATCATAGCCGGCGATCACGAGCAAACGCTGGATGCCGGCAAGCCGCGCCTGCTCCTCGTCATATTCGGAGCCTTCGGCAAGATAGGCGACGAGGTTGCCGTCCTCGGACTGGGTCGGCGTTATCTGCGTGAATTGCGCCGGCGTCTGGCCGCTGCGGCACTGGCGGGCGGCGGCGATGACAAAATTGTCCTGCGCGACGCAGAGCGTGTCGGTGCCGTTTTGCGGGATTGGCGAGGCGCCGTAGACGCCGAGCGCGCGCGCATTCAGAAGCACGCGGTCGGCGGTAAGCGCGCCCTGCACCACGACGCGGCAGGCGGCGGGATCGATGCGGAACCAGCCGCGCGTCGCGGTCGCCGATTTCTCATCGATCCCGATCGCGGCTTCGACCACGTAACTCATGCGGTTGCAGAGTTTCAGGTCGGCGCGCGCCGGCGCGGAGGAAAGCAAGAACGAAAGCGCCGCGGCCGGCACCGCCGTCAGCACTTGAGCTAGAAGGGACCGGGGCGATCTCCTCACCCTCGCCTCGTCATGCCCGGGCTTGACCTGGGCATCCACGCCTTTCGCACGCGGTTGCTGCTGAAAAGACGTGGATGGCCGGGACGAGCCCGGCCATGACGGTGAATAGTAGGACCTGGTCACTTATGGATCAGCGTGCCGGTCCCCTGATCGGTGAACAGCTCCAGCAAGACCGCATGCTGCGTCTTGCCGTCGATGATGACGACGCCCTGCACGCCCTGCTCCAGGGCGTAGATGCAGGTTTCGACCTTCGGGATCATGCCGCCGGAAATGGTGCCGTCCGCGATCAATTTGCGCGCATCCTTTACCGATAGTTCCGGGATCAGCTTCTTGGACTTGTCGAGCACGCCCGGCACGTCGGTGAGCAGCAGCAGGCGCTTAGCCTTCAAGGCGCCGGCCACAGCGCCGGCGAAGGTGTCGGCATTGATGTTCAGCGTCTGGCCGTCCTTTGATGTCGCCAGCGGCGCCAGCACCGGGATCAGCTCATAGCCGATGAGCTGGTTGAGCAGCGTCAGGTCGACCTTCTCCGGTTCGCCGACAAAGCCGAGATCGATCGCCTTCTCGATGTTGGAACCCGGATCGATCATGGTGCGCGTCGTCTTCGACGCCTTCACCATGTTGCCGTCCTTGCCGGAGAGGCCGACCGCCTTGCCGCCGGCCTCGTTAATATAGCCGACGAGCTGCTTGTTGACGGAGCCGGCCAGCACCATCTCGACGATCTCGATCGTCGCCGCATCGGTGATGCGCAGGCCCGCCGCGAACTCGGACTGGATGCCGAGGCGCTTGAGCATGGTCGCGATCTGCGGCCCGCCGCCATGCACGACTACCGGATTGATCGCGGTCTGCTCCAGGAGCACGATGTCGCGCGCAAACGCCTTGGCGGTGTCCTCCGCGCCCATAGCATGGCCGCCATATTTGATGACGATGGTTTCCTCGTCATATTCTTGCATATGCGGCAGCGCCTCGGACAGGATGCGGGCCTGGTCGAGCGGGCTGATCTTCGTGTCGGTCATGGAGCGGGTCTCGCTATTCCCAGAAAGCGGCGTCGGGCGCGGTTCTATCCGATTGGCGCGCGAGGCGCAAAGCGCTGTTCACCCTCTCCCCTTGTGGGAGAGGGGGGCTTCGATGCGGAAGCATCGAAGCCGGGTGAGGGGTCTCCGCGGATAGAGACCCCTCATCCGGCGTGGACTGCGTCCACGCCACCTTCTCCCACAAGGGGAGAAGGGTTAAGTCCGATGCGGCCATGCTGCCGCAAGCGCCAGCACCAGCCAGCTCACGATCAACAGCGTCCCGCCGGTCGGCGCGGCCATTGGAAACAGGCCGTGACCGGCATATTGGCGCAGGCAGAGATCGCCGGCGAACAATGACGCGGCGATGACGAAGCCGATCGCTGAAACAGTCCCGATCGCGCGGTTCAGCAGGCCGCGCCCGACGAGGGCGATTGCCCCGAGCACGGCACTGGCATGAAACAGCAGCATCGACGAGGCGGCTGCAAGCCGCGTCGCATCGGCGAGATGGGCGGATCCGGCCGCCAGCATCACGCCGCAGGCGCCCATGATGCCGGCGAGGACGAGCAGGATTCGATGCAGGCTGTTCATCCGCGGCGCTCTTCGAGCAGGCGCACCATCGCGGCACGCAATTCCGGCATGCCGGTGCCGGTGCGCGAGGAGGTCGCCAAGACATCCGGAAAGGCGGCCGGGTGTTTCGCCAGCGCGGCCGCGGTCTCTTCGATGCGGGCGGCGAGTTCGGAGGCTTTCACCTGGTCCGCCTTGGTCAGCACCACCTGGTAGCTGACGGCCGATTTGTCGAGCGTCTTCAGGACATCGAGATCGACATCCTTGATGCCATGGCGGGCATCGATCAGGACATAGACCCGCGCCAGAGTGGCGCGGCCCTGCAGGAATTTATGGATCAGCGCGGTCCAGGACGCGACCTTGGCTTTGGGTGCGGAGGCATAGCCATAGCCGGGCATGTCGACCAAACGGAAGCCCGCTTTCTCAGGGCCTTCGAAGAAGATCAGTTCCTGTGTGCGTCCGGGTGTGTGCGAGGTGCGTGCGAGCGAGCTGCGGCCGGTGAGCGCGTTGATCAGGCTCGACTTGCCGACATTGGAGCGACCGGCAAAGGCAACCTCGAGCCCCGCCATAGGCGGCAGCGTCTCGATCGACGGCGCGGCCCAGATGAAGTGCCAGTCGCCGGCGAACAGTTTTCGCCCCGCTTCGATCAGCTCCGCATCGGTTTCGGCGGTCATGTGGGAAAGATCTCATTCCGTCATTGCGAGGAGCGAAGCGACGAAGCAATCCATAGCGCCACTTGCTGAGGCATGGATTGCTTCGCGGAGCCTGTCATCGGGCGCGCGTTCGCGCGACCCGGTGGCTCGCAATGACGGCGCTATGTCGCCTTCTTCGCGAAGGTGGCCTTGAGATTGTCGAACAATTCTACCTTCACCCCGTTCCGGTGCATGATGTAGCTCTGCTGCGCCACCGAAAGCAGGTTGTTCCAGGCCCAGTAGATCACCAGGCCTGCCGGGAAACCGGCTAGCATGAAGGTGAAGATCAAGGGCATCCAGTCGAAGATCATCTTCTGCGTCGGATCCGGCGGCGTCGGATTGAGCTTCATCTGGAACCACATCGTGATGCCCATGATGATGGGCCAGATGCCGAGCCAGAGATAATGGCCGAACACCGGGATCGTGGTGGGGTCGAACGGGATCAGGCCGAACAGGGTGAACAGGTTGGTGGGATCCGGCGCCGACAGGTCCTTGATCCAGCCGAAGAACGGCGCGTGCCGCATCTCGATGGTGACGAACAGCACCTTGTAGAGCGAGAAGAACACCGGGATCTGCAGCGCGATAGGAAGACAGCCCGCGATCGGGTTGATCTTCTCCTTCTTGTAGATCTCCATCATCTCCTGCTGCTGCTTCACCCGGTCGTCCGGATAGCGCTCCTTCAGCGCGGCAAGCTGCGGCTGGATCGACTTCATCTTCGCCATCGAGGCGTAGGACTTGTTGGCGAGCGGGAAGAACAACAGCTTCACGATCACCGTCACCAGCAGGATCGAGACGCCGAAATTGCCGAACAGGCGGTAGAACCAGTCGAGCGCCAGGAACATCGGCTTGGTGATGAAGTAGAACCAGCCCCAGTCGATCAGCAGATCGAAATGATTGAGACCGAGCTGCCGGTTGTAGCCGCCCGGCCCAAGCGGGAAGTTGATGCCGACGACGCCGGCTTCCTTGGCGCCGGCGAACAGCCGCGCATTGGCGGTGACGGTGGCGCCGGCCGCGACGGTCTGCGGCTCCAGCAGATAATCGGTCTGGTACCTTCTGTTGTTGTTGACCAGATCGGAGGAAAAGCTCGCCTGCAGCTTGGCCGAGGTGTCCGGCAGCAGTGCGGAAGCCCAGTATTTGTCGGTGATGCCGAGCCAGCCGTCGGTGGCGCTGAAGTTCACCCGCTTGGCGTCGTCGATCTTCTTGTAGCCGAATTCCTGCAGGCCATGATCGCCGAGATAGCCGATCAGGCCTTCATGAAGGATGTAATAGCCGGAAACCTGCGGCGTGCCGTGGCGCGAGATCAGCGCGTAGGGATAGAGCGTGACCGGGGCGCTGCCGGCATTGGTGACGTCATCCTTGATGGTGAAGAGATAGCGGTCATCGATCGCAATCGTGCGGCGGAAGGTCAGGCCTTCGCCGTTGTCGTATTTCAGCGTGACCGGATTAGTCGGCGTCAGCGCGCCGGAACCCTCCTGCTGCCACACCGTGGTCGCGTCAGGCATCCGCACCGTGGCGCCGGTCGCCGGCACCCAGCCGAATTCCGCGTAATAGGGTGCGGCGGTCTGCGACGGCGAGAACAGCACGATCGGTGGTGATTTCGGGTCGACGGTGTCGCGGAATTTCTCCAGCGACAAATCGTCGATACGCGCGCCCTTCAGCGAGATGCTGCCTGACAATGTGGGCGTGTCGATCTTGACGCGCGGGCTGGCCTCGATCGCGGCTTCGCGGCTGACGACCGGCGCGCCGGAGGCCGGTTGCGCGCTCGAAGGCGAAGGCGCCGATCCCGGCTGCGGCGCGGTGCCCGGGGTTGTCTGCTGCGCCGGCGGCGTCTGCTGCTTCTGCAGTTCAGTCTGCGCCTGCTGCTGCGCGCGCTGCTTCTCCATCTGCGGCACGTTGTAGAAATATTGCCAGGCGATCAGCACCAGGCCGGATAGAATGACGGCGATGATGGTGTTGCGGTTGTCGGTCATCTCTTCAAGGTCTCGTCATTCAATTCCGGTTGCCGCCGCTCTTTATATTATTCTGGCTGCGGCCGCTTTTGGCCGGTTGCCGGTCGAGGCGGCGGAGCGCTGTGCGGAGGTCGTCGAGCATGGCCGCGAAGTCGCGGGTTAGTGCATCCCGGCGGCCGACTAACACATAATCATGATGTGGCCGCATCGGTATGACGTCGAGCCGCTGTATCAGCGCGCGAAGCCTGCGCCGGATGCGGTTGCGCTCGGTAGCGGTGCCGTTCTTTTTGGTGACGGTGAAGCCGACGCGGATCGGGCCGTCATCATCACGGGCGCGGCCTTGCAGCACAAAGGCCGGGCTGGTCGCCCGCGCGCCATTGGCAACGGCGACGAAGTCCGCCCGCTGCCTTAGCCGATCCATTTAGAATCTCCGGAAGACGCCCGGGCTCAGGCGCTCAGACGCTTGCGGCCACGCGCGCGGCGCGCGGCGAGGACCTTGCGGCCACCGGCCGTGGCGAGACGGGCGCGGAAGCCGTGGCGGCGCTTGCGCACCAGTTTGCTGGGTTGATAAGTCCGCTTCACGGGTCGTTCTCCGCTGAACAGGCAATCTGCCGATGAATTGAGATAGGTCCGATGATGCTGGCTGGCCCAGAATGGGCCATTCGCGGCCCCAAATGAGCCGCCCCCGGTAAAACCGGGCCATCGCGGACAATTTGCGCGGCTTATACGGGAGCGCCTCCTTTTCGTCAATGTCGGCCAGCACGGCAAAAGCGGTTCTTCGAAAGGTCGTAATTCGCGGAAATAGTCCTGATTCTGTGGGGTTGTTGTCTATGTGGCCCGGCGTTAGCCGGCTGCATCCGGGGCACATGGAACCGGCTTACATTAGCGATCCGTAATTTGACCGGCGATGGTGCACGGCAGCATGCTGAACATGCGCCAAAGAAGGCCTATATCGTGTCAGTGACCGACGATCAGCCGACGACGGAGAAGTCTCGGGCGCAGCCGGTGTACCGGCTTGGCCTGTCCGGCAAGCTTCTGCTGCTCACGATCCCCCTGGTGATGATCGCCGGGATGCTGATCTATGTGCCCGCGATCGCCAACTTCCGGATGAACAGGCTGAACGACCGGCTGGCCGCTGCCAACACCGCGGCGCTGGTGCTCGATGCCGCGCCGTCCGGCTATGTCCCGGAATCGTTGGCGCGCCAGATCCTGACCAGCATCGGCGCCCGTGCGGTGGCGATCAAGATGGGCCAGCAGCGGCGGCTGCTCGCCAGCGCCGACCTGCCGGCTGCGATCGACCATGACGTCGACATGCGCGAGATGTCGGTATGGTCGGCGATCGTCGATGCGTTCCAGATCATGCTGGAGCACGGCGACCAGACCATCCGCGTGGTCGGGCCGGCGCCGGGCCAGGCGCAGTTCATCGAGGTCGTGATCGACGAGAAGCCGCTGCGGCAGGCGATGTACCGCTTCTCCCGCAACGTCTTGATCGTCGCGCTCTTGATCGGGGGCCTCACCGCGGGCCTGGTCTATCTCGCCCTGCATTATTTGTTCGTGCGCCCGATGCGGCGGCTGACCGCGAGCCTGATCGGTTTCCACGAAAACCCCGAAAGTTCGGCGCGGATCATCGTCCCGAGCCAGCGCGGCGACGAGATCGGCGTCGCCGAGCGCGAGCTTTCCGACATGCAGCGCGACCTGGTCTCGATGCTGCATCAGAAGAGCCGGCTGGCGGCGCTGGGGCTCGCCGTCTCCAAGATCAATCACGATCTGCGCAACCTGCTTGCCTCCTCGCAGCTTCTGTCCGATCAGCTCGCAAGCGTCCCTGATCCCAGGGTGCAGCGCTTCGCGCCGAAACTGTTGCGCTCACTCGAACGCGCCATCGCCTTCTGCCAGTCGACATTGTCCTACGGCCGCGCCCAAGAGGCCGCGCCCGACCGCCGCATGATCCTGGTCGAGCCCGTCGTCGTCGAGGTGCGCGAATCGGCAGGGCTTGCCTCGGACGCCTCGATCACCTGGATCAGCGCCATCGAGCGCGGGCTCGCGATCGATGCCGATCCGGACCAGCTGTTCCGGGTGCTGCTCAACCTCGTGCGCAACGCGGCGCAGGCGTTGGAGAGCCGTCCGGCGACCGACGGCGGCGCCCAGCAAATCCGCATCACCGGCCGCCGCGAGGGGACGGTCGCGATCATCGAGGTCTCCGACACCGGGCCCGGCGTTCCCCAGAAGACCCGCGATCACCTGTTCGAGGCGTTCCAGACGTCCGGCCGCCCCGGCGGCAGCGGGCTCGGCCTCGCGATCGCCGCCGAGCTGATCCGTGCCCATGACGGCGAGATTAACCTCGTCGAAGGCACCATCGGCGCCACCTTCCGCATCGCCATCCCCGACCGCCCGGTGGAACTCCAGATCGTCCGCACCGAGCGCGCACGGGCCTGAGGCGGGGCAGCGCTTTCGGCGCAAATCAACCCTAGAACCGCTATTCCAGACCTTGCCAACCGGACCCGGAGCCTGTAGCTAGAGCGCTCTTTCGCTGGTGCGTCCGAGCCTCTCGGACAGACCCCGGGCTCTCAAAGCCCCTCACGCGAAAACGCGCCCGTAGCTCAGCTGGATAGAGCATCAGACTACGAATCTGAGGGTCGGACGTTCGAATCGTTCCGGGCGCGCCAGCATTATCAATCACTTAGGATTTCCCTTCGTCGGTTTTGGGGCTCTGGTTTGCAGGCGGTTTGCAAACTTTGTGCTCTTTGCGTTCTGGAACAACGTCACTGCCTCACCCGCCAGAACGCGTGTGCGAGCAAGATACTTGTCGAGGATGGCCGTCACGGTCTTGAGCGAGTGGCCAGTGATGGCAGCAATCTGCGGCGTGGTGCACCCGGCCTCCGCCAGCATCGTAACGGCGGTTCCGCGAAGGTCATGGAAGTGCAGCTCGGTGATGTCGGCCGCCTTTGATGCCGCCTCCCACTGCGCCTTGAAGTAGCGTGGCTTCCACGGACGGCCGGTCTTGGTGGCCAGCACCACAGCCGAATCGCGTCCGAGGCCATCCAGCATCGCCTTCAATGCTCTGGTGCAGGGTATCTCGACCTTGCGTCCCGTCTTTCCCTGCCGCAGCGAGATCAGCAGGCCATCGTAATTGCCCCACGTCAGGCGCAGCAGGTCGCCTTGCCGCTGGCCAGTGTGAAGCGCGAGGATGAGCGCGCGCTGCAGCTCGACGGGTGCGGCATTCATGAAAGACTTGATGTGTTCTGGCAGCCAGATCATGTCGGAGCGGTCAACGCTATGCAGGCGCCGAAAGCCAGCGAGGTGATTGCTGAAAAGCTGACCGTTTTCCTTCGCCCAGGAGAGCATGGCGGAAATCACACTCAGCCGGTTGTCGGCCTCGCGCTCGCCGGAAGCCTTGGCCACGTCGGCGCGCCAGGACATGAAATCCTGCCGCACGCGAGGATCCTCCAGCGCAGCGAGCGGCAAGTTGCTGAACTTCCCCTCGGCCTTGGTGAGCATGCGCCGATATTCTTTTTGCGTGCTGTCGGCCAATTTCCCGAACTCTGGCGACAGCGTGTAATCGCGCACCAGGCCCTCAAAGGTGCCGGCCCTCCGATCGAGCATCGTCTTCTCGGCCGCGGCATAGTCCCTGATGAACTCGGGTGAGCCGGGATTGCCGCTCAACGGCAGGCCGGTGGCGCGGTGGTAGTAGTAGGTGCGCACCGTGCCGTCGGCGAGACGCTTGCGCACCGTGTTAATGCCCTGGAGCCTAGCCCTTACCATTCGCTCGCCTCCACGCCTCTAGTGGGCTCTCTTCCTGATGCGCGCCGCCATCGCTGGTGTAGATAACAAGCTTCCCGCCCTCGACCTCAATCCGGCTGATGGACAAGCCAGTCGCGATCACACCCTTAACGGTACGTTCGATCTCGGCCTTGCGGATGGTCGCGGAGCGGCTCGCGCGTGACATCACTCGCCCTCGCGGTGGTCGCAGCGCGCAATCTCGAATCGCGTCATGCCGCGACCTCGGGTTTGGCCGCCGGGCGCCAGCCTTCGGGATCCGCGATCCACGCCTCAATTTCGGTCCTGCGATGTACACACTTCTTCGAAGTGATCCGTATCCGCCTCGGAAAACGGCCCTTCTTCTCAAGACGCCGCCGCGTCAGGTCGCACAGCGGTACTAGGCTGTCGACTTCGTCCCTTTCGCAAAAGGGACCTCGCAGTTCAGTCATCGGGACACTCCTTAAAAACCCAATACTCGCGATTAAATCGCGAACATTTTCGATGTTTTTTCGGACCCGACCGTCCGGTTTTCCGGACTTGGCAACTGACTGGCTTCGTGTTGATAGCGTTATTCGCTTTGATTTGGCGATATTCGCTATCAGCATTCCACAGAAAGTGAGCGGTTATTCCATATTAGGGTTCAGACTCAATTGATCCAATAGGCGACGACTGCGGCGATGTGGACGGCAGCCAAGAAGTTTCTGGCGAGTT